>JAOARN010000008.1 GCA_025210485.1 Marinifilaceae bacterium | reverse complement strand
TAGTAACTGTGTATACAGTCTTACTTCCATCCTCGGCAGTAACTGTATACTTCTGAGGAGTATTAAAATCAATTGCCTGACCTGATTTAGGATAAACACTAGCATTGGCACTCAATTGAATTGTTGGTTTTATACTTTCAAGTTTAAATCCAGAGTCTAATAGAAGCATTATATTAGTACCTTGAATATTTGCTTTCTTATCATCAACCATAAAATATTCAATCTCTGACTCTGTGTTTGGTAAAATAGATACACATACCGTATACTCCTTAACTAATCCAATTTCTGCAATAACTTTATATACAACAGGTGATGAAAAATCTTGTTTCTCTCCAGACTTAGGAGTAACTTTTGCTCCTTTACTTATATCTATTATGGGTTGTAATTCATCAATATTTGTACCATATCTAAATTCTAAGCTAATGCTATCACCATTAATCTCAGCTTCATAAGAATCAATAGAAAAAGAATGTATTTCGGCTTCGGGACTTAAGTATCCTTTAGTAATAGTTCTTTCACAACTTATGTACAACACAATCAAAAAGAAACATAAAAAACTAACTAGCAAACCATGATTTATATTTTTCATATTATTTCAATTAAGGGTTAAGCCTTTATTTTAAATCTCATTCTCTATATATACAAGTTATAAGTACTTTATTAAATAAGTGATACAAAAGCTAGAATAGACTTCAAACAACAAGATTACAATCCTATTAGTCAACACAATAAGAAAACAAACCCAAATAATATCATATTAACATATATAAAACTGTGTTTTACAAAAATCAATATGAATTATACTTAACCAATATTATTTATTGTCAAATATCAAGAAAAAATTATGAGATACTATCTGCTAGATTATATAGCTAAAAAGCAAATAAAGAATAGTTTTAAATATTAATTTTACAGCAATAGAAAAAATATAAAACTTTTAAAAACACTAAATAGAAAATGGATATAGAACAAATACTTAATAAAATACATCCTATTTCGAAATCTGCTAGCTCAATATTAAAAGAATATTTCACACAAGTAAAATATTCCAAAGGACATATATTATTGAGAGCTGATAAAATAGAAACAAGCATATACTTTATAAAGAAAGGTATAGTAAGGGCATTTGCTAATTTCCCAGACAATGAAATAACATTTTGGTTTGGCAAAGAAGGAGATCCAGTACTTTCAATGAAAAGCTATATTGAAAACACAAAAGGCTATGAGTTTATTGAATTACTAGAAGACTGTGAATTATACGAGATTGAAATAAAAAAATTAAAAGAACTCTTCAGATCCAATTTAAGCATTGCCAATTGGGGAAGAAAATTAGCTGAAAAAGAACTTATTAAAACAGAAGAAAGACTTATATCCAGACAACTAAAAACGGCAACAGAACGTTATAATGAACTTTTAAAAAATCAAAGCGATTTAATAAAAAGGGTACAATTAGGATATATCGCTTCTTATTTAGGCATTACTCAAGTAAGCTTGAGTAGAATTAGAGCAAAATCTAGATAATTGTATTTTTTATCATTTGTAAAAAAATAGTTCAATTACATTTTTAAACTTTGCAAAAAGCAAAAAAAATGAATTGGATTATTTTAGTTATTGCAGGATTATTTGAAGTAGCATTCGCATCTTGCCTAGGAAAAGCAAAAGCAAGTACCGGAATTGAAATGTATTTTTGGTATTTAGGCTTTCTTATCTCACTTATTGTAAGCATGGGGCTTTTGATGAGAGCCACTCAATCTTTGCCTATTGGAACAGCCTATACCGTATGGACAGGAGTAGGAGCAGTAGGTACAGTATTAATAAGCATATTTGTTTTTAAAGAGCCGGCCAATTTTTGGCGAATATTTTTTCTTACAAGTCTTATTGGGTCTATAATTGGACTAAAAATAGTATCTCACTGAAAAGGAAGAACAATTAATCATTGATTCAAATCCTAAGAATTTAGAGGATTAAAATATTACAAGTATAAAATCTTGCCTGAAAGGCATATATAATATAGCCCAATGCGATGCATTGGGCTTGATAAAATTTATAAATAAAAAGGCTGTAAGCTAGCCTATGCAAAAGATAGCTTGTTTTTTCTTTTAAATTATTTCTATATTTGGAAAATATACGAGTATGAAGAATCTCATAATTTCTATAGCACGATTCTTTGAATTATAGTAGATGTTTCGCAAGCTCAACAAGACGTTCCCTCTTCCTACTATCCGTCATCTTGAAGCGAGGCACGAGCGAAAGATCTCATACATTATAAATCATTAAGTCTATAGAATTTCCAATTAGGATTCATTGAATTTATCAAAGCTTCTTTCTTTTCTATTCTTAATCCTTTTAATTGTTTTCTCTGGTAATAGCTTCTTCTAAATTATTGGAATGCTCAAAAATTTGATGTCTACTTCAAGAAAAAGCATGAAAAATATTTTTCATACAAATTCAATCACTTAAAAAGACAATAACACATCTAAAATCGACCATATAAGGAAAGAGGAGTATTGAAAAACACAGGCTAATTTCTTTATAAGTTTTGCATAGGCTAGCTGTAAGCCTGAAATAAGCATTAACAAATATCTTTTAAATTAAAACCAGCCCGTAATTATACAAATCCAAAATTACAATCTAAATCAAAACTTAATTTCTCCTTAATTTTTTAACAGTAAAAGCTCTTTAAAACTATTAAGACTATATATTTTAATAGTTAGCCCCCTACTTGTTTTATTGATTTATTAGGACTGTTTTGAATCTATCAGCACATTCTAGCCAATAGATAATCTATAATTATTTATGATAATTTAAATATTTTATTTATCATTGTCACTAACTAAACATAAAACAAAGAACAATATGGGATTAGATATGCGACCTATGGGAAAGGCCAAACCCGGTTTTGAAAAGAGATTTGTTGAAATCTTCAATATACTTGAATCAGGCACTATTCCAGAATTAACTTCTTCAGAAAAGCTTAGAGGTATGAAAAAGCCAAGCCAAGATGATTTATTAAAAGAATGGTTTGAAAATCAGATATCGACCTACGAAACTTTAAAAGCGCCCAGAGTTGGATATGACGAAATTGCGAACGAATGGCTTGATAAAAAGCGCTTGGAATTAGATGAAAATATATCTAAAGAGCAGTTTATAGAAGAAAACAAAGGCTATTATGTTTTAGAATTAGCTCCTGAAAAAGATGGTGTACCTGTCTACATTTCATTAGGTCAAGACGAAAATGTTTTTAGGGGTCAATTTCTTTATGAATGTGAAGATATTTTAGGCCCAGACTTAGTAGGTGAAGCTTGGCAAACAAAATTAGCAGAGGATACATTAGATTTTGGAAGACGCCTAATGTCAAAAGGAGAAAAAATAGCCAATCAACATAATCTTCAGTATTTAAAAAATCAGAGAATGCCTCCAGAGGATTCAGAAGATTCAATTGTGCAAAAAGTTCATATAATTTTCTCTTTAGCAAAATGGCTGATTTTTTATGGCGAAAATGGTCATGGATACCAAGCTGATTATTAAAAAAAACCAGCTAGAATTAATTAGACCATGCCACAAATAAACAAATGCTAGCCAGTTCTTAAAAAATATTTCGCATGGATCTAAAATGCCCTATATTCATAGATTATAATTTTAACACAATAATCTAAATTATATTCAAAGAAGATACAAGTATTGACTAAGAAAGTGCTAAATGTCAATATTTGAATCTTCCTTAAACTGCGTATAAACCTCAAATACATAAAACTCACAAACTAATTCTAGGTATACAAAGTACAGCTTGCAAAAATTCATACAACAACTATGGAAATACGAATTGCTAAAATAAACGACATAAATAAAATTTTTAACATTTATGTGAATGCTAAAAAGAATTTAATTGAAAATGGGATTTTTCAGTGGACTGAAAATTATCCAAACTTAGAAATTATAAGGCAAGATATTAAAAATGAATTCCTCTATGTTTTATCAAAGGACGATGAAATAATCGGAGCAATTAATATTAGCGAAGAACAAGAGAAAGAATATGAAAAAATTGATTGGATTTTCGACGACACAAAAGTCTTAGTAATTCATAGACTTGTAATTAATCCGAAAAACCAGAAAAAAGGTAATGCTAGAAAACTAATGAATTTTGCTGAAAAATTTGCTACGGAAAACAATTACAGCTCAATCAGGCTGGATGCATATAGCCCAAATACCCGAGTAATTGATTTTTATAGAACAAGGGAATTTTTCATTAGAGGAAAAGTGAATTTCCCTGAGAGAAACTTCCCTTTTTACTGTATGGAGAAAGAATTATAAATATTTGTTCGAGGCAAGAATAAACTCCCCCACCATTAAAAACTAATTAAAACACTATTTAGGCTTTATCATATAGTTAAGCATATCCAATGTTGTAGGGCGTATTTGTAAATTTTACACTTCTATTTGAATATTTAATTTTCCTCCAAGTCCTTTTTCAACAATCTCAAATAGAGTTTTTAAAGTTATGTTACTTCCATCGTTTTCAACACGAGAAATATAGGTGC
>JAOARN010000105.1 GCA_025210485.1 Marinifilaceae bacterium | reverse complement strand
GTTCCTCCATGGTTCGTCCATGGTTCCTCCATGGTTTGTCCATCGATTTAGGGGTTTTCGATGGAGGAACCATGGACAAACCATGAAGAAACCATGGATAAAGTACCTTTTAATCCACGTTGAATGTGGCACTGTCACATAAAGTATGGTAGGAGCTGATACATGTGTCTGCCCAATTTATTTATTGTTTGAATTACAGCTGCATTATTTCATTTATTGCATCAGCAAAATCCCGAAGGGATGACATATTTGTAGAAGATATTATTAAAATAGACATCCTTCGATCATTATTATAACGACTGCAATATTCATATCGTTATATTATATCTGCTTCTTTAATCTAACTATATTGTCCGAAGGAAGATGATATTACTTTCTTTTTCTTCTTTGTTTAACAAGATATAAATTGATGTCTTTTAACCTTATTGTCATTAATCCCAGTTTGTTATAAATACTATAATACATGGGGCTTTTTGTAATTATTTGATAAAATATTCTAAATTTGCAATCATTGTTTTTGATATTCATTATTTATATTCTGTTTAGTATATAAAATGTGTTTTCGACCTTCTTTATTTCCAATATCTCATCCTATATATTGTTGAATATTTGTGATATTGGAAATTTTTCTTAATTATAATATGAAAAGAAAATTATTTTCCATGGTTATTTTTTATGTCATTTTAGATATTGTTTTAGTCGTTTTATGTCTATTCTCTAAGTCATCTCTATTTTCTTATGTTTCAATTGTATCATATATATTCATACGTTTTTGTATACAGTCTAAGTCTGAAAGAAAGGTGTATGTTGATTTCTGTTTCGTTCCTATTATATGTGTGATTTTAATAGGATATAAAGATTATCAGCTATCAGGAAGTAATTTTACGAGTGTTGCAATATTGAGAAATGCTAGTAGCTTCTATTCAAAAGTTAATTATGAAGACAAAAAAACTTTATGGGAATTCTTAACACCGTATATAGCTGCATGTGTTGGATGGGTTACTTTCTGGGCCTTCTGGGCACAGTTAAAGGCAAACGAGATTGCAAGTAAAGATTCTAAAAGAACTAGTGTAGAAAATACTTTCTTTCAGATGTTAGCTATTCATCGTGAGAATCTTAATGAAATAAAAGTCGATAATAGTGACTCAAAAATTTCTGCGTTAGTTATAAAAAAGAAAATAGAAGGAGATATCCGTCAAAATATTGTAGAACGAATTTTTAATCCACAAAATACACAAGTAATTGTCACTGGAAAGGAGGCCATGATATTGTTAGCAAAAAAAATGAAATCTAAATTAGATGACAATAATAAAAAAGCATACACTGAACTATATGAAGATTTTTATTTAAAAAAAGAATATTTCTCTTCGTTAGCTACGTACTTTTATCATTTGTACCGTATGGTAAAATATATTGATTCTCAAGAAGTTTTAGCTACTAGCGAAAAACAAGACTATATGAAGAATCTTAGAGCTCAAATGAGTAGAGAGGAACAGACCTTACTTTTTCATAATTGGCTTGCTGGATATTTGTTGTATGATCCCAAAAAAGGAAATGAAGAATACGGTTACAAATGGGAAACAAAAGATCAACCTTTCTTAAGTAAGTATAAGCTTGTTATTTATCTTGAGCCTGATTTTTTAGGAACTAAACTTCGTGAATATTTTAAATCAAATTTTAGTTTACGTTTAAAAAACAAAATTATATATAATGATATTTCAGATTATATATTATTTACTAATAAACCAAACTTACCAGATCAATATATTCGTAATTTTATTTCACCTTTTAATCATAAAAATGTACTTATTGAATCTTGGCATGTGAAAGTATTTCTTAAAATGAATATTTATGAAATTTTAAAGTTCTTAATCTTTGGGGACAAGGATGAAGTGAGGGATTCTGGGGAAATAAAAAAAATTAATAAAATAAGTTCAACTCTAAAGAATGTCCTATTTAAATAAAGATTTAATAAAACTGTTTATCAAACACAGGTATTGATCCATTAAGATTTGAAGGAGGAAGAGGTGGCATATTGCTGCTACATCTTCCATTTACTATTTGTTCGTAGGTGGGAGTGTATTTATTGTTAATTAAGATAATATCGTTTTCTGGTAGTTCTTGTAATAGATAATGAAGAGTACAATAGTCATTTAATTCCCTTCCATTGATAATTTTAATTGTGTGTACACTCTTAAACTTACGTAGGAAATCTAGAGAAATCGTTGGTGAGTCTTTTAAATCCATAAAGAGAGTATCCCCTACAGATTCTAAATTATTGAGAAATGAAAATGCATTAAGATCAAGAGAAGTATGAATCTCTAGATTATGACTTACCTCTTCAATAGCTTCAAGAAATGCAGAAACCTCTTTAGTCTGTGTATTAATTGTAATCTTAATCTTAATATTACCATCTACTTTCTTAGGGTGGATATTAGTGGTGGTAATCTTTTCTGTATTGATATTACCAATGTAAGTATTCAATTCTGGTTCTTGTTGTTTTGAGCAAGAAAGAAGAATAATTGCTGAAAGAATAATAAAAAAAGTTCTCATAACAAGAATTGATTAAATGTGTTTGTTATGAGAACAAATGAATTGTCTTTAATGTTTTTATTCGAACTTGAATATACCTTTATTGTATATTTCTGTATTCTATAATATGAGTATATAACTAACATTCCCCATGTCTCTTATGCTACATTTGGTTGTTTCAGTTGAAGTTATAGATATCGTTTCATTATTCTTAAAATTCTTTTTTCATTTGAAGCAAAAAAAGGAATTTGCTTCAAATGAAACTTTACTCTTTTTATCTCGAGTCATATTTTTTTTAAAATAATATTAACATCGTGGATATTAATGACCTGGTAAAATGAAACATTCTTCTTTTTGTTTGAATATAAGAATCTTAACACATTGAGAATGTCAGAACTTTGAAATTCAAGTTGTATATTTTTTTATACAGTTTCTTCTAGAAGTCTGTTCTGGAATTGTTCTAATCTATTAAAAACAACATTTTCATTAAACTTTTCAGAAGTCATTTATTTAAATATTCTATTCTTGGATCTGTTGAACTACTTTGACCTTGCTCATCAGAACTATTTATTCCCCCCTCTGTTTCCTTTACACTTAACTGTCCATTCATAAGCATTGGCAATAACCAATCTCTCAGCTCTGTAAGCTTCTGATTTTCCTGTAAGTTTTTTTGAATTTTATTGTGGATAGGGTCAGCAAATTCATAAAATTTTTCGACTATATCTGATTTTGGGAATGGTTCTTTCTGATGAGTTGTAAAACTATCAAAAAGCAAATTCTTTATTCCGCTTGTTTTCCCTTCCCAACCGAATAAAACATTGTTATCATATAAGCTGTTCCACTGATATACGAAGTTGTAAAGGTATTTCACATCTTTCAAAGTAAGAGCTTTACAGAAATTTGAACAGATCAATGGGTTGTTAAAGCGTTTTAATGTTTCGTCTGTAACGAAAGCAAGCCTTCCAGTTGATTGTGTTGGACTACCACCTGAAATCTCAACTATTAGGTCGTGAGACTCTAATATTTTATGAGAGTTCTTTTCAAGAATAAAACGTGTCGGGGAATTTAATTCTCCTTTTCCATTTAAGCCATTTAAGTCAGCTCCACGTACACAGGAAACTTTTTTCACATAGTTACTTTCTTCAGAATCTTTACCCCAATCCCCGCTTTTGTTATGGTCTATCCATTTGGAAAGAGTTTTAACTTCCCACCCATCAGGTATTTCCCTCTTTAGCTCATCACTATAAACCATTTTGCCACTAGATGCTTTATATGGCTTTCCATTTTTATCTGGATAATCGAACTGCACAAACCAATAATCGTATATTGTTTTAGCCATTTCCTCTAGTTGCAGATTTATTTTGTTGTTTAATTCAATTTTTGAATCTAGGTCAGAAAGAACTTTGGCGATTTTTTTTTGAGTAGATAAGGTATGGTTAAAGACAAGAAATTCTAAGATCTGACCTTTATCACCCCTTGGCATTTTACTCCCTTTAGATCCATTCATCATATGTGAAAAGAAACGATCTTCAAGAAGTGAATAATAGATATATTCTGAGCATTGGTCTGGATTACTTTTAAATATCAAAATATCTGAAGAAGCACCTCCATAATCAGAAGCAAACCATATTTTTTTTAGATAAGGTCTAATATTGGAAACTAAAATATCTTGTTCCTGATATTCAGGAAGAGTCCTTGTATTTGGAGGTAGTCTTGAAGCTTTTTCTTTACCTTTTTTATTTTGCAATAAGTTATCAGTTGTTACATAATTATTTTGATTGATTTTATCAATGTCTATGCGAGATGCGCTATAAGATGCAACTCTTCCCAATTTGATCATTTTACTCATATCTTAACCCTTTCAAATTATTTTGAATTTTATTTTCAAGGACTTTGCTTTCATTGAAAAGAGCATTTAGATTATCTTGAAAGGATTTCATCTTATCCAAATATTCTTGTTGGGAGATATCGGAATATTCAATTTTAATATCGAAATATTGCCCTGCACTAAGAGAGTAGTTTTTTTCTTTTAACTCATTATATTTTGCAACCACCGCAAACTCATTTATGGCTGATTTATTGAGAAAAGAGTTGATGATATACTGCTCCTCTTCAGGAGTTAGTTCTGTTTTTTGATTTTTCCCATCTTTCACTGTTTTCCCCAGGGAAGAAGCGTCGATCAATACAACATCTTCATGGTTGTTTTTATCTATAAAAACAATAGATACATTAGTTGGTGTATTTGCAAAAATATTGCTTGGCATACTTATCACACCTGCAAGCATTTTACTGTCAATAAGTTTTTTGCGTATCTTTTTATCAATACCACTCTGCGCCGTAATAAAGCCAGTAGGTACAACAATAGCTGCTTTCCCGTTTTTACTTAAAGAATATATTATATGCTGTAAAAACAATGCGTAAATAGCCATTTTATCTTTTGCCTTAGCCGGCGTCTTTGGTATTCCCGCAAAGAATCTTTCATGGTTTTCCTTGCTGTCAAGATCATCGCGGAAGTCAGAAAAATCAAGCTTGAAAGGTGGATTCGATACTATATAATCGAATTTTTCCAGTTCCCCTTTTTTATTTCTGTGGTACGGGTGTAAAATTGTATTACCCTGAATAATATTAGATATTGAGTGTACAAGACCGTTCAATATCAAATTCAAACGCAATAGACCTGATGATTTCTGAGAAATATCCTGAGAGTAAATGGTACATTTATCCTCCCCAATTGCATGTGCAATATTCATAAGTAAAGTTCCAGAACCAGCACTTGGATCATAAACAGTTACATTATGTACTGGTTTATTTACCATAATGGAAGCCATAATCTTGGCAACGGCATGGGGTGTGAAATACTCAGCATATTTACCGCCACTATTGCTATTGTAATCTTTAATCAGGTATTCAAAAATTGTGGCATAGAAATCGTATTTCTGAGTAAAGATATGTTCGAAATTTACAGATACAATCTTATTTACAATTGCCTTTGCAAAAGCGTCTCTCTTAGATTCGTCCTTAATGAATTCAGTAATACGTTCGAACAATCTTACTTTTGCTCCTCCATCTGTTTTAACAGAGAAAATATCGTTATTGGTAAAGGCAATATCCATTAAGGTATCGTCAAACAACTTTGCAAAATCGCTTTCGTTCTGACGGCTAAAAAGTGTTGAAATAAAATGTTCAGGTTTTAACTTTGCAGTGTCAGCACTAAGTTGTAACAACAACATTTCGTAATCATCTTCTGAGTATTTGCACAACTCTTTTCCCCAGCTGTTGGCTTTTGCCAAATTACTGTCAATCTTTTTCAGTTCATAAGCAAATTTGTCGTTTATAAACTTGTAAAGAAATACCTGAGTAATAATTGTAAATTCACTTGCATCATTCCCCAATCCGTAATTTGCACTTATGCTTTTAAGACTATCAATTAAAGCTTTAGTTTTATTCTGAAATTCTAAATCTGTCATATCTGTATTTTAAACTGCTCTTCCGTAGAATTCGTTGATGTATTCGTATACTATTAAATTATTTATGTATTTAGATGATTCAACATTCAAATTTACCTTATTCTTATTCCTAAATTGATCTATTACCAGTCGCATCATTTCTTGTCCAAAATAGCTTTCGTTTTCTAAAAGTTTGTTATTCTGTATAACATGCAAATCTGCAATATTTTTTACAGATTGCAAAGCATAAAAAATTTTGCTTTCTTTTTTTGAGATACCCCCGTTTTCTACCAAACGTTTATGAATACGAGCATATTTAGCATCATTATTATACTTATCCTTCAATAAATTATTTTGTCGGTTAAGTTCTTTAATTTTTTCGTATATCTTAGATAATGCACCAATATTGTGTTTCATCTCTTCCTGAGTTACCTCGTCAAGATTATTCTTGTCGAATAACCTTTTCAGTTCTTTGTAAAGAGATACGAATTCCAGATCCTTTTTGTCAAAATTATTTGCCATAGTTTCTCTTGTTTTACGCAGAGTATCTTTTAACTGATCGGCAAGAATAAGTTCTTCCTCATTTATTTTTGTAAAATGGAACAGAACATCCTCCAGAGCAACATTCAACAGGTTTGTATTATCAACATTGTTTTCGAGTTGCTCCTTTGTATTTAAAAGAGCTAAATGATTATCCACTTCTCGGTATAGTTGTGATAGTTTTTTGAAATCAACCTTTTCAAGTAAATCGAAGTGACCGAATAAACGTATCAGGTTGTACAAGCTTTTAGCATCACCCAAAGCTTTTTTAATTTTCAGTATAGTATCTCTGTCCTGTATTTTTGTAATCTGTTGAGAAAACAATTCTGCATTTTCAATATTGTAATGAAAGAGCACTTCTTTTATTTCCGAAATTTCTTCTTCTATTTCTTCTTTCGATTTAAACAAGTCCGAGTAAAATTCCATTTCATCTCCAAGTTCAGTCTGGAGTTCATCGAAGTAAGCTTTGTTGGTTGCATCAAACTCAGCTCGTATATCTGCAAAATCAACAACATATCCGTATCTAAACTTTTTATAAGTTCTGTTAACACGGGTTAATGTCTGCAACAGGTTATGACGTTTTATTACTCTTCCGATATAAAGTTTTTTAAGTCTTTTAGCATCAAAACCTGTAAGGAGCATATTATACACAAAAAGAAAATCAATTTTCCCTTCTTTGAAGTCTTCTACTAGTTCTTTTCTTCTTTCTTTAGTTTCAACGTCATGAAGAATTAATGCAGCAGTTTTTACTTTATTATCGTTCTTTATTTTATTCCTATAATTTGGTCTTTCTTCAGTTGACATTTTTAGGTCTTCAAGAGTATCAGACTGAAGAGTATATTTTTCATTGAAGATCTTAAACATCTCTTTTGCCTGCTTCGAACTATCGCATACAACCATACCTCCTATAGAACTATCAGAGAAAGTTAAACGACTTTTTTCAAAATCGTTAACTATGTAATCAAGCATAGGTTCAACAAAGTTGGGATGAGCAAAAACATCTTCTTTCTTAATATCGCCTTTTAGTACTTTTATATTATCAAGAGCTTCTTTAAGTACAATTTTGTAATCGCTTTCAATTTCCTCTCTAATAAGTTTTAGCGTATAACCATCGGCAATGGAAGCGTTGTAATAATATTTGTGTATATAATCACCAAACAAATCCTTTGAATAATAGTCTTTCGAGATCAACGGTGTTCCTGTCAATCCTATTTTAATAGAGTCTGTATCAGACTGGGTTAAATTAGCCAGAAAACTACCTTTAGGGTTATAACTCCTGTGAACTTCGTCCAGAAAATAAACACGCTGGATATTTATATCGTAATCCTGCTTTGATACAACATGCGCATCTTCGTTGAACTTTTGAATATTAACAACAGTTATTTCAGGTATTCCGGAATGGTTATGAATGGCAGTAGTGGTTTTTATATCTTTTACAAATTCTTGTTTAGAGTTAACTATATGAACAACCAATCCTCTGGCTTTAAACTCTCGCTGAGCCTGAATTAAAAGGTCTAAACGATCAACAATAAAATAGAATTTCGGAATAACTTGTTTGGTCTGGAAATAGTCAGTTAAGTATCTTGTATTATAATATGCCAGTGCTGTTTTACCACTCCCTTGAGTATGCCAGATAATACCTTTCTTGATACCTTCATCGAGCTTGCGTTCAATTGATTTAGTCGCAAAAATCTGAGGATATCTCATTATATGCTTCTCTAAACCTTTCTTTTCGTTTACATAAGCAATTGAATACTGAAGAATAAAAGCAAGCCTTTCTTTACTGAACAAAGAAGTAGCAATTCGGTTTGTAGGCGTATTAACATTCTTATTGGTAATAAATTCTGGTGAAGTCTTTATTACTGCAAGGTTATTGTCTTTTAAAACAAAGTTCTCGAGATCGTCATCTTCTTCTTTAAGAATTGAATTAAGATCGAGTATTTCCTCCTCTCTGAAATAATTGAATATTGGCTCAAAATATGATGGAGAAGCATAAAAAGCTCCCTGTAATGGCTCAGAGTCTAAATTGTCGTACTCCATATTGTTTGAGAATACCATTAGCTGAGTAATATTCACAAATTTCCTGAACTTCTTATTCTGAAAACGTTTATTAATACGATTACGCTCGGTAATAATTCCGTCATGGTTATTTGGCTTTTTAACCTCTATAAAAACTAAAGGCATACCATTAACAAGCAGTATTATATCAGGTCTGAACTCCTCATCACCATTTTTGTATGTAAGTTCTGTAACTACATTGAAGGTATTGTTGCTGAAATTTTCGAAGTCAATAAGCTTAGTTCCTGAAACGGCCCTAAGCTTTTCGTAAAATGTCTTTCCAAGATCCTCATTATCGAGTAGCAAAGATATGTCTTGAAGAAGTCTGTCAACTCCATCCTCATCAAGATCAGGATTTATTCTGTTGATAGACTCTTTAAATATGTCGGTGAAAATATTTGTATCTAAATCCCAAGTAGCATTTTTCAATGAGATATAATCATATCCCAAACGGCAAAAATGCAGTATCGCTGGTATTTTTACTCTTGAATCTTCGTTGAATTTCATTCTAAATTAATTTTTTGATAATTCGATATTCTCCTGAACAAATTTATCATTTGTTGTTTTTATTTATAATCAAACCATTCTTTGCTAATGTCACAATTTTCGCTGTTTGGAGCAGGTTTGGCTTCGTGTACTTTAACGTGTAAAGGCATAGGTACACAATTACCAAATATTAGAGCTTCTCCAGGTACTTGTTGTTTTACCTTGATTGTATAGTTCTCAGAGAAATATGGTAGTACTGAATACACAAACTTCATATCTATTTCATTTTGTATTCTATGAATAATATAATTTCCACATTGAGATAATACTGTTGGTGATAGCTCAGATGGACGTTGTGATGAAATTAGTAAGTACAATGAAAACTTACGCCCCTCACGTGCTATACGTTCAAAAATATTTTCCTTAAGAATATAATCAGTGTCTTTTTTAATATAACGGTGCGCTTCATCAAGAATTAAATGAATAGGCTCTTTACGTCTATCCTCACCTGTTTTTAGTTTTCTGTAATCAAATAACATACGACTTACAATTCCCGTCATAAGTTCTAAAGCGTCAGCACCAATCTCACTCGTATCAATAATAATTAGCTGTTTTTTTGTTTTATCGCCTATTCCAAACGTCTGTTTTAGGTAGTCATTATAATTTTTATAGCTGCCTTTTATGTCTCTAAGGAAAGCGTTATCAATATTAGTAAGAAAGTAGTCTAACCTTGATAGCATTGTAGAAGTAAATTCACGTATTCGACTATTTCCTTTAGCTTCCTCTTCCAGTAAAACTATATCTATGGCTGTTTTTAAAAATTTATAATCAAAATAATCTCCCTCTTTAAGTCTTTCATTATCAGCCTCTATTGCTGCTGCTTCATCAATTTGCTTAAAAGTTTCATTATTTGAACGAGCTTCTACTGTTGTCGTAAAATATCCTCCTTGATTTAATTGACTAATTAATACATGTTTAACAGTCCCGTTATGGACAAATTTTGGTAAAGCATCAGATAAAGAATTGTTATTTGTACCAAAGCTAATTCCACACACATCATTACATTTATCTAGAAACTTTGATAAATCAGAAGATAAACTTTCATCTAAATTTTTTTTTATTTCAGTAAAAGTCTTTCTGATTTGCGCAATTGCACCTTTAGCGGAAGTCATTTTAGATGTATCACTATCAACCTGTGAATTTATATTATGAAGAATATTTTTGACTTTCCATTTAATATAATTAATAAACTTTTCAGTTTCTGTCACATCTTCAGTAAGATTGTTAAGTATCTTATAAAACTTAAAACTTTCTTGTAATACCTTATCCCAAAATGGCTTTTGTGTTCTATCAGATGCTAGTAAAAATGCAAGCCATTCATCAAGATTCATTAAATAGTACGGCAGTTCAAATTTTTTGTAAGCACCTTCTTCTACGTTTGGCTTATAAAAAATAGATTCAACATCTGAATATAAACCAGATTCAAAAGCTCTGTTATATTCTCCATTTACATCAAAGAGTATTGTTTTTGCTCCTTTGGCGTAATTATTTTTTTTACGATATACATTTTGCAAAATGTGTGCTATGGTGTTAGATTTTCCACTACCACTATTACCTAATACAGCTGTGTGAATATTAAACAGTCTATTTATATTCAAATTTACACGATAGTTAATCATGTTTTTGCTATAGCCAAGCTCTATTTCCTTATGAATTCTTGAATAATTTTCATCAATAGGTTCGACCTTTGTACTTGACAAAATTTGTTTAATATCATCAGTAGTTACAATGCTAACATCACTATAAATTGATGGAAATATTCCTATACCCATATTAAAGTCTTTACTTTTCGTAATAGTACCTACTGGTTTTATTACAAGTTCCCTTGAACTGTCAAGGTTATAAGAAGAATATAGGTTTGTTTCGGAATTATAATCTAATACGGAAATAACTTCACAAATAATAGTATCTCCTGTAGGATTTAAGGTCTTTAAATAACTACCAATATTACCAAAATAGTAAACCTGTCCCTCGATACTTACCGTAGATGTTTTTGTGGATTGAAAGAGCTTTATTCTGAACTTATCGTATTCTACAGAAATTATTTTACCTATTTTCATTAGCAATATTTTTATTATAGAACTTAATAAATTCGTTTAAGCTATTATTCTCAGCCTTAAAAGCATTTACATTAGGAAGAAGCTTTTCTACTATTGATTTGAAAAAGTGTAGCCTATTTCCTTTATAACCTTCAGAAACTTCCTCCCATATTTTATATATCCTATTATCATCAATATTGAAAATATCCTTATTTGACAAATCGTTAATAACAACTAAATTCATTGTTGTATTGGTAGCTAAAGCTTGATATATAATATTGTTAACATGCTCATCACTAAAACTGTAACCAATAACAAATAATACACTTAATGGTTCTAGTAATTTACATTGGAATTCTCTGAACATCTCAACATAAGGACTACCTAAACTTTTATTTTGCTTCGTTGGAGTCGGATAAATCAACACATTCTCTTTTGAATTGTCTGGGGTAGAAATTTCTTTTATTTTGAAAAATGTATTTTGGTTTTTGTCATCTTCAACCCAATTAATAGAACCGTGAATTTTATATAGGTTTACCATATTTTCAACAGGTTCAAATTTTTCTATGCCTGTATCCATGCGTTTAGAGAATGTATATTTAAACATCGCTGGATTAAAGTATCGATGAATACCACCGTTAAAACCGTTTATATAATGTATATTTAAACTATTTAATGCAGTCTCATTAAACAAATCGTTATTAGTCGTAAAAACACTTATTCTTGCTAGGTCTTTATTTCGTAAAGCTATTTTAGAGTAAAACTCTTTGTATGTACCAAGTATATTTTCTGCCTTTTCTTCATTGAATTTGACATTTATTTTATCAAAAATTTCATTTTCAATAATTTTGATTAGTGCTTCACATGTTTCTAGATTATCTTTATACTCGCTTCCCTCTAGATAGACACGGTTAGAATATAAAATACCAAGTATATCTTCAAGGTTATTTTTTTCAGCTCGTTTTGAAATATCGTTAAATTCATCTTTTATTGCCTTGTTGACCTCCGACAATTCATTAATTTTATCTTCTACTGCTTCAAATAATCCTGCCATTGTAGGAATAGCATCTACACTGGTACCTGAACCAAGTAAAAAATGAACATTTTTCATGTTAAAAAGCTCACTGATTTTTTCTTTAATAAAATCAATTTGCTTTTCTTGTAATTCCTCTGTTTTTATAGCATCGCCACCTTCAACAATGGATGATAATAAATCATTCTTACCTTGTTTAAAATGTATTTTTGTTTCTGTATTATTTTTCTTATCCTCCATGGTTTAAGTTTTAGGTATTTCTTTACGATTTTCGGTTATTTCTGGTTTTTAAATTTCAATATTTATAATACAAGTTCTAAAGCTCCTGTTTCGTAATTTTCTTTCTCGATAGTTTTAACTGTCTTATATGTAAGGCAAATAGTAAACAGCTCCTTATCATCTTACTCAAATATTTTGTCAAGCTTTTACAATGTATTCCTTCTTTATAAAGGGCAGTCTCTAAGCTTCATTTTGCTTAATATTGCAATGTCAGTTTCTAATTTAGAAGCAAGCCGACTAAGTAAGATATAATTATTCTCTCTATTAATTCTCTTATTTAATCTCCTATCATAATGAATATTTAGATTGTTTCTTGACATATTTGACAAATTTAAGAAAAAAGCAGATAGGAAAAGTAGAACTAGGTTATAAATATAATATAAAGTAAAAACTTCAAGATTATAGATTTATCTCGAGTCAAATATGTTTTTTTACACATTGTTTTAGGAATCAACCTTGAGGATAATAATTTTAATTTATTGCATAAGATTTTGAAAACAAGCCCCTTTTTCATAAAGAAGAAGGGGCTTGTTTGGGGTTTACAGTTGGTTCAGAATGAGGTATAAATATTGGTGATGAATGAATGGTGTTATTTTAGTTACTGCGATGGCGACCGAAGAGGAAGCACATGACGTAGGCGAGGTATTCTGTGAATTTATTGAGTGTGGGAGATGGGATGTTAAGACGATGACCGAAGAGACAGGTGAAGAGGATGATAAGGATGACGATCTCATGGATGTTGCGATCGAGGAATCCTGTGGTAGGTGAGCTGTTGGCTTGGTCGTTGCGGTTGCGTGCATCTTGTTTGTCTCCTGTGGCACTGTTTCTGATGATCTTGTCTGTTAGGTGTCTTGCGGTACGGGTAATATTTTTAATGTTCTTCATTTTGCGGTTGATTTATAAGGGTGAAAATATGGTTTGAAAAGCAGGAGTGTAGATCTGTTATGGAGCTCCACACCTTTATTTTTGCTTAATAATATGCGGTTTTGGTTAAGAACCAGAACATGGGATGCTCTGGTTCTTTTGCT
>JAOARN010000104.1 GCA_025210485.1 Marinifilaceae bacterium | reverse complement strand
TAAGGCTTTAAGCCTTTTCTTTTTTATTGTTATTTATCGCATTTCCTTTCATTGGGCTTTGTTGTATATGCCTTTCAGGCAAAATGAATTAATTTCTAATAAAAAATATCTGTTGGATTCTATTTTTTTTCCTTTCAGCTTAGGTATTTGTTATACTTGTAGCTTTTTTAATGCAAATTTGCCTGAAAGGCTCTTATTGCATAACATCAGGCTATGCCTGATGTTGTGAAGTTACGCTTTAAAAATAAGCCTGTATGGCTGATATTTAATTTATTAGGAAATCAAATATTTTCTAAACATAGAAATAATTTAAAAGAAAAAATAAGCTATCTTTTGCATAGGATACCGTTAGGGTTTATTATCGGTGGACTCTCCATCATGCTCTTGAGAAAATATAAATTCTGTCTGATAGGAAAATCAATAAGTTTATACAATTAACTAGCCCATCGTAGCAGGAAACTTATATGATGGGCTAGTTTTTTATATCTGTGCAGAATTATTTCGACTAATTATAAAGCATATCTGAAATTTGGTTAACTCACAAAATATTGCAGCTTGTATGCACCGATTTTATATATATTATGATTGATAATGAGACTTGTTATACTGTTCTTAGTTAATAATACCGATATGTTCTCGGCTTATGTTCCATATGCGTTCTATTAATTCATTGTCCAGAGCCTCTGGATTAGGATTTTTGATATGATCTTCGTAAATGAATTTACCACTTACATTCTCAAATTCATCCGAAAGAGCCAAACGTAAGATTCTATCTCCGCCATTCTCTGTTCTTTCGGCGCATAGAAACATATATGGTACACCAATAATTCTATCCAATCCTTTGCCTTCGCGCAGTAGATTTGATTTTATAAAACCTGGGTTAAGTGCATTAATAGTAATACCTGTTCCTTTCAATTCTTTGGCTAGTTTGCGTGTACACATAATCATTGCCAATTTTGCCTGAGCATATGACTGTAGTAAGCTCCATTTTTTTGTCAATTGCAAATCGTCGAGTCTCATTTTAACCCAGCCTGTTGTTGCTGATGTAAGGTTGATGATTTTAGCATTGGGAGTTTTCTTAATTCTATCTAGTAACAAATTAGTTAGCAAGAAAGGACCCAGATGGTTTATAGTCCAATTCATCTCAAAACCTTCCTTTGTAACTTGTCTGCTTCCAATATTTGCACCAGCACAGTTAATTAAGTAATCAATAGTCGCGCATTTTTCCAAAATATATTGTGCAGCAGCTCGAACAGTATCTAGCGAAGCTAAGTCACAATATACATAATGTGCTTTTTCTTGTTTTGCTATTGTGTTTAGTTCTGCAACTACATCCTTTGTTTTGGATTTATTTCTTCCTAGCAACATAATTGTTGCACCCATCCGAATCAATTTTTTAACAGCTTCTTTTCCCATGCCATCTGTTCCTCCTGTGAAGATTACTGTCTTAGCTGTCATATCTATATTTGCAAAGGAATTTTGTCTATATTTTCTTTTCATCTTTTGTATTGTTTAAAATTATAATACAAAAATATGATTTGACTCACAGATATGCTGTATACATATTATCTATGCTTGAATACAATTCACTGATTAGTAATTGTATTCAAGCATGAAATTGGTAGCTGAATATCTCTTTAATGATCTTATATAAGCATAGTTTTCCTAGTTTTTTACTTTGTTTTTAATCCAAACAAAGGTCTGATATATCGCCATCGTCTGATTAGTAATTCATATATTATGCATGATATTTCAAATGTTCCTAAAATCATAATTAATGACTTCAAGCCCAACGACCAATCTAAATCAATTAGATAATAAGCAATTATTAACATAACGGATTGATGTAGTATATAGAATGGATAGACTGCTTGGTTGCAATAGTTTAATATCTTACTGGCTTGGTTTAGATATTTTGCAGCAAAGCCGAATAAGGCTAATATCCATGACCATAAATTTAGAACTTTGAGAAAGGCTTCAATGAAATGTCTGGTTGTTGAATCCTCATAATTATGAGTTAATAATAACATAATAGTAAAGCTTATTATCCCTGTAGTTAAAAAATATTTTCGATGGTTTTCAACCGTATTCCAAAACTTATCTTTTACTGTAATTAGGAGGAATCCGTAAAAAAAAAGACAGGTATAGTTAATAATCGTAAACCAATCGTCAACCAAGGCATGAGTTACAGGATAAAATGGTTCCACAAAGGCTTCAACAAAATATAAGGGAATGATAAAAACATATAATCCGAATGGATTTTGGACTATTTTATTTAACAATAAATTAAAACCATTGTTATTGTGATTCTTTAAATATAAGAATAATGGAATTAGCAATAATGAAAACAATAATAAGTAGGGTAGAAACCAGAGATGATGCCAACTGAAATTACCTTCAGGGTATGATCCTTGCAATGCATGCATGGGCCAAAAGTCAAAATAGTTTCCCGAAAATTGATTCTTAGCTAATCGTTCCACAAATACTTGAGGAGGAACTATAAAAGTCATACCAAATATTAAGGGGATAAAAAGTCTTTTTATCCGTTCCCCTGCAAATTGTATCCAATTTCTTTTTTGTAGGGCATAGTATGTTCCCATTCCGGAAATAACAAATAAGATGGGTAATCTCCATTGATTCAAAAACCACATTGGATACTTCAGCCAATTGTATGTGATATTGTTTTTGATATGATAATCCCAAGGAACAAAGAACATTCCTACGTGATAAAAAATAAGTAATCCAAATACAATTACTCTTAACCAATCTAAATCGTGTCTACGCATAATTTTATTTTTTTTTGCAAAACTATATGATAAACAGTTTAAAATAAATGTTTTGTTGCGACTGACAAGCATATGTTACGAATAACAAGATGAAATTATGGTTTTTTAATCGCTGTATCAAATTCTTGAACTTTATTTCTAGAAACAGGAACTGTTTCATCATAATTACTTAACTTAAGTTTGTATCCTTGGGCATTGCCAACCACCTTTTCCACATATTTTAGGTTTACCAAATATGAACGATGTGTTTTAAATATATTAGGATAGTTTACAAGTTTTGATTCCAATTCTTTCAAGCTAATACGTTTTACTATTTTGTTGAGTTTATCTTCATTTATGAATAGTTCAACATAATTACCATCGGATTTGGCAAACAAAAACTTATCTATATTTAAGTTAAATGCATCGGTTTTAACTTTTGTTTTTATGTTGATAGTTGAAATGCTTGCCTTCTCTTCTGTTGTATCTGCCAATTTTACAGATTGTTTGTTTTTGTTAAATTTAAAAGCTTTTCTATTGTGATTTAAAGAAGTCAAAACTATGGCAAATATGCTACCAAGTAAAAAGCTGTGTTTGATTTCTTCGTTAAAGTATTTCCACGACCAATTATTAGGATTATTGTAAATAATATCGCGAATTAAGAATTGTGAAATTCCAACAAGTAACAGGAATAAAGAAATTAATAATATCTCTTTTTGGATATTCCAATTTTTATCAGTCTCTGAATTTGTTCTGATTAAGCCAAGTAGTCCAATAATAACAACAAGAATGAAGGCATGAATTACGCTAATCCAAAAGAAGTTTATTTTATGTTCAGGGGTATACACTACAAATGGTTCTATGAAATAATTGAAGAGGAAAGTTATTGCAAACAATAATCCAGCAATTATCAGGAGGTTTTTTTTCCTATAATAGAAAGGATATGGTTGTGATAAAAAATTTGTGAATTTTCTGAAGAAAACTAAAATGTCCTTATTCATATGTTATGTTTGTTTTTAGTATTTTATGGATTATGATTTCTCATAATTATCCTAAATTGCTTATTGTTAATTTATATGCATTTTGTATTAATCAGTTTATCAAAAAAATGACATACATGTTAAATGTGATCAATGCAACTACACGGTGGTTTAATAAAAAAAAATATTTATTAATGCTTATTTAAGGCTTGCAGCCTTTTTATTCGTAAAAATTTTTAGTCCAATGCAATCCATCGAGCTTTTGTTGTATATGCCTTTTATGCAATATACTTAACAATAATATTTTCACCCATATTTACTTATTATAAATATTTCTTTCCTAATATGATTTACAGCTTTTTTTATGCAGTTTAACTATGCCGTATACATTATTTTATATAGTACACCCATTATTTGAACTGACCCGTTATATGTGCAAATTTAATATAATAATATCAAAGCTAAATGAGAATTTATTTTATCGGAAACAGTTTGATTTATTATGTTGGAACAATGGGCTAGGAGAAACTTGGAATTTCTATTTATAGGATTAATATATGTGGGCACAGATAGATTCTTTTGGAATTATTCCATTGGGATACATGCCCTGCATCCCAATGGTTTTATAATATTCTTGCATTCAAACTATTTGTTTTTAAGTTGTATTCTACAAATTATTGAACTGCGATTGAATAAATTTTACTTTCTTCGGTGCTGTTATATCTGCCATAAACTATAGCTTTTATGTAAATTATGGTAGCTTGTTTGAAAGGACCTATCTCTGTTGTTTTTAGACTTATTATCTGTTTTGTCCAGATGTTTCTTTCCAGTTCATCCTTGGTGGCATACAGAAATTTTATGCTTCTGTAGTTTTTGCTCCAATTAATTTTGCTTTTATATAGCCTTTGGTTTTCGATTGACTAAGTTGTAAATTATTAATTGGACCAAGTTCTAGTTTTTTTGTTGTTTTTTAGTTAAATAATAAATTAGTAAATAGTTGAACATATGTTTTTATGATATGTACTTTTATGTACGAGTGTAATCATGAAAAGGTTGAGTTAATTAACATACTATAACATTTGATAAGTGTTTTTAAAGAGTTAAATAAATTTAATTCTGTTAATCAAATAATGATAAATGTATAGATGAAATTTATCATAATACTATTTTTAAGAAGTACGGCTTTAAAAATTATATTGTAGGTGAGTCGGTATTCAATGTTGTGGGTGCTATATTATAAAAAAGAAAAAAACAATATAGTCGAATGAGGATAGATTATAAAAAAGAAAAAGGTAGAGATGCATGGACGTGCATCTGTTTAAACCCAAAAAAAATAATGTAATCGAATGAGGATAGATTATAAAAAAGAAAAAGGTAGAGATGCACGGACGTGCATCTAAAAAACAAAAATATTCTGAAAACACACACAGTAGTGCATCTAGTAAGAAAAAATATTACCGTAGGGATGCACAGTCCTGCATCCCTACGGTACAAAAGAATAATCATTCATTCACTGAAGTAGTATAATTTAAAATTACATTTATGATTTTATGAATTTTTTTGATATAGTTTCAGTTGAGGTCTTTATATTAATAATGTATATACCTGACTTTAATTCAGTAAAATTAAGAGTATATGATTTTGAATTTACTTTTTTTATTTTATGTATGGTTTTTCCATTTATATCTGTTACATCAATCGATAAGATAGGTTTATCTGATTTTACAATCATATTAGAAGAAACAGGATTAGGATAAATATTTACAATTGATTTTGTTTTATGATCAATATTTAAAGGCGTATCTTGTATGGTTATAGTAAAATCTTTAGTGTATTTCAAGGATTTGCTATCTGATACCGTTATACTTATTTTGAATTCTTTATAGCTTATATTTTCAAATCCTGATTTTAGAATCAATTTATTATCCGTTATTTTAAAATGAGTATTATCTGCAATTTCGAAACTAAATACCTCCCCATCATCGGGATCAGTTGCTGTTATTATTGCTAATTCGAAATCTGAACTTTGATGTTTGTATATTTTTACGTTAGATAATGAAATATCGGTAGGAGCTTCATTTCTGTTTGTAATATTTATGGTGAAATTCTTTTCCATATATCCATTATTACTATCAGTAACTTTGATTTTAATGGTATAACTATTTTTAATTTCGTAATCTAATGTTTTTGCAAGTAATAGTTTATTGTCAGAAATCTTGAAGAAAGAATTGTCCGTATTGGTTCCCGAAACGCTATAAGTAAAGCTTTCTCCTGTGTCGTCGTCGGTGGCGGATAGTATTCCAATTTCAGTATCCAGACTGGCATCTTCAGCAATATCATTATTTGACAGATTTAAATCCGAAGGATTGTCATTAATATCGTTTACATCAACCTGGAAGCTTGATTCGGTGTAAAGGCCTCCATTATCAGTTGATTTAATTTTGATGGAATATTGGTTTTTTGTTTCGTAATCGAATAGGCTATTGGTCAGTAGTTGATTGTTGCTTATAGTAAACAAACTGTTGTCAACGCCACCAGACGCTAAGCTATAGCTGTATGTGTCGGTTTGATCCACGTCCGTTGTTGATAGATTTCCTATTAAGCTTCCGATGTTTTTATTTTCATCAATCTCATTGGATGATAGATTAATGCTTGTGGGTTGTTCATTCTTATTCGAAACCGTAACTGAAAATGTAGATGTGGTGCTTAATCCCCCATTATCTTCTGCTTTTATTTCGATAGAATATGTTTTTTTTGTTTCGTAATCAAAAATACTAGCTGACTTTAAGTCGCTTCCGCTAATTTGGAATGAGCTGTTGTCTGTTCCTGAGGCTGTTAGTGTGTAAGTAACTCCGTCACCTGCATCTTGATCGGTTGAGGATAATGATCCAATAGTGGTTGATATTGCTTGATTTTCCTGTATTGTATTATTGCTTATTTGGATGTTTGAAGGAGCTTCGTTTACTCCATTTACACTAATAGTGAAGCTTTTTTCGTATGATAATCCACCAGAATCTTCGGTTTTTATCTTGATTGAATAAGAATTTTTGGTTTCAAAATCAATAGATGAATTAGTTTTTAACTCATTACTTGAGATTGCAAATGAGCTGTTATCAATTCCGCCTGTAGCAAAACTATATGTAAAGCTATCGCCGTTGTCCACATCGCTAGTTGATAAACTTGCTATAGTCGTATTTAGACTAATGTTTTCTGTTACTGAACTGTTTGATAGTTGTATGTCTGTGGGAGTTTCATTTACATTTGTAATACCTATGGCTATTGATTTTGTATCAGAAAATTTACTGTCGTCAATTGTTACATCCACGCTAATAGAGCTTGTAGTTTCTTTATCTAAACTTGTGTTGTTTAAAACTGATATTACACCTGTTGTCTCATCAATGGTGAAGCTGCTAGTAGGGTCGGTAATTGAAAATGATACGGGATTTGTAATAGGGTCGGTGTCTGAAAAAACTACAGTTCCTACAGTTGTTTCGTTAGCTGAGTTTTCAGCTATTGAAAGATTAGTTGTTGTAATCACAGGAGCGTGGTCATTTACTTGAATTGTAATGTTATTTGTGCTTAAGCTTTGTCCTGAAAAATAAGTGTTGGTCATTACACAATGATACACACCAATGCTTGTTGGAGTATATTTGCTAGAATTAGCACCGGGGATTATTGTTCCATCCTTATACCATTCAAAAACTGTATTAGTTCCGTCTATCGTTTCTTCCGAAGAGTAATCTGTTTCTTGATTTACATATGATGTTTTTTCTTCAAAAATATTTTTCTGAGGGAATCTATTTTCTATTGAAATAGCCGTTAATTTATAGATTTGCGAAAAGGGGAGATGATTGTTTCTGCAATCAAGAAGATCAAGCTGCAGCGAGCTCGAAACATCTATCGATTCAATGCTATTATTATTGCAATATAAATCATGTAAGTTTGTATTTGCAGAAATATTTAGATATGTAATTTGATTATTATCGCAAAATAATCTAGTTAGAGCCAGATTATTAGAAATATCTATAGCGCTTATTGAGTTGTCATTACAAACAAGTTTAGTTAAAGAAATAAATGCAGATAAATCTATACTTGAAAGATTTTTAGAGTTAAGGTTTAACTGATCCACTCTTTTGGGATTGCTTGTTGACCAAGTTACTCCACTCCATGAGCCGTAGTCTGTTCCTGTCCAATTCAATGTGTTGGATGGATTTGAACTCAATATTAAGTTTAATCCTGCCACGTCTCCGTCGTGGTAGCCATCACCGTTGGAATCTTGACCGTAACAGATAGCAGAACATAATAATAAGAAACAGTAGTTCAGTATGATTTTCTTCTTCATAGCTAGTATTAATTAATACATGATATTTTTTAATGGGAGAATTTATTAGTAAAGTTTCTGGGGGTGATAAACTTATTTGAAAGACTCCATAAAAGATAAATTCTATTTCGTAAACTAGTGTGAAAGATTTGGTTGAATATTATATTAAATTTACTTATAATATTTCGTAATATCAATATTATTTATTACGGAATGTTAAACCTAGTAACTTATAACTAAAATAGTAAGTGTTGGATATTCCAAATTATACCATGTGAAGCAATATTTTTTTCTATTGTATGGTAATACAAGTCTGTTGAACTGATAAGTTTAATATTTATGATAAATGTAGTTTTTCTTTCGATCTGGATAGTCCATACATGGTAGTCTTTATGTGTATCATATTTGAGCTTTTTTCTTATTGATAAGTTTTGTTAAGAAAATTAACTGGTAAATATATGTTGAGTTTTTGGTTAAAAAAAACAGGGTCTTTTAAATTGATTGAAATGTTTCCCTTAGTGTTTATTCTCTCAAAAACAAATATGACTCTATGTCTTTGGTTTCCTGTGTTTTTGATATGGATCAATAGGAGAGCTTTTATTGTTTGAAATAATCATGAAATCGACCTGTATGGTAACCTATGCAAAAGATAGCTTGTTTTTTCTTTTAAATTAATTCCATATTTGGAAAATATACAAGTATGAAGAATCTCATAATCTCTAAAGCACGACTCATTGATTTATAGTAGATGTTTCGCAAGCTCAACAAGACGTTCCCTCTTCCCTCTATTGCTACTACTATCCGTCATCTTTAAGCGAGGCACGAGCGAAAGATCTCGTACATTACAAATCATTAGTCTATAGAAATTCCAATTAGGATTTATAGAATTTATCAAAGCTTCTTTCTTTTCTATTTTTAATCCTTTTAATTGTTTTTCTCTGGTAATGGCTTCTTCTATATTATTGGAGTGCTCAAAAATTTGATGTCAACTTCAAGAAAAAGCATGAAAAATATTTTTCATACAAATTTAATCACTTGAAAAGATAATAACATCTCTAAAATCAACCATATAAGAGAAGAAGAGTATTGATAAATACAAGGAAATTTCTTTGTGTTTTTTGCATAGGCTACCTTTGTGGGTATCATTTTAATGCTTGTTTTCATAACGGGCTATGCTTCACTTTCTGTGAATATTTGGTTGTGTTTTTTTCCAAACTGTTTTTGCTGTGGCGCAATCTTTATCGGTTCCTTCTATCTTTATAGAGTGTATGTATGATTTATCGCTTGTTTCGATTTCGATATTTTTGGTCAATGATATTATTGTTTGACCTAAATGTGCCTCAGAAATAAATCTGCCATCAATAGAATACAAATAATAATTATCAACAATTTCTTCTGGAGTTGATTCAATCACCCATTGTAAATATCTAATATTATTTACGTGCTTAATCATATCTGTGTCATATCTATTAACTTTGAATTTTATTTCTAAATCAGAATTGAGTACTGCATCTATTCTTTGAGAAATATTATGGTCGATACTTTCTTCTTTATTGTGAGACCATTTGTCTTTTATATCACTAAATATTTCGGTAGGTCTCCTTCTTTCAATATCGAAGAAAATCCACAATCCTTTTGCCCTTCCTATAATGTTGTTTTGTTCATCGTAAATGATATTTTCTCTGAAACCTTTGATTGTTGTGTATTTGGATAACCAAGTCCTTATGGTGATTTTTTCTTTATATTTTGGATATCGATACATTTGCATATATCCTGAAATTAGAACCCAGCCAATGTTTTGCTCTCCTAGTTGATATAAACTATGATTTATTGATATGCAATGATCCGCTGCCGTTTCTTCTAATAGAGTCAATACGGTAGTCGGAGATGCAAATCCAAATTTATTCATTTCAAAATATCGTAGTTCAAATTCTTTGTCGAAATAAGTTTTAATCATTTTATTATATTGTTTATTTAATATATTGCTAATGACTATTATGATAATTGCTAAGTTATAAATTAATTATGTAATTTTGTTAGTTCTTTGATTTTTTCTATCCAGAATTTGTAGTAAAGTTCAGTGCGAAGATAAAGATAAAATTACAGTGCGATGAATTTTAAAATTTCTTCAGTATTTTTTTCGCCTCAGCTATACTAAGTTCTGTTAGTTTAGCTATTTCCTCTACGCTGTAGCCATTCTCATCTAATGTGAAAACAAATTTCTCTGTCGTATTTTTTTCTCCTTTCTCCATTCCTTTCTCCATTCCTTGTTCGAGCCCTTGTTCGAGCCCTTGTTCAAGACCTTGTTCAAGACCTTGTTCAAGACCTTTTTTGAGTGCTTTTTCTTGTAATTCTCTATGCAGAGTTTTCTCTGTACTAACCATATCCCAATACCGATCATAATACTCAAGTTCTGCATCAGTATAATTACTTTCTTCAAGG
>JAOARN010000103.1 GCA_025210485.1 Marinifilaceae bacterium | reverse complement strand
TATCAGAATTACACAATACCTCAAAATCAACATTTTAAGAAATGATATCATCTCATAACACATCTTTATGATTACAGAAATAATCTAAATAAAAAATATAACTCACACATTAATTACAATAAAATGCTTTTATAATGTTTGCTCTTGTGGTTGGTAGACATTAATAATATTATGGTTAATTTACATCATTAAGATATAAACAATATTTTACTGTGTTACAATATCTTATAGTAGCAAACTTCAATAATCCAAAGATTTATTAACAATATAACCCAATCTATCTAGTTGCCTATATTGTTATAAATTAAAAGTTTAAGAAATTAACCTTGTCTTCACCAACCTCAAAAGATAACATTTTGCTTAAATGTACAACAAACATAACTAAACACATTCCATCATTCCTCTGATCTACTTTTGAATTCTTAACAATAATTTATAACTGTTTAATACTTCCAAGCCTAGTATTTAGAAGATGTCATGATCCTAGAAAAGAACCTCAAAAAAATAAATACATTTTAGATTGACAAACTGATAGCTTCTTCTAAGTTTTTTATTCTATTGCTATCCATCACCTTATCGTAATCATCTTTTGTACAATCTATTTTCTTATCTCTAATTTGCTCTAAAAATTGCTTATTCTTTTTCCATTTCGAAATTATTTTTGGTGAAAGTTTTAAATTATTTTGAAGCTTAAAATTTCTTTTTGGGATTATAGACTTATAACCTAATTTCTCTAATTGTCTTTTAATTTGAGGAATATGATCGACACCAAAAACAAATACAATATTTCTAGCATTACCAAATGCTTTCACTCCATTTTCAACTATTCGCCTATTTCTCTCCTGCCAGCTACCTGAACCAATCTCAGCTAAAGGATTTGGTTTTATAATATATTCATACAGAGAATCTAACATAAATTGAACCTCATCATCATGAATTACATCATAGAATGAATCCTCTTTCAAACTATTCATTTTTGCAAATAATTTTTTCTTATGTTCTTTAATTTGTTTTTTTACATCTTCTCCCTTGGCATTGTATGCAATATCCTGAGTTGCATAATCTATTCTCCAGTCACAAGGGACAAAACGATATGAATAATCTTGTGCCATAACTGACAGTGCAGTTGCTTCCGGAGGAAAATAACCTTCCATTATATTATCATATGCTGTCGGACTTATTTCGCCACATACCAAATCAGCTTTCAGGCTTTTTATCTCTGAAAATAGATTACTAATTGTGTAATTTTTATCTGATTTAAAGTGATAATTATGTATACTACCAATCAAATAAATATTTGGTTGAGTATTTTTATCTTTTTCTTCTGTTGATTTCAATTTACCATAATTACATGACATCATAGCAAGTACAAGCATTAGGATATTAAAACTCAAAGTTTTTTTCTTCATACTATTTAATATTTTAGGATTTTAGGTTCTCGAAAATACAAAATAAGCTTTAATTATCATAACACAATTAAAACCACAAAAAACAAATACTTTTAATGATTTGAGACTTTACTTAATGTCAACATAATAAAATTTAAATATCTTCAAGGAAAAAGCAAATACTTTTTTATAAAAACCGAAGCATCTTTTGAGCCTGATATCGGTATTTCTCAATGGATTTTGCTCTATAAAGAAAGGTAATATCCTTAATACCAGAATTAAATTCATTAAAAGATCTAAACCATGAAACATAATTCTCTAAATATTTGGTTGCCACACCTCGTAAATTTTTGTTAATCCAATCCTTGAAAGATTCTTTATAAGAATCTGTTTTTCCTGAGTAAGTTAGTTTATCTGAATTATTAATGAGGTAGGAATATCTTAAATTATTACGTTTAGCAAATTCAATGAATTTAGATTGTTTTTCAGTTAATACAAGAGAATTGGGGAGAACGACCTGTTTAAAATTTCTATCTATTAAACCCATACTAAAACCCTTATTAGTGACATCATAGATATTATTATTTCTATCGACACCATATAAAACAAATACATCTTTACGTTTTTTATTTACCACAAACTTGTTTTTACTTCCTTTGAAGGATTCCTTCAATTTTAAAAATGTATTTTCTACAATTCCACCCAATTTTTTTGCTTTAATAAATTTTGCATTAGTTAAGAATCTGTGTCGCCACCTAAAAGATGTAGTATAGTGAATTCCACATTCTATAGCAGCCTTGCGAATACTATAGCCATCTCTCAAGCATTTACTATAGTCCAGCCAATGTCCTTTTCTAGCCAAGCCAGCCAAAGGAGTTTTTGTTAAGCTGTTAAATGTTTTACTACATGCTTTACATCGATATCTTTGCATGTCATTTCTCTTTCCCCACCTTATAAAATCACTAAGATTACAAAAAGGACATTTTAGTTCTTCGATGGGAGTTTCAAGAATATATGAAACCCTTTTGGAATATATCTTGTTTTCTATTTTTTCTTTCAACAACCTAAATTCAAGACTACTTAGATTATCTACTTTTGACACAAAAGATTCAAAACTATCATTTTTCATAATACTAATATATTTAATAATTAAGACTTTAAACAGAGTACAGATTCTAATCGCTATAGCTACAGTTTATTATTATAATTGAGGTGTATTTGTACTATTTACGTACAACTTTTTAAAAAGTTACAGAAATATTAAACATTGTTTCTTTAGTTATTACAAAAAACAAGCACCACGATCTACACAGAGAGACCATGGTGCTATCTAATTTTGAGAGATATATCCTACTATTTCACTCCTCCTCCAATTGCTTTGTACAGATTAACTTCATAAATCAATCTTTCTAATTTTTCATTAATTTGACTTATCTGTGCACTCAGCAAATTTCTCTGTGAGGTAAGAACTTCCGTATATATTGCTTCGCCAGCAATAAGAAGTTCTTTTGTATACTCCACAGATTTCTTTAGTTCATCTATTTGTTTTTTCCTATAATCTTTTTTATTATTTGATATTTCCATTCCATATAGGATGTTTGAAACCTCCTCAACAGCCTGCAATACTGCAAGTCTAAAATTTAATATAGCTTCCTGTTTATTAGCCTCTTCTATCTTTATATTAGCTTTTATTTGACCTCTGTTAAATATTGGTTGAGTTAAACCTCCAATTATATTAGCAGCTATATTATCAAAACTAAAAATTTCAGAAAACTCAGTTGCTACATTACCAACACTTGCAGAACTTATTCTTAATGTAGGATAAAGATTAGCTTTTGCAGCTTTTACATTAGCAAACGACATCTGCACCGCTAATTGCGCTTGCTTTATATCTGGTCTTGATGCAATCGCTATAGTTGGAATCCCGATATTTAACTCTTCTTTTTCAGTCAGAGTTTCAAAACTTGATCTATCAAGCTTACCAATCTCTTTACCCAATAGGATGCAAATTAAATTCTCTTGTTCTCTAATTTGCTTCTTTATATCTTCCAATCTAGTTTTCGTATCATAAAATAAGGCTAAGGATTGAGAAACTCCAGCTGCATTTTGCTGACCTGCTTCTTTCAATGCTTTCATAGTTTCTGCATTTTCAGCTAAAAGTGCAACTGTTTCTTGTGTAACAGCAAATTGTTTATCTAATGAAATTAATGTATAGTATGAATTTGCAATACTAGATATAATTTGAGTTTTAATTAAATTTTGATACTCGTAAGTACTAAGCAAATTAGCATACTTTGCTCTAGATTGATTTTTCAATTTCCCCCATAAATCAGCTTCCCAAGAAGTTTTAAATCCTAATTGATAATTTTCAATATTATTATCCGCAATAGTTATATTGGATTCAAGTCCTGCAGATAAGCTTGGATATTTATTTAATTTCGCCATAAGAGCAGAAGACTCAGCCTTCTTGACTCTCTCTACAGCTATTTTCATATCAATATTATTATCAAGAGCTTCTTTAATTAAATACTTAAGCTTTTGATCTTGGAAATAATCATCCCATTTATTTTGGGCTATTGAAACAGTATCAGAGGATTGTTCCAATCTCTCCGTTTTAATTTCAATATCAGGTGCCTTTTCTAGATTCTTATAGCTACTGCATGATGATGCAGAAATGACTAGAATAGATGCAGCTAATATTTTAAGCTTATTATTTATATAATATTTTATCATTATCTTTTGAATTTAAAAATCAGTATCATCTGTGGTTATAATTTTTTTACTACTAACTTTCTCATGAAGGCTTTGAAACAGAATAAATAAGATTGGCACTATAAAGATTCCAATAAAAGTACCAAATACCATACCTCCAATAGCACTAATACCTATAGACTTATTACCTAAAGCACCAGCTCCTGTTGCAATAGCCAAAGGGATAAGACCAATAATCATTGTTAGAGCTGTCATCATAACTGGACGTAAACGTGCTACAGCACCAGTCACAGCAGCTTTCACAATACTCATTCCTTGTTTTCTTCTTTGTAAAGCATACTCCACGATTAGAATAGCAGTTTTAGAAAGTAAACCAATAATCATAACCATTGATATCTGAACATATATATTATTCACAATACCAGTTCCCGAAATCATAGAATAGAAAGTAGCTAGGTAAATCCCTGCAATACCTAATGGTAATGATAAAATAACCGCAAGTGGAAGGAAATAACTTTCATACATTGCAGATAGAAGCAAATAAACAAATATTAATGAAAGAACTAGTATTATAGCTGTTGTATCCTTATTTCCTGCCTCTTCTCTTGACATTCCGGCAAACTCATACCCATAACCAAATGGTAATTCTAGCTTATTTTCAATCAAATTTATAACATCACTTGTGGTTTTACCTTTATAATAATTTGGAATAACAGTAAAGTCCATAGAATTAAAAAGATTAAATCGGGTAAGTACCTGAGCTGATGTAACATCTTTTATATCAATATAAGAAGATACAGGTGCCATTTCTCCACTTGGCAGTTTTATAAATATGGAAGATAAATCTTCTAGTTTTCTTCTGTATTGAGGATCTGATTGAACGATAACTCTATATTGTTTTCCAAAACTATTAAAGTTTGAGATATACAAACTACCAATATTATTCTGAAGCGCTCCCATTACCGCTCCTAATGTGATACCAGAATCTTTTATCTTAGCTATATTTGGTTCTATTAATTTTTGTGGATAATTAGGATTAAATGAATTCATTGCAATCATAACCTCCTCGCTATCTCTTAATTTGTTAAGATATTCTTGAGCAACTTTATAAAATTTATCTGTATCGCCTCCTGTTTTATCTTGAAGTTTTAGATCAACCCCTGCACTCATACCAAAACCGCTTAAAGTTGGAATACCAAAATAAAGGAATGTTGCCCCTTTAATAGCTTGTGACTTTTGTTGCAATTCAGATACGATTTCTTTTGCTGTTCGTTCTCTATCTTTCCAATTTGTTAACTTAAAAAATAAAGTTCCTTTAGAACTACCTCGACCACTCACTACATTAATACCTGAAATAGATGTAGTAGCCTCAATTTCGGGAATCTCCTTGATTATTTCATAAACCCTATCAAGCATATCAATAGTCTGTTCTTTTGAAGAACCTGGAACTAATTCTATAGTACCAATAATATTACCACTATCTTCACTTGGCACAAAACCTGTAGGTAATATCTTTGAAACAGCAACAATAATCAATATAAAAACAATTACGATTAAAGCTGTTAACCATCTCATACTTCGCTTAGCTAATTTTTTAAGCACTTTTGCGTAAAAATTGGTAAATCCATCAAACATTCTATTAAAATACATATAGAAGACATTCAAAGGAGTTCGTTTTCTGTGTCTAGGTAAGACATGGTTCTTAATAAGAATAGATGATAATACGGGACTCAATGTAAGTGCATTGATACCAGAAATAACAATTGCTACTGCTAATGTCAGACCAAATTGATTAAAAAACACACCACTAGTACCTCCTATGAAACTTACTGGGATAAACACAGCTGCCGATACGAGTGTCATAGAAATAATAGCTGGAGAAATCTCCTTTAATGTATTAATAACAGCTTGCTTACTATCGGTTATTCCAGCCTCGAACTGAGCGAAAACAGCTTCAACAACAACAATGGCATCATCAACCACCATCCCAATGGCCAAAACTAATGCAAATAAAGTCAATAGATTTATTGTAAATCCAAAAAGAGATAGGAAAAAGAATGTACCAATAATAGATACTGGTACTGCAATTGCAGGAATAATAGACGCTCTAAAGTTTTGTAAGAAAACCATAATAATTAGCAATACCAATACAAATACTTCAAAAAGAGTACTTTTAACTTTATTAATAGAAGCATCTAAAAACTTACTTGCATCAATTTGATAATTATATTCTAATCCTTTTGGAAAGGATTTAGACAAAACCTTCATTTGTGATTTTACATTTGTAATAATCTCAGAAGCATTAGAACCTGCAATCTGACTAATCATCATAGTCGCAACAGGACTTCCGTTGTATTTAGCCGAAATAGTATAATCATCAGCGCCTAATTCAACTCTTGCTACATCCTTAACTCTTAAAACAGATGCATTACTAGATTTTATTATAATATTTTCAAATTCTTCAGTAGTCTTTAATTTACCAGTATACTTGAATACATACTGAAAACTTTGGTCACCGTCAACACCTAATTCACCAGGAGCGGCCTCTATATTTTGATCATTTATTGCAGAAATAACTTCTTCAGAACTTAAACCATAATTTTTCATCACATCTGGCTTAAGCCAGATTCTCATTGAATAACTACCTCCATATACTGTAACACCACCTACACCATAAATTCTTTTTAATTGAGGAACTATATTTATCTTAACATAGTTTGTAAGGAAGTTTTTATCATATTCCTTATTAGTCGAAGTTAACTGAATCATTAAAATGTTCCCACTTTGCACCTTTTCAACACTAACTCCATTTTTGGTCACCTCTGCAGGTAGAATGGATGATGCTTTTGATACTCTATTTTGAACATTTACGGTTGCTATGTCAGGATCAGTACCTTGTTTAAAAAAAACATTAATCTCAGCCATACCTCCATTATTGGCAGAAGAAGTAATATATGTCATTCCTTCCACACCATTAATTTGTTCTTCAAGAGGAACTATAACTGAATTTCTAACAGCTTCGGCATTTGCACCTGTATAAGTTGTTGATACCTTTACTGTAGGTGGCGCAATATTTGGATATTGCTCAACAGGTAAAGAATATAGACCAATAACACCTAATACTACAATAAAAATTGAGATTACAGTAGATAATACTGGTCTTTCTATAAATAATTTAAACATACAATCTTAATTTAAAATAGCTTTAATTTCTTGTCCATTAGTCAAATTAACAATATCATCAATTACAATAATATCACCTTCCTCAAGACCTGATTTTACTATGAATTTTTTACCATCATTGGTTCCTATTACCTCCACTACTTTCTGAACAGCTTTATTATTCTCGACAATATAAACTAATGTTTTATCTTGAATTTTAAAACTAGCTTTTTGAGGTATTACAATAGTATTTTTAAACATTTCGGGTAAAATTATCTTACCACTAGCTCCACTTACTAATAGTTTATTAGTATTTGGGAAAGATGCTCTTAAATTTATCGAACCAGTACTTTTATCAACAACTCCCGCGATTGTTTTAATTCTTCCATTTTGATTATATAATTTCCCATTAGAAAGCATGAATTGCACATCTGGCATATTCGAGATTTTACCCTTCATTGATTCCCCATTCCACTTGTCAAGAAAATCATACAATTCCTTTTCATTTAAGGAGAAATTAGCAAACATTTCTTTGGTACTAGCAATCTTAGTTAAAATTGTTTTATTATCAACAAGATTACCTATTCTATAATCTATTTGTCCAACTACACCATCAACAGGACTGCTAACTACAACCCATGTCATACTTTCGCTTGCTTGTCTGTAAACTGCTTTTGCTGATTCTAGTTTATTTTGATAAGACTTTAGCTGAACTTGACTTATTATATCTTTATCAGCTAGACTTTTCATTCTCTCTACATCAATTTGAGCTGTATTTAATTTGGCTTTAGCATCATCTAATGCTTTTCGTGAATCAGGTGAATTTATCTTAAATAATTTCTGCCCTTTTGATACCATTGCTCCTTCATCAACATATAATTTTTCAATAAAACCACTAACTCTTGGTTTTATTTCAACCTCTTCTTTACCTTTTAAATTTGCTGGATAACTTGAACTTATTTCAATATCCTGTAATTTTACTTTCTGTGATTTGTAGGATTTAATAACTTTTTTAGCCGATTGAGTGTTATTATTGCCTCCGCAAGAAATAATTCCTAGAGTAATAAACACAAAACCTATTAGATTAATTATTCTCATAATCGGTAACTTAAAATATTAATTTATATCTCTTCTTTGTAATAATGGATGCAAAAATGTCTATTAGTACATTCAAAATGAAAAAATATCAAGCAATGAACATCTGCTTTCAATTAATTAAAAAAAATACCGATTATTGAAGAAACTAATCCGATTATTGAATTTTACAGTCACTAAAATAGTTAATGACTAAATTTGTTGTATGAATAATAACATTTTTAAGAACCCTATCCTTATTTGGATATCCATTTTGGTAATATATTTTATAATGCACGTACAGGTTCCTTTTATTGAATCTTTATTGTCTGCATTATCAATGGTTATAGCACAAATTATAGCTTATTATTTAAGCAAACATATAATAATACCTAGATATTTTGAAAGGCAGTTAAGTAAATTCGTTGCCACACAAATTTGTGTAATACTAATACTTACAATAATAATTCTTTGGACTAAACACTTATTCATAGATTATAGTTTTCTTATTGAGGATATTAAAATACATTTTATTCGAGTATTTATTTTCACAATAATTCTGCTGGTTATAACAGTATGGACATCTACTTCTGTTTATATTCTTGAACGCGAACAAGAGACACTGCGTCAATTGCAATTTCTCGAAGCTGAAAAAACATTATCTGAACTAAAATTCCTAAAAGCACAAATAAATCCACATTTTTTGTTCAATGCATTAAACAATATATATTCAATGAGTTATATGGAGGATAAAACAACTCCTGAAAAGATAGCTATGTTATCAGAAATGCTACGCTATGTTTTATATGATTGTAATTCTGAATTCGTTGCACTTGAAAAAGAAATAATATATCTTGAAAATTATATTGAATTTCAAAAATTAAGAACAGAAAACGCACAACAAATTGAATTAAATACCAAAATACTTGATAGCAAAACATCTATTGCACCGATGATAATAATTCCATTTGTGGAAAACGCATTCAAACATAGTAGAATAAATAAATTCCCTAATGCTTATGTAAATATATTTATAAATCAAGATATTGAAAGCATCGAACTGACTATTGTAAATACCATACCAAAAGTAAGATTTGTATCTGAGGCTTCAAGCTCAGGTGTTGGCATTGAAAATATTAAAAATAGACTTAGTTTAATTTATAAGCAGAATGCAAAATTAGAAATTATTGAAGACACCTGTTTATACTCAGTTAGACTTAAAATAAAAATATAAGATGAAGGAAGAAAAAGTTAATTGTATTATTATAGATGATGAATTTTTGGCTCGCAGATTATTATCCGACTATATAAAAAAAATTCCTGAGTTAAATTTAGTTGGAAGTTTTGATTCTCCTCTTGCCATATCTAACGTTATTAACGAAAATAATGTCGAACTTATTTTTACAGATATTGAAATGGATGATATACTCGGAATTGATTTTATCGAGAATCTAAGAGTACCCAACCCTCCTCTTGTTATATTTGTATCAGCATACTCTGAATATGCAGCCAAAGCATTTGAAATAGATGCAATGGAATATTTAGTAAAACCAGTTACTTTTCCTCGTTTCTTAAAGGCATCAAACAAGGCTCTTAATATTATTGACATAAAACGCAAGATGAAAAATAACAATTTAGAAACTGGTAATATTAGTGAAAGAAGAGCTGTTAGAGACAATTTTATTATTGTTAAAATTGATAGAAAACATGTAAAAATTCAGTTCGACGATATATTATATATCGAAGGAGCTTTGGAATATGTATACTTCCAAACAAAAACGAATAGACTTATGAGCCTTTTCTCTTTAAAAAAATTAGAAAATACTCTTCCAAATGATAAATTTATGAGAATACATAAATCATATATAGTAGCTATAGATAAAATAGACATGGTTGACGGTAATAAAGTAATACTTGGTGATAATGAAATAGCAGTTAGTCGTACTTTTAAAAAACGACTCCTTGAAAAATTAAGCTAAAACAAAAATACTATAAAGATTGTTGGATTGAATATTACCACAAAACATCCAATATTAATTAAGATGTTTTTTAATTTATGATAAAAATAATATTGATGTCAGTTAATTAAAACCTGAAACACCTTTTAATTAAGCTTTAAGGAATATTTGCTTTTATGGTTGGTAATTCATTTTATCATTATGTTAACTCAGGCATAAAACATACACAGAGCTTAATCCGTCAGAATAACCATATTACAAAAACCAAATACCTAAACCAAAATTATTATTAACATATATTCCTAAAAACTTAACAATCAAACTTATTTATTTACAACCCTAAATATGATAATTCTACTAAAATCATAAAATTTCGCCAACCTCAAAACAGAACATTATTCACATGGTGGCATACAAAACACAAATCTCTTACAATTGAAATTATGATATATATATTGTATCAATTACTTTAACGCTTACTTAAACCTGCTATTAATATGAGTTTTCAACATATTATCTTTTGTGGTTGGTCTTTTATATATTATTATGATTGCATATACACTCACAGCTCGCAATACTCATAATATTGTATTTCAATATATTACTAAAACAACTCTAATGCAAATCTATTTGTTATTAACATATTTTTTTCGAAACCTAACAATCAAACTCCATAGACTAAAACATTCTATATCTTAATTTTATCAAATCTGCAAAAATTCACCAACCACAAAGACGAACATTATTTACAAAATATAAAGCACACAAAGCTAATTCTCAATATTATGATTTTGATATTATATACATTACTTTAACACTAATTGAAACCTACCTTTAATATAGATTTTTAACATGTTATCTTTTATGGTTGGTCTTTTTAAATATTATTATGATTATTTATGTCTTTGCAACAAACAACACCTATAATACTAATATCTAATGCATTAAAATACATTTTTTTTGTAAATATATTTATTGTTAACATATATTTTTCGAAACCTAACAAACAAACTCCATAGACTAAAACATCCTATATCTTATCTTTATCAGAACTCCAAAAATTCACCAACCACAAAAACAAACATTATTCACATGATAGCACACAAAGCTAATTCTCAATATTATGATTATGATTTAGATTTTATATACATTACTTTAAAACCAACTTAAACCTGCCTTTAATATAAATTTTTAACATGTTATCTTTTATGGTTGGTCTTTTTAAATATTATTATGATTATTTATATTTTTGCAATAAACAACACCTATAATACTAATATATAATGCATTATAATACATTTTTATTGTAAATCTATTTATTGTTAACATATATTTTTCGAAACCCAACAAACAAACTCCATAGACTAAAACATCCTATATCTTATCTTTATCAGAACTCCAAAAATTCACCAACCACAAAAACGAACATTATTCACATGGTAGCATACAACATACCAATCTCTTCACTCTAATATTATGATACATATATTATATAAATCACTTCACAATAACTTAAACTCACATTTTAATAAAGCTTTCTAATATATACGCTTTTCGGAATAGTTTAACAGAATTAAATATTATTATAATACCAAATACATTTCATATTGAGCCATATATTTAGTACCTTTATGGAATGTCAAAACAATCAGGTATAGTTGTAAAAGAAGATCTTGACCAACTAAATAATTTATATAAGAAAGAAACTAATCATCGTATACGTTGTCGTATAAAGTGTCTTATTTGTACAAAAAGAAAGGACTTTAGTAGTCAAAAGAAATTATCTGTCCATTT
>JAOARN010000102.1 GCA_025210485.1 Marinifilaceae bacterium | reverse complement strand
TCTTTTATAATCATAATATTGATGGATTATATTTTACCCACCATTAACGATGACATTATTTCTTAGATTTGGAGTCTCATTCATATCTCAGTCTCTTATAGGGTTAAAGATGTTAATTATTTTACTATTTAAATTTTAACCTAAAGGCCAAGTTGGATATCAAGTAAAGAGTATGTTTTAATATATGTCACCTTTTATGGTTGGTGATTTAACATTCTGATTCTTTTGTTAATGTGTTGATTAGTAAGCCTTGTAGAGATAAATAAGACCAAGTTTTAAAATAATAATAATATATAGTAAATATTATTTTGCGTGTAGTTCTGCAAGAGTTTGTTCGATGGGGGTTGGTTTGTTTTCATCATTTAGTATAATGAGAATATTCGACCGTAGTTAAGCGCCCACCATTAACGAGTACATTTATTAAAAACATGTAAATTTAATTTTAGATTTTCAATAATCTGAGTTTTGTAAATATGTTTTTATCTTTTTGTGTTAGTACTATTTTGAGCTATTTTATATTCTGAGAATTTGTTTTTTGTTTTGATATATTTTGAAATATTTATTTGATCATTATTGCTTACATTATCATATTTCAGCAGTTCTAATTGATCTTTTGTTAGTTCATTTACTCCAAACGATGACATAATGCGAACAATTAATTGAATTAGAAAATTAGGTATCGAGATAAATCTAGCTTTTTTGTTTAAGATCTCACATACTTTTCCAAATAACTGTTTAAAATTTATTTTTTCATCACCATTAGCATCGAATATACAATTGTCAGGGAAGTTCTCGTATGTGGACTCCACAATAAATTCACATAAATCATCTATATGTATTGGTTCTAGTTGTGTTTTACCTTTATAGATAAGAGGTATGATTGGAAGAAGTTTAAATTTAGAACATAAATCATTTATGAAATTATCATCTCTTCCATAGATAAGTGATGGTCTGATAATTCTATAATTTCTACATTTTTCAATATGTTTTTCTCCTTTAAGTTTGGTGAGAGCATATTTAGAGCTTTTGTTAGATTGATCTATTCCCAAGGCAGAAATATGTGTTATAATCTGACTCTCATCCGCAACATAAGAAATAAGTCTAGGGAATCTATTATGATAATAATTAAAATCTCCTTTAATTTTCTCTTTTAATATCCCTATACAGTTAATAATATGGGTTCTTGACTTAAATAATTTTTTTAATTCCTTGGCGTCAAATATGTTCACATTCTCGAAAGATAAAGCATTTAGCTCCCAATTAGAGAAATGTTTTTTTGCCTTGTCGACATCCGTTGTAGCTATACAAATGTTATCTTCCCCATATTTTAAGAACCATCTAGCGATGTTTCTTCCCACAAAACCACTTCCTCCAAGTATTAATATATTGTTCATAAATTATAGTTTAAATCCTTATGTCTACTATCGTGAATAAATAATATGATTAAAGTTAATTCTATTTTATTTAGAATGGTAATTTTTATTGATAAATATATGTTCAAGATAAATGAATGCCTTATTGATATAATAAATGATATTCAGCTTGTTAAATATAATTAATGTGTGGTGTGGATTATAAATTTATGTTTTGTTACTTAATAAACAATCATATGTTAAAATGTTATTTTTACAACACTGATTACCTGTTTAATTACTAAGTTTTTAGTTGTAGTAAAAGCTTTTTTGTCAATATTGAAATTGATGCGTTAAATTATTGTAAAGTGCATGAATTGTGATGTTTGAGTGTAGATGGTGAGTATATATAAAAAAAAATCCGGGAACCACCCCGGATTTACTCTAACCCAAATTTAATCTATGAAAACCTATACCCCTTTGGGGAAATAGTACACGACAAAAGTAGACTATAGAATTTAAAGAAAAAAATTTATTGTGTTAATTAAGGTTAAACAAAAGATATACAGACTTATATGCAGAAATAAAAACATTTTTTATGTATTGTAAGCTCTTATTGTTAACAGTTGCTAATAAAATCCATTAATATGTTAACAGATACTAAGATGTTAAATATAAATGTTAAAATTTAGACTTTAGCCACCTAGGGAACATATATATACCGATAAACAGATAAGGGTAGTATGAAATTAGGCGCCATATCAAAGCGATACTTGTTGCGATTCCTGCATTTGGTAAAAATTCGCCTAAGTATTTAGTAAATACCCATTCAGAAAAACCGCTACCTCCAGGAGTAGGGCTAACTAGCATCATTATCCACATAATAAGTTGTCTAGCGAATATCATAATATGTTCCATGAAATTATATCCTTGGAAGAAAAATGCTAATAAAATTAAGTTAACAACCCAGTATCTTGCCGTCCAGGATAAGGCAGTAGCTCCAAACGCCTTTATCCAAAACTTAAATGATTGATGCCTTAATTCTTTTGAGCTTTGTATGATTTCTGTTCCTGTTTGATTTGCCTCATTTCGCCATCTTTTTAATATCGGAAGTCTAAATACCCATAGAATTAACCATTTAAGACCTCGTGGATTAAAAAATAGTCCGTAAGTAAGGGTTATTAGATAAACTAGTTTTAATGAATATCCTGTAAGAGCTAACCAAAACAAGGAGTTTTCAAATATACCAGTTCCTTCGCCCATAAACAATTGGTCAAGATTTAGTGTAAATGCAAGCAAAGGAAACATTATGATAAAATAAAGCTCGTCCAAAAATGAAGTTGACATAACAACGGATGAGCTTTTACCCAGACTGATACCTTCTTTGTTGACAAATAGAATAGCAACAGATGTACCACCTATTGCCGAAGGAGTTACGGCAGATGCAAATTCCCATAGCATGATGATTCTAAATATTTTTTTCCAAGATATTTCGCCCTCTGTAAGGATTTTTAATCTTATCATGTAGCCAATATCTCGTATTGCCATAAATCCTAATGCAACACACAACCAAAATAAAGTATACCAAGTAAATTGAATAGCTTTAAAGGTGTCTATATCAATCTCTTTGTAAAGCATGTATACAACCACACCTAGGCCAATTAGAATAGGATAAATAATTCTTTTAGGTTGGATTGATTTTAATATCTTACTAGATTTTTGTTTGTCATCCATCTTATTTTTAAATCAATTTTTTTGAGTGAATAATTTAGTGAATTATGATATAAATATATAACTTAATTATCATAAGTCTTTCGATTTTGAATAATAAAGAAACTATTTTTTAAATTTATCTATGTTAAACTTTGGTCTAGGTAAATTTTCTTCAATTTAAACATGTTGTATAGATTAAATTGAATTATATTATAATAAACAAAAATGATTACATTTGACTGTTTTGTCCTTTGTGCAAAAACATAAAATTTTATTCCTATTTAAATAGTAATCATTTTCACCAATTTGACGAGCTAGTATTATTAATTACGATCGAAATGACAAAAAAAAGGGTAACAATCAAGGATATAGCTAAAGAGTTGAAGATTTCGGTTTCGACAGTTTCTAGAGCATTAAAAAATAGTCCAGAAATTAGCCTGCAAACCAGAGAAACCGTTCAAAAATTAGCAAAAAAATTAAATTATCAACCAAATCCATTGGCTGTTGCTTTAAAAACTAGAAAGTCAAATAGCATTGGAGTTGTTGTCCCTCAGATTGTAAGTTCTTTTTATGCAAGTGTAGTTAATGGAATAGAACAGATTGCGGATCAGTTTGGTTATCAGGTGTTTGTTAGTAGTTCAAATGAATTGAAAGAAAAAGAAGCCAAAAATGTTAATGCTTTTTTAAGTCTGCGAATGGATGGAGTGATATTGTCAATGTCCAGATCTACTGACACCTATGAGCATATACAAAAAATTAAAGATGTCGGGGTGCCCTTGGTTTTATTTGATAGAACCTCTAAAGAGTTAGAAGTTTCAAAAGTTGTAGCGGATGATGCTCATGCGGCATATAAGGCAGTTAACCATCTTATTGAAAGTGGAGCAAAAAAGATAGCTCTTTTGACTGGACCTGAATTTATGCTGTTTGGTAAAAATAGAATGAGGGGGTATAAAAAAGCTATTGCTGACTCAGGTATGCCATTTGATAAAAGTCTACTTATAAAAAGTGATTTTACGGTAGAAGCTGCTAAGGAAAAAAGTTTAGATTTGTTGAGTTCTGGTAATAAACCTGACGCAATTTTTGCGATAAATGATGATTTGGCAATAGGTGCTATTTCTGCTGCAAAGGAATTAGGAATAAAAATCCCTGAACAACTCGCAGTGGTAGGATTTTCAAATACTAAGCGCTCTCGATATATGCAGCCATCTATTTCGACAATGGATCAAAATCCAAAACAAGTGGGCCAAGAAGCAGCTAGATTATTATTTGCGAGTATTGAAAATAAATCAGAACCTCATAAACCTAAAACAGTTGTCGTACAAAGTGATTTAATAATTCGAGAATCGAGTGATTTGTTAAATAAAAAGTAATCTTAAACTGTTGTTGTGTAGTTGGTTGTTGTAAAAGTGCTTAAATTTTAATTCTGCTTGGTTTTAGTCAATTTAACTTTGCTGGCCACGATTGTTTGATGCTATGTTGAATTTGACATGTATACAGATATGCTTTTTATTGTTTTATATTGTACAAAACATATTTTTTCGTTAAAAAATTCTAAAATATATGCCATCTAATATTAGTTAGCTAGAAACAAAATATTAATTTTACCACGCAAAAAATTAAAAGCTAACGAATATGTTAATGACCAAAACACAATTTCAAGAGGAGATTTTAACAGGTATTCCAGAAAAATTACCTGCTAGAAAGGAGTATGAAAAAGATATAAATCATGCCCCTAAACGTAAAGAAATTCTAACCGTTGAGGAAAAAAAACTTGCATTGAGAAATGCTCTTAGATATTTCCCTCAAAAAGATCATGAAGAATTAAGTAAAGAATTTGCTGAGGAATTAGAAACATACGGAAGAATCTATATGTATAGATTGCGTCCAGACTATGAAATGAAGGCTTATCCTATCGATTATTATCCTGGAAAATGTGATCAAGCTAAAGCTATAATGTTGATGATTCAAAATAATTTGGATTACGCCGTGGCTCAGCACCCTCACGAATTAATAACCTACGGAGGAAATGGAGCAGTATTTCAAAACTGGGCTCAATACAGACTAGCTATGAAGTATCTTGCAGAGATGACTGACGAACAAACATTAGTTATGTATTCAGGTCATCCGATGGGATTATACCCTTCGCATAAAGATGCTCCACGTGTTGTAGTTACTAATGGTATGGTTATTCCAAACTATAGTAAACCTGATGATTGGGAGAAATTCAATGCTCTTGGTGTATCCCAATATGGACAGATGACGGCTGGTTCTTATATGTATATTGGACCTCAGGGAATAGTTCATGGTACTACAATTACTGTTTTAAATGCAGGTAGAAAAATCAGCAAAGAAGGAGAAGGTCTTGAAGGTAAGTTGTTTATTACAGCTGGTTTAGGAGGTATGTCCGGAGCTCAGCCAAAAGCTGCAAATATTGCTGGATGTATTAGTATTACTGGAGAAGTTAACCCTAAAGCGACTCACACTAGACATTCACAACATTGGGTTGATGAAGTAATAGCTGATTTGGATGAATTGGTTGAAAGAGTGAAGGTAGCAAAAGCTAATAAAGAGGTCGTATCTATTGCCTACCAAGGAAATATCGTTGATGTTTGGGAAAAATTTGCTGAGGGAGATATTCCTGTTGATTTGGGTTCTGATCAAACTTCATTACACAACCCATGGGCAGGAGGATACTATCCTGTTGGATTAGATTTTGAAGAAGCTAACAAAATGATGTCAGAAAGCCCAGCTTTATTCAAAGAAAAAGTACAAGAAAGTTTAAGAAGACATGTTGCTGCAATTAACAAATGTGTAAGTAAATTTGGTACTTATTTCTTCGACTATGGTAATGCTTTCTTATTAGAATCAAGTCGTGCTGGTGCTAATATTGTTGGTGATGATGGCAAATTTATTTACCCTTCATACGTACAAGATATTATGGGTCCAATGTGTTTTGATTATGGATTTGGACCATTCCGTTGGGTTTGTACTAGCGGTAAACCTGAAGATTTAGCTGAAACTGATAGAATTGCTAAAGAAGTATTGGATCAAATTCGACAAAATTCACCTGAAGAAATTCAGCAACAAATGGCTGATAATATCAGATGGATCGAAGGAGCACAAGAAAATAAATTAGTTGTTGGTTCTCAAGCTCGAATTCTTTATGCTGATGCTGAAGGACGTATTAAAATTGCCGAAGCATTCAATAATGCTATTGCTGAAGGAAAAATTGGCCCAGTAGTTCTTGGTAGAGATCATCATGATGTTTCTGGTACAGACTCACCTTATCGTGAAACTTCCAATATCTACGATGGATCTAGTTTTACGGCTGATATGGCTATCCAAAATGTAATCGGAGATTCTTTCCGAGGAGCGACTTGGGTATCTATCCACAATGGTGGCGGAGTAGGATGGGGAGAAGTTATCAATGGTGGCTTTGGTATGCTGCTTGATGGTTCTGCTGATTCTGATCGACGATTAAAAAATATGTTATTCTGGGATGTAAATAATGGTATCTCTAGAAGATCATGGGCAAGAAACGAAGAAGCTGTATTTGCAATTAAGAGAGCAATGGAGGTTGAACCAAATCTTAAAGTTACTCTTCCTAATTTTGCAGATGATTCTATTATTGATAAAGCATTTTAGTTGTATAAAATATAAAGTTCTAAAAGCTCATCTAAATTTAGATGAGCTTTTTTTTGTTTTTTTATCAATCTGTATAGAATTCAAATTAGTTTTTATGTTTATTTGTATCGGTTTTTTTATTTTCAAATACTTGTATATTTAAATACAGTCATAATTTAGCTTCTGAAAAGAGCTTGAATTATAATATTAGATAGAAAATATAATTTGTAGACATCTACATAAATTTTGTAAATTTTGAGTGCTAAACGATACCAAAATAAATTACACAGAAGAAAAGATAAATAAAAATGAAAGTTGCAATATTTGGTAAATCATTTAATCCTGATTTTTTTGAATATTTTAAGAAAATTATGGAAATGTTGGATAAACGTGAGGTTGAAGTTTCCATTTATAAAAGTTTCTATAAGTTTTTAGAGAAAGAAATAAGTTTGGATTCTCAAAAATTTACTTTCTATAATTCGTATAAAGATATTGATCCCCAATGTGACTATATGTTAAGTATAGGTGGCGATGGAACATTTCTTGAAGCTGTATCTGTAGTTAGAAATTTAGGAATACCTATTGTAGGGATAAATTCAGGTCGACTTGGATTTATGGCAGATATTGCCAAAGAAGAAATAGAAGATGCTATAGTTGATGTGTTTAATAAAAATTATACAATCGAAGAAAGAAGCTTGCTTCAATTGAATTCAAATAATGAAAAATTATTCACAGATTTTAATTGTGCACTAAATGAATTTACGGTTCACAAGAAAGATTCAGCATCAATGATAACAATTCACACATATTTGAGTGGCGAATATTTAAATTCGTATTGGGCTGATGGGCTTATAATATCCACAGCAACAGGCTCAACAGCCTATTCGTTAAGTGTTGGTGGACCAATATTAGCACCTAATTCAAATAGTTTTGTCATATCTCCAATATCTCCGCATAATTTAACTGTGCGTCCGATAGTGATACCTGATTATCATAATGTTAACTTAAGAGTAGAAGGTAGAAGCGACTCGTATTTAGCCTCATTGGATTCACGTTCAGCATCATTTGATCAGAAAGACGAATTAAATTTAAGTTTAGCAGATTATAAGGTTAAAGTCTTGAAACTCAATAGTCATAAATTTTACGATACATTACGAAATAAATTAATGTGGGGAGTTGATAAACGAAACTAATATATCACAACTATCTATAAATGTATTGGTTCTATTTAACACACTTTAACAAGACTTAGTTTTAATTTTAGTTCCCAAATAAGGTTTTCTCATATAATATGTTACTTTTGTAAATTGTTGAAAAACACACAAACGGAAATATTAGCTATTGTTCCATGTATTGTATACAATAGCTATTTATTTATTTTTATATATAAGCAATATAATTTATCAATCTGATTTTATAATAGCTTTGTTTTCAGTTGTGTTTTATTAAAAATATTAAATTGATAGATAATATCAAGTGTTCATTTATATACTGTTTTCCTTAAAATCTTATCCAAGTATCTTTTCTATACTGATTATAAATATCGATTTTCTGGAAATAAAGGTAGATAAATACAATATTTTTTATTTTTTTTATGTTCTTGATTGTGTAGAATTTGAATATCATTAGGTTTTTATCATAGGTATTCAAAGAGAATCTTTATTTTGTTAAATAAAAGTAAATTCTTATTTATGCTAAAAAAGATTTTAGTAATAATGTTTGCTATCGCAGCAAATCAGGCATTCTCGCAGTCAGAATCTGAACTTGGTTTATATACAGGAGCATCCTATTACATGGGAGATATTAATCCTAATAAAATATTATATAAACCACAGTTTAATTTAGGATGGATTTTTCGTTACAATTTTGATAAGCATTATTCCTTAAGATTAGGAATGGTTTATGGCAAAATAGAAGCTTTTGATAGAGACGCAAGCTCCGAATTCCAGAGAAGAAGAGATGCTTGTTTTCGAACTAGTTTTATGGATATTACTACAATGTTTGAACTAAACTTCAAACCGTTTATAGTTCCCAAAGAAACAAAAACAGAAAAAATGTCTCCATACTTATGTGCTGGTATAGGATATTTTGCTTCAAATAGTACCGAATCTTCATTTACAATACCTTTTGGATTGGGGGTAAAGTTTGTAAGCGGAAAACGATTAACAACGGCGATAGAATGGACATATAGAAAGACATTCTCCGATAATATCGACTATGTCGATAACCCGAATCAGTTTGCCGAAACATCAAGCTTGCATAATAATGATTGGGTCTCTTTTGTAGGAATTATGATTAGTTACCAATTGTTTAAATCCAATAAGGAGTGTTATTTATATAGATAGCTTAAATACTAATTATATATATGTCGGTGAATTATCAATTAGAAAAAAGTAAATTACCTAAACACGTTGCCATCATTATGGACGGAAACGGTAGATGGGCAAAAAAACACGGTAAGGATAGAATATTTGGACACCATCACGGTGTGGATGCTGTCAGAAGTTCTCTAGAACTCTGCGGCGAACTAGGTATTAAATATCTTACCCTTTACGCTTTTTCAACAGAAAATTGGGGGCGTCCAAAAGACGAAGTATTAGGTCTGATGTCTCTTCTAGTTCATGCTATTGATAACGAAACTACAAATTTGATTAAAAATAATGTCAAACTTAATACCATTGGCAATAACAATGACCTTCCTGAGGATGTGCAAATGAAACTTCAAGAATCAATTGATAGAACAGCGCATTGTACAGGAGTAACTCTAAGTTTAGCATTAAGCTATAGTTCACAAATAGAAATTACAGAAGCTTGTAAAAAAATAGCTGCAAGTGTATTGGCTAGTGATATTAATGTAGATGATATAAATCCAGAAACTATTTCTGCAAATTTATTTACCTCCGAGATTCCTAATCCAGATCTAATGATTAGAACTAGCGGAGAGCAAAGAATTAGCAATTTTTTGCTTTGGCAGTTAGCATACGCTGAGTTATATTTTACTGATGTTCATTGGCCTGATTTTGATAAAGATGAATTCTGTAAAGCTCTAGAAGTGTATACTAATCGTGAACGCCGATATGGAAAAACAAGTGAACAAGTTAAGCAATAATAACTAACCATTATCATTTCTACATAATGTTGAGAACTCTTATTCTAATTACAATCTTATTTTCAAGTATTACTGGATTTTCACAAAATTCAGATACTATTTTTAATCCCTCGATTGACTATTCGAAGCCAAAGGCTTACGAAATAGCGGATATTTCTGTTACTGGTATTAAACATCTCGAAAAACAAGCTATTATCCAATTGTCTGGTCTGCGTATTGGTTCCGAAATTCAAATTCCTGGACAAAAAGTCACTAAAGCAATTCGAAAACTATATAGACAAGCTCTTTTCTCTGATATCGATATCAGTATTGTTAAAGTAGTTGGCAAAAAGGCTTATCTTGATATTAAACTTAAAGAAAGACCAAAACTGTCATATATACAGTTTCATGGTACTTCTAAAAGTGAATCTACTAAATTAGAAGAAAAACTTAATATATCTGAACATTCACAAGTTACTGACTTCCTTATTAATAATGCAAAAATAATTGTCCAAAACTATTATAAAGAAAAAGGTTTTTACAATACTGATGTAAATATTATACAACGAGACGATTACAAAAAAGAAAATAGTGTAATTCTTGACGTTCTTGTTGCAAAAAAGAATAAAATAAAGGTTAGAAATATTATTATTGAAGGAAATACTGCTTTTACTGATAATAAATTCAAAAAAGCTCTAAAGAATACAAAAGAAAAAAGATTCAAGAATTTTCTTAAGTCTTCGAAATATATTGAAGATAAATGGAAAGAAGATAGAAAGACTCTTATTGAGAAATATAATGAAAAAGGATACCGTGATGCAATCATCATTTCTGACAGTGTAGCTCAAGTAAATGACGAACGCGTTGATGTATATATCAAAGTAAAAGAAGGTAGTCAATATTTCTTTAATGATATACGTTGGGTTGGAAACACAATTTACCCTTCTGCATATTTAGATCGAGTTTTAAAAATCAGAAAGGGTGATGTATATAACCGAACTAGATTAAAGAAAAGACTTTCGGAAGATGAAGATGCTGTTGGTAATTTATATCTTGATAATGGCTATCTATTTTTTAATTCCAATCCTGTTGAACATATCAATGGAAAGGATTCAATAGACTTAGAAATTAGACTGATAGAAGGAAAACAAGCAACCATTGATAGAGTCAATATTGTTGGAAATACTAAAACTCATGAGCATGTTGCTAGACGTGAACTTTATACATACCCAGGTGAACTTTTTAGTAAGTCTGATATTATTAGAAGTATTCGTGAGCTTGCACAATTGGGACATTTTGATCCTGAAAAAATTAATCCTGATGTTAGTCCAAATCCTGAAAATGGAACAGTTGATATCACATACGAATTAGAAGAAAAAGCCAACGATCAGATTGAGTTATCTGGAGGATGGGGAGCAGGTATGATTATCGGAACTGTAGGTTTACGATTCTCTAACTTCTCAATCCGTAACATGTTCAACAAGGAAGCTTGGAGTCCTCTGCCTACTGGTGATGGACAAACTTTAAGTATTAGAGCTCAAACAAATGGATCGTATTATAACTCATATTCAATATCATTTGTTGAACCATGGTTAGGTGGTAAAAAACCTACATCTTTAAGTACTTCGTTCTATTATTCAAAACAAACAGGATATAGTAGAAGTTATAGTAATGCTTATGCAATATCTGCAAACAAAGGTCAAAGTCAAGAAATACTTGGTGCAAGTGTTGGTTTGGCACGAAGATTAAAATGGCCTGATGATTATTTTACTCTGTATAATGAAGTATCATATCAGAATTTCAGACTTAAAGATTGGCAATATTACCTTATTTCAAATGGTACTTCCAATAACTTTAGTTTTACAACTACTCTTTCAAGAAGTTCGATTGACAATCCATTGTACACGCGTAGAGGTTCATCTTTCTCACTGACTATGAAGATCACACCTCCATACTCTATGTTCGAAGATATAGATTACAAGCGTGCCGATGATGATGAAATCTACAAGTGGATTGAGTATCACAAATGGGTATTCAAAGGAAAAATGTATACAGGTCTGCTTAATAGAAATGACAAACTTGTTTTATATACAGGAGCCGAATTTGGTTACTTAGGATATTTCGACAAAGATAAAAGATCTCCTTTTGAAGGTTTCGAAGTTGGTGGTGATGGAATGTCAGGATACAGTATGTATGGTAGTGATAATATTGGATTGCGTGGTTATGAAAATGGTTCATTAACTCCAATTTTCCCTAATGGACGTCGTAAGGGAGCAAACTTATACTCAAAATTTACTGCAGAGGTTAGATATCCTCTTTCATTGGCACAGTCGGCAACTATATATGCCTTGGCATTTGCTGAAGCAGGTAATGCATGGTATGACTTTGAAGATTTTCAACCATTCAATTTGAAAAGATCTGCTGGTGTTGGTTTAAGAATATTCTTACCTATGTTTGGTCTGTTAGGGATTGACTGGGCATACGGATTTGATGATGCAACCAGAGCTGGACAGAATGGTAGTCAGTTCCACTTTGTGATTGGGCAACAATTTTAATTGATAGTTTTAGAAGTTTTATTCATATAACTAATAGTTATTTAAAATTTCACAAAATATATTACTAAGGCAGTTCATAACGAGCTGCCTTTCTTTTTTTATATGTATTTAGATCTAGTTTTTTAATTACAAATAAGAAGAAGAGAGTTATATTGTCTATATATTGGTGAAAACCAATCTACTATTTTTATTTATTGTTGGCAATATTAATTATTTATAAAAAATACAATTTGAAATTAAAGAATGGATAAGTATTTTTGTTGATTCAATTTAAATTCTTAATAATGATAAAACTAAAAAGACATATCAAGGTTGAAGGTCAGGAGTATGAGGTTTGGCTCGGAATGATAATTAAGAAGAAGGGATTAAGATCCAAAATAAGTATGTATTATTATACAGAAAATCCATTTGTTGAAACTAGTACTAATCATAGTATTCCAGGAACATTTGAGAGTAAACAAAAAGCTGTCGCCGCGGCTTTAAGGTATCTTAAGAGCATGTATAAAGAAATGCTAAATAGAGAAAGAGAAATAGAAAAAGATAAAGAGAAATAGTAGATTTATTTCTTGTGATAAATTTTTAATAAGAAAATATCAATTTCTGATATTTTTTAAGGAACTGTCTAAATTTGTAAATTTTTGTTTGTGAAAGTTTATGGATAAAGAAAAGATTTTATTGAAATAGTAATTCCTGTTTTCAGTATGATATGTAGATTTAGTCTTTTTTATTTGTCATAGATTAGACGAAATACAAATTTAGGACAGTTTTTAAAGTTGAAATTAGATTCCCTTCCATTTATTTTATCAACTATTTTGGAATACTTGTTTAATGTATTTCTTCAGGCTGCTAGCCTTTATCTTCTTCACTTCGAAAATAGAATAATTTCATCAGGTCGAATTATTTTGAATTATCAGCCAATACATAAACTTTTTTTAGTTCTATTGTATGGATAATTTTTCCCATATCGAGCCATCTATATTGTGTGATAGTGAAAATATACACGAATACTTAATTTTTAATAAAACATGATTTGGTATTGATTTAAGAAATAAGTTTAATTAAAATTTTATATAAGCTAAAGTATTATAGGTATGATAATTTAGCTTAATACAAATAAATTGACATAATAAGTTAGCATAAATATTTGTAGAAAATATACTTAAAAGTATTAAATTGGCGTTGTGTAAATATTATAATACTGTATTAGTAGATAAAGCTTTCTTTTTTCTAATCTCATTATTTGAAAAACTATTTAGTTGTTAATTAAAATAATAAAAGGAAACTTTGTTAGCTTTTATTAACTAATATCGTAAAACAAAGTCATAGTTATGGAAACTTTATTATATTTATGAACTTTTTAAGGGGTGATATTTCAGGATTGAATTTAACTCGAAACTAAACCTGTTAATTATCAGAATCATCAATTGCTAGATATATGGAAAAAAAATTAGGTCATATAATTAAGAAAGTTAGAAACTACTTATTCAGAAATGGATTGTCTAACTTATCTTTTGAGCAGCTAAATGAGTTTGGTATTGATACCGAATTGTTGCAAGAATATGTTGGAGATATCAGGGGCCTTGTAGGTGCTGTGCTTGAATATGAGAGAAGAAGTTTTGAAAGTATTTTCCGTCAGCATAATTTTGATGGCATGAATGCCATAGAAATTCTATTTACAGTAAGTCAGGAAATATATGAACGCTACGAACATTTAACACCATCTATCACAATGGAGTTTAATGAAATATTTCCAGAATTATACAATGAGCATATGACTTATAGGATGGGTTTTATTTACGATAAAATTCTTATAAATATGCAAAAAGGTATTGCGCAGGGAATGTATAGAAGCGATCTAAGTATAGAAATGCTTGGACGAATGTATCTTGCCAAATTAGAAGATATGCATAATACAGATTTATATCCACCCGATAGATTTAAGTTTGGAACTATTTATGATGTCATGATTGATTCATTCATAAAAAGTATAGCAACCGAGGATGGGTTAAATTTTTATAAGCACAGAAAACAACTATTAAGTGTTTTGAGTTTTGGGAGATAAAAAGAAATAAGTTAGCTTATAAAAAAGCCCGAAGATTATTAATCTTCGGGCTTTTTTGTCAATTAATCTAATTATATAGTTCTTCCTGGATATACTTTAAGAGCAGCATCAAGAGTTTCCATTGCATTCTTTAAGTCAGTTTTATTTAAAACATATGCAATACGAACTTCGTTTTTACCTAATCCCTCTGTTGCATAAAATCCTGTTGCTGGAGCAACCATAACGGTCTGATCATTGTGCTGAAAATCTTCAAGAATCCACTGAGCAAACTTATCAGCATCGTCAATAGGAAGTTTTACAACTGTGTAGAATGCACCTTTAGGAGTAGGGCAATAGACACCTTCCATATTATTTAAAGCCTCTACCACAAAGTCGCGACGTTCGATGTATTCATTGTATACCTCGTCGAAATATTCCTTTGGAGTCTCAAGTGAAGCTTCAGCAGCAATTTGACCGAATCCAGGAGGGCAAAGTCTAGCCTGTGCAAATTTCATAGCAGCGTTGATAACCTCTTTGTTTTTAGTTATCATAGCACCGATACGAACACCACATTCGCTGTATCTTTTCGATACAGAATCCATCATAATTACATTATTTTCAAGTCCTTCAAGATTCATAGCAGAGAAGTGCTCTTCACCTCCATAGCAGAACTCTCTATAAACTTCATCCGAAAATAAATAAAGATCATGTTTAATTACTAGTTCTCGTAACTTATTTAATTCCTCTTTAGAGTATAGGTATCCAGTTGGATTGTTAGGATTACATATTACGATAGCTTTCGTTTTATCAGTAATCAATTTTTCAAATTCCTCTATTTCAGGAAGCGCAAAATCATTATTAATTGATGATGTAATAGGTTTTACCTCTACACCAGCCGAAATAGCAAAACCATTGTAGTTTGCATAAAATGGCTCAGGAATAATAATTTCTTCACCAGGGTTTAAACAAGTCATTAAAGCAAAAGTAATTGCTTCAGAACCACCAGTAGTAATTAGCATATCATCTTCAGTAACATCAATTCCGATATTACGATAATATGCAGCAAGTTTTTTTCTATACGAAAGATTTCCTGCAGAATGGCTATATTCGATTACCTTTTCTTGGCAATTACGAATTGCTTCCATTGCAACTTCAGGAGTCTTAATATCTGGTTGTCCGATATTAAGATGATATACTTTTCTGCCTTTTGATTTTGCAGCTTCTGCAAATGGTACCAATTTACGAATTGGTGATTCAGGCATCAATTTACCTTTGTTAGAAATTTGTGGCATTTTACCAATAATTAATTAATAATATAAATGTTATACAGGATATTCAGGCTCTTACGGCCGCAACACCCGGAAGTTCTTTTCCTTCTATATATTCAAGCAAAGCTCCACCTCCAGTAGAAACATAGCTCAATTTGTCTACAATATTAAATTTGTTTGCTGCTGCTACTGAATCGCCTCCGCCTACAAGACTGAATGCTCCATTTTCTGTAGAGTCAACTATAGCTTTTGCTACAGATTCAGTGCCTTTTGCAAAACTATCCATTTCGAATACTCCTACAGGTCCATTCCAAAGAATAGTTTTTGATTCGTTTATGATTTTTGCGAAATTAGCTTCTGTTTCCGAACCAATATCAAGTCCCATCCATCCATTTGGAATTTCATGAACAACAGTTGTTTTAGTATTTGCATCATTTGCGAAATTATCAGCAATTACAGCATCTGTTGAAATGTGGATTTTTACATTATTTTTTTCAGCTTTTGTAAGAATTTCGCGTGCAATTTCAAGTTTGTCATCCTCTACTAATGAGGCGCCGATATTACCGCCCATTGCTTTTACAAAAGTGAATGTCATACCTCCGCCAATAATCAAGTTGTCAACCTTTTTCATAAGGCTTTCAATAATTTCAATTTTAGAAGATACTTTTGCACCTCCCATTATTGCTGTAAATGGACGTTCTGCTTTATGTAATAGTTTATCGATATTTGAAAGTTCTTTTTCCATCAAATATCCAAACATTTTATTTTCACTGAAATATTCTGCAATAACAGCAGTGGAAGCATGTCTTCTATGAGCTGTACCAAAGGCATCATTAATCCATACATCTGCTAAGTTAGATAACTGCTTTGCAAAATCTTTATCTCCTTTTTTCTCTTCAGGATGAAATCTCAAGTTCTCAAGAAGCAATACTTGTTTTGCTTGTAAGTTTTTTGCAAGATTTTCAGCTTCTTCACCAATACAATCATTTGCAAATAAGATTTCTACTCCTAATACTTCTGATAAATAAGGAATTATGTGTTTTAGTGAAAATTTTTCTTCCGAAGCTTTAGGTCTACCCAAATGTGACATAAGTATTACCGAACCATTGTCATTCAGAACTTTCTTAATAGTTGGTATCGCTGAATTAATTCTTGTTGGATCAGTAATATTAAAATTTTCATCAAGCGGTACATTAAAATCAACTCTTATGATAGCTTTTTTATTACTAAAATTGTATGAATCAATTTTTTGCATAATTGTTTGTTTAAAAAATAGTTTATATGAATTTGGGTTTCGAGCACAAATATAATACTATTTAATATTGTAACTATATCAATTACAATAATAGTATAAAGAATTTATCTGCATATAATTATAATGGATGTATAGCTTGTGTTTTTATACATGAATACTATATTTTTGTAGATAAATTCACCTATTTGTTAGTTATTCCCTTTTATGTTTTTTTATGTATGTTAAATTAAATTTCTAATTCTGAAATTTTCATTTGGCGTCCAGTTATTGTAATCTATTCCTGTGATTAAGTTTATTCCTTCTGTCTCTATTTCTTTTGAAATAAAGTATTGTTTTGGGTAGAATTTTGGTAGTATTTTTAATAGATTCTCCTCGCTTGTGTATTTATAATCTTTTAATTTTGAATAGATGTCAGCACAACTGTTGAACTTGCCTTCGAAATTATCTAGGTTTAAATCCAGCTTTACTTCTTCTAGGTTTAAGCTATGGTTGATTTTGTATAGATTGTGACAATCGTAAATTAATCTTACACCATATTTGTATGATTGTAAGATAAATTTTCTGTCATTTAGATTTTCTGAGATTGTAAAGTCTAATAAGCTAGGAACTAATAATCCACTATAGAATTCCATTGATGAAATCTCCTTTATGGAATTATTTGTTTCAATTATGTCTTTTATTGTTTTATCCTCAATAATAACAATCCCATTCTTGATGAGTCTATCTTCATCTACTAATATATAATGGGAGGATATTTTCCTAATCACTTGCTAAGTTGTATTGGTTGTTATATAATAAAAATGCCCTGAATTTTCTTTCAGAGCATTTTATTTCCTATCGATATAGAAATTAAAGAAGTTCTTTGTATGCTTCAGCGCTTAATAGTTCTTCTAATTCAGCAGTGTCAGCAATTTTAACTTTGATAATCCATCCATCACCATAAGGATCTTTGTTGATCAATTCAGGAGCATCTTCTAATTGCTCGTTGAATTCAACAACTTCACCACCTACAGGCATAAACATATCAGAAACAGTTTTTACAGCTTCGATTGTACCGAAAACTTCTTCTTTGTCTAATTCTTCTCCTTCAGTTTCAACTTCTACGAATACGATATCACCTAGTTCGCCTTGAGCGAAATCAGTTACTCCGATGAAAGCTTCATCACCTTCAACTCTTACCCATTCGTGATCTTTAGTATACTTTAAATTTTCAGGAACGTTCATGATCTTATGTTATTTAATATGAGATAAATTTTTGCCCCAAATTTACATTTTTTTTTTAATTAGAGTATTCAAATTTCACTAAGTTTATATGTTTTTAATCAGTATTTTACAAAATATTGCATGATTAGTTTAATTGTCGATATTTTTGTTGGTTTAATTGCTTGTCTGCAAGATGATTGTGGATTTAATATTGGAGATTTATTTTATCATCAAGCTTGAAAAATATTAATTGTTATTTATTATTTCTGCATGTCGACTTATTATAGTGTTTTCGTTGCTCTGTTTTTGTAACAATAAATAAAAGTTTTTCGTATCCTCTTAAAACACATAAAGCCAACTAAATGGATACACGGATAAGCATAAAAAATTGGTCTGAAGACGATAAGCCAAGAGAGAAGCTTATGACGAAAGGAGCAAAAAATCTTTCAAATGCAGAACTTTTAACTATAATAATAGCTAATGGTAGTAAAGAATTATCTGCCTTGGATTTATCAAAGTCAATTTTAAATTACTGCTCCAATGATTTAGATCGTCTGCATCGAATGAGAGTCGAAGACTTAACGAGTATAAAAGGAATTGGTCCTGCAAAAGCTGTGAGTATATTAGCAGCAATAGAATTAGGATTACGAATAAGTATTAATAAGCCCACTAATAAATTGAAGGTTAACTCAAGTGAAATTGCTTTCGATGTTTTAGGTCCCGAAATGTATAATCTTAATCATGAAGAATTGTGGGCTCTATTATTAAACAGAGCAAATATGATTATTGATAAAGTGAAATTAACGCAAGGAGGGATGTCTCAAACCATATTTGACCTTAGGGCAATAGTCAGAAAATCTATAGTGAAAGATGCCTCCTCGGTGATTTTAGCACATAACCACCCCTCGGGTAATTTACAGGCATCAGAGGATGATAAAAAAGTCACCTTTAAGTTAAAGAAAGCTTTGGACTATTTTGATATAAAATTATTAGATCATATTATTGTTCATAATAATACCTATTACTCATTTGCGGATGATGGAATAATTTGAAAAAAAGCCTAAATTTGGAATCAAAATGACTTATGATAAAACAAGATTACTTGGTTCGTTTAATAAAGGAATTCTTTAAAGTGTTAGCCAAATTTGTACAGAAACTTAAAGATGGTAAATTGTCCGAACAGGAGAAGAAAGAATCATTTGATAGACTTTATATAGATCATATGAAGGAATCTAGGGATTATTTCATTCGTAATAGCTATGAGGATATTTTCGATAAGTATTATGATGAAAATAAAGAGCAATTTTTAGCAAATTTAGAAATGTTGGCCGAACTGATTTATTTTGATTCGAACTACAATGCAGAAGAAACAATTAGGTTGTCTATGAAAAAAAAATCGTATAAACTTTATTGTTATATACAGTCCGAATCAAAAGATTTTTCATTAAAGGTAAATAAAAGAATAATTGAACTCAAAAGAGAAGTAGAATCTTAGTTTTTGTATTGAAATTACAAGTCTATCTTTTTTATAAATTACATATTGTTTTAATGATTTTGTAATTTGAAAATTCTCATATAAAAAACATATTGATATGAAAATTAAAGTTGGTTTTGGTTACGATGTTCACAAATTGGCAGAAGGCGAAGATTTGTGGTTGGGCGGAATAAAAATAGAACATAGCAAAGGTTGTATTGCTCATTCGGATGGAGATGTATTGATACATGCGATATGTGATGCTTTATTAGGAGCTGCAAATTTACGTGATATAGGCTATCAGTTTCCTGATAATAGCAACGAATTTAAAGATATTGATAGCAAAATATTATTGCAAAGAACAATTGAGTTAATTGAATCTAAAGGCTTTTTTATCGGTAATATTGACTCTACTATTGCAGCAGAACAACCAAAACTTAAAAAGCTAATTCCTGAAATGCAAATTGTGCTTGCTGGAACTATGGGAATTAATATCGAAGATATTGCAATAAAGGCTACTACGACCGAAAAACTTGGCTTTGTAGGCAACCAAGAAGGTATCGCAGCATATGCTACTGTGTTGATCGAAAAATACTAGTTTTAGAGATTGTAAAATAAATAATTGTTAAACTTTTGTTTAGTTAAAAAATAAAAGTATTTTTGTCGGTCAAATGTAAAGTTGTAAAATGTAAATTTTATAATTTTTATATTAAATAGACTTTCGTTAAAAGCAGTTGTGAAAGCTCTGATATTTAGAATCTTTTTTAATATTAAAAAAAAAAGTAAAAATAATAGTTTCTATTTCATTAATAGTTAGAAATATATATATTTGCACTCTGATTAATCTGAAAAATAAGTTGTAAACTAATTTATAATTAAAGAATTTTAAAAGATGACTAAAGCAGATATTGTTAACGAAATTTCAAAGAATACTGGAATTGAAAAAATTACAGTTCAAAAAACTGTTGAGGCTTTCATGGATACTATTAAAGGTTCATTAGTGAAAGGTAGTAATGTTTATTTAAGAGGATTTGGTAGTTTTATTGTTAAGAAAAGAGCAGAAAAAACAGCTAGAAATATCTCTAAAAATACTACTATTATTATTCCAGAACACTTTATTCCTGCTTTTAAGCCTGCAAAATCATTTGTTAGCAAAGTAAAGTCTAATGTAAAATAATTTTTTTTTAATTTTATAATATAGAAAGTTATGCCTAGCGGAAAGAAGAGAAAAAGACACAAGATGGCAACTCATAAGCGTAAAAAGCGTTTGAGAAAGAATCGTCATAAGAAGAAGAAATAATCTTTGACTTGTGATTATAAATAATTAATAAACCTAAAGAACATAATAATTGTTTTTTAGGTTTATCTATTTGTAGGTACTGTTTAATTTTAGCTAAATACAATTAATTGGAGTGAGCAACGAGTTAGTAATTGATGTAAAAAATAATGAAATTGCAATTGCTTTATTGGAAAATAAGCAACTAATTGAATTAACGAGAGAAAAAACTAATGTTCAGTTCTCTGTAGGGGATATTTATCTTGGTCGAGTAAAAAAAATTATGACCGGTTTAAATGCGGCGTTTGTAGATGTAGGATACGAAAAAGATGCATTTTTGCATTATCTGGACTTGGGTCATCAATTCAGCTCATTAAATAAGTACGTAATACAGTCAATTGCTCGTAAAGGTAAAGCTTTGCCTTTATCGAAACTTAAATTAGATCCTGATATTGATAAGAACGGAAAAATTAATGAAGTTCTTAAATCTGGACAATATATTTTGGTGCAAGTAGCTAAAGAGCCGATTTCGACTAAAGGCCCTAGACTATGTTCCGAAATTTCTATCGCTGGTAGAAATCTTGTACTTATCCCTTTTGCTGATAAGGTTTCAGTTTCTCAGCAAATAAAATCTTCTGAAGAAAAAAATAGATTGAGACAACTTGTTCAAAGCATTAAGCCTAAAAATTATGGTGTTATTGTTAGAACTGTTGCTGAAGGAAAACGTGTTGCCGTGCTTGATCAAGAGCTTAAATCTCTTGTTGAAAGATGGGAAAATGCTTTTTCGGACTTTAGAGATATTCAACCTCCTGCATTAGTACTTGGAGAAATGAATAGAACTATTGCTACTCTTCGCGATATACTAAATTCTAGTTTCGAAAATATATATGTTAATAACAGGGAAGTATACAGAGAAATTAGAGAGTATATAAGCGGAATAGCTCCCGAAAAATCTAAAATAGTAAAACATGTTGCCAGTGATCTTTCTATATTCGATCACATGGGAATAGATAAGCAAATTAAATCTTCATTCGGGAAAACTGTTTCGTTTAAGAATGGTGCTTATCTTATTATTGAGCATACTGAGGCTTTTCATGTTATTGATGTTAATAGTGGCAACCGATCAAAAGCCGGAAACGACCAAGAAACAAATGCATTGGAAGTAAATTTGGCTGCAGCAAATGAAATCGCTCGACAATTGCGTTTGAGAGATATGGGTGGCATCATCGTTATCGACTTTATTGACATGCATCTATCTGAAAATAGACAGAAGGTATTTGAAAGAATGAAGGAGGTTATGAATGTCGACAGAACAAAACATAATATCCTTCCGCTTAGCAAATTTGGACTTATGCAGATAACTCGCCAAAGAGTGAGACCTGAAATGCATATTGAAGTCGAGGAAGTTTGCCCTACATGTCAAGGAAGTGGTAAGTCAACACCAACAATTTTGCTAATCGACGAAATAGAAGAAAAATTAAGAAGCCTAAATATTCATGGAACAACTTATGGTAAATTATTGCTCAAAACACACCCATTTGTTGAAGCTTACATCAACAAAGGATTGTTTAACACCATAAGAAGAAAATGGCAGAGAAAACTTAAACTTAAACTAAAAGTTGAGGCAGTACCTTCTTACGCTTTATCAAAATACAAATTATTTGATGAATTTAATAGAGAAGTTACTCTGTGATTAATTTGGCTGATCTTTATAGTAGATTGGCCTTTTATTTTTTTAGATAAATCTTGTCATCTTCTGTGGTTGGTGTCTATATTTCTCTATCGACTTTGCCCGATAAAGAATAGTAATAGCCTTTATTCCTGATCTGAATTCATTCATGGAGCGAAACCAAGAAACATAATTTTCTAAATATTTTGTTGCTACTCCTCGTAGTTTTTTATTCAGCCATTCCATAAATTGATATTTGTAAGTTTCGGACTTTTCATTATAAGATAGTTTGTCTTTATTTTCTGTGAAATGTGTATGTTTTAGATTGGCATCTTTCGAAAATTTGGTAAATTGGTTTTTTCTATCACTTAAAATAAGTGAATTTTCAAGTATGATATTCTTATAATATTTATTAATAATATTGGAAGAGAAACCTTTATTGGTAATGTCGTGAATATTGTTGTTTCTATCTATTCCATATAAGACAAACACATCTTTGCGCTTGCTTTCTATCCGAACTTTATCTCTACTGCCTTTAAATGATTCTTTTAATTTAATATGTGTTTTTTCAACTATGCCTCCTAGTTTCTTTGCTTTGATAAATTTTGAGTTTTCTAAGAACCTATGTCTCCATCTAAAGGATGTGTTTTTGTGTATATCGCATTCTTCTGCAGCTTTTCGTATACTTAACCCTCTTTTTAAACAGTTAGCATAATCAAGCCAATGCCCTTTTCTTTTTAGTCGAGCTAAGGGAGTGTTAGTTAAGCTATTAAATGTTTTTTTGCAATTTTTACATTTATATCTCTGTAAATCACTTCTTTTTCCCCATTTAATTAAGATTTTAGAGGAACAATATGGGCACTTTAATTCATCTTTAGCTGTTTCTAGTATATATGAAACACGTTTAGAATAGATACGTTCTTCTATTTTTTCTTTAAGTAGTCTAAATTCTAGATTATTGAATTTGTCAATCCCATTAATCAAATTCTTAAATTTGTTACTTTTCATAATTCTAATCTTTAAATAATATACCAACCATAGACGAGTACAGATAATACCACCTACATTATTATATACGGAGAACAACTAATAAAGTAGGAGAATTAATGCATCTAATTTCGTAATCTTATTTTCTTGCTTTGTGTTTAGTGAAGTTGTTTTCAATATTATAAAGTAGTTTCTTAATAATTTTGTGTGATGGTGCTTAACTGTTTTTGGATTTTGCTTTTATTTTTTAAAATTTTTCTAATTCCTTTATTTTAATTATGGTTAAATTGGTACTATTCTTTTATAAATCTTTTTGTAATTTTGTTATATGGGAAAAAAAGCAAAAACTTCATGGTTTTGTCAAAGCTGTGGTGCAGAATCTCCTAAGTGGGTTGGCAAATGTCCTTCTTGTTCAGCATGGAATAGTTTTGTTGAAGAAACAATTGTCGATACAAAAGCATCGAAGAGTATTACTAGTTCGATTATTCAGGAAGAAAAAAATGTACCAAGACTTGTAAATGAAATTAGTTTCAAAGAAGAAAAGCGAATTGATTCAAATAATCAAGAATTAAATAGAGTTTTGGGAGGTGGTATCGTTCCAGGATCTATGGTTTTGTTTGGTGGAGAACCAGGTATAGGTAAGTCAACTTTAGCCCTTCAGGTTAGCTTAAGTTTAAAGCAGTTGAAAATTTTATATGTTTCGGGAGAGGAGAGTGCTCAACAGATAAAATTACGAGCTGATAGAATAGGAATAGAAAATTCAAATTGTTATATCTTATCTGAAACTAATATTGAAAAAATTTTTGCGCAAGTAAAAAATATAAAACCTCAGGTAATTGTTATAGATTCAATACAAACATTGGAAACACAGGTAATAGAATCAGCACCTGGAAGCATTTCACAAATAAGAGAATGTACTGCACAATTGTTGAAATTAGCCAAACAAGCTAATATTCCAATATTTTTGATCGGACATGTTACAAAAGACGGAAATATTGCAGGACCTAAATTGCTTGAGCATATGGTTGACACTGTTTTAAGTTTCGAAGGTGACAGGCACAATATGTATCGGATACTTAGATCTATAAAAAATAGATTTGGATCGACTTCCGAATTGGGTATTTTTGAGATGCAAAATACTGGTTTAAGGGAGGTTAGTAATCCTTCTGAATTGTTATTATCCGAAGAAGATCAAGGTTTAAGTGGAACTTCTGTCGCCTCCTCAATTGAAGGAGCACGACCATTTTTAATCGAAATTCAAGCCTTAGTGAGCACGGCTGCATATGGAACAGCCCAAAGATCATCTACTGGTTTCGATCTTAGACGCCTGAACATGTTGTTAGCTGTATTAGAGAAAAGAGCAGGATTCAAAATTTTGGCTAAAGATGTTTTCCTTAATATAGCCGGGGGACTTAAGGTAAACGACCCTGCAATTGATTTAGCAGTAACTACATCCATACTTTCCTCCGGATTTGATATAGCCATACCTAAACATATTTGTTTTTCTGGAGAAATTGGACTTTCGGGAGAATTGAGAGCTGTCAATAGAATTGAACAACGAATAGGGGAAGCTGAGAAACTAGGATTTAAAACTATATATGTACCCAAAAGTTCTGTAAAGGCACTAGATTTAAGTAAATATAATATCAAAATAATTCCAGTTAGTAAGGTTGTAGAGGTCTATAAGTCAATATTTAGAAATAATTCCTAAAAAAAATAATTATGATATACTATTTTTTATTAGTTTAGGTTAAGTATAATGGGTGGAATCAATTTCCCACTTATTCCATTTTCAATTAAATATTATTTTGCTAAAATATCCATTTTGTATATGTCCTATCTTCAGATAAAATCAAAGAAACACATTTTTATATTAGCACTTATTGTTGTCAGTTGTTTATATAGTTGTTCGAACAAAAAAAACACCTTCGTAAGTAGAAATTATCATGCTTTAACAACATATTATAATGTCTACTTTAATGGAAGAGAAGCCTTCAAGGCAGGTGAAAAAAAAATGGAAGAACAGTCAGATGAAGATTATAGTATACAACTTCCTGTATTCGAATATGAGAATATGTCAATTAGAGATATGGCTCTCCCTGATATGAAAAGAGCTATTGATAAGGGAACTAAAGCAATAAAATTACATTCAATAACTCGAAAACCTAAAAGAAGAAGAAAAAAATCATCTGAAAAATATAAAGATTTTAGATCACAAAAAGAGTTTAATAAATATATAGATGATTGCTATTTATTAGTAGGTAAGGCTCAATTCTATTCAAAGCAATATACAAAGGCAATACAGACCTTTAAATATATGTTTAGAGAATATGAAAATTCTGAGTTGCTTACAGAAGCTCAGGTTTGGATGGCGGCATCATATGTGGATCAAAAAGAGTTTATAGCTGCCAATGAAATATTATCTAGAGTTTCAATAGAGGAATTAAAAACAAAAAGATTAAAAGCTTTTTATTTTATGCTTCAAGCTAAACTTGACTTTGAAAATGAAAACTTTTCAGATGCTGTAAATAGTATTCATAAAGCAATCAATCTTACTCGGAAAAGACAAAGAAGATCACGTCTTTACTTTGTAATTGCACAGATGTATAGAGAGAATAAACAGTCTGATAAAGCTTCTGAGTACTACCAGAAAGTAATTGATGAGAACCCTCCCTATATAATTAAGTTTAATGCAGAAATAAATAAAGCACTAGTTTATAATAATGGAAATAATGGTGAGCAAATTCGTGGAATCCTCATGAAAATGCTCAAAGATGACAAGAATTTAGAATATAGAGATCAGATTTATTATGCTCTAGCTGAAATGGATTACAAAGACTCTAATTTTGATATGGCAGTTGAAAATTATTGGAAGTCTACAGAGACCTCTGTAATTAATGATAATCAAAAAGCACTGTCATACTTGAAATTAGGTGATTACTATTTTGATAAATCTAAGCACTCCAAAGCCAAAATGTGTTATGATTCATTAATGACATATTTAAGTGCGTCGTATCCCAAATACAACTTAATCTCTAAAAGAGTAGAAAAATTAACAGAACTAGTTAGTAATCTCTCTGAAATTACCCACCAAGACAGTCTTCAGAGAGTTGCGAAATTAAGCGAAAGAGAAAGAAATAGAATAATAGATGGTATAATAGAGAAGATTAAAGCTGAAGAAGCCCGAAAACTTGCTGAAAAAGAACAAATGCAAGCAGATAGAAATTTCTTTATGCAAAATAATTTAGTCTCAAATTCAAGTACATCCTCTAACTCACAACAACAAGCTAATTGGTATTTTTACAATCCTGTAACAGTAGGTTTAGGAAAAAGTGAGTTTACAAGGAAGTGGGGAAGACGAAAACTGGGCGATAACTGGCGAAGAAGCGATAAAAGTGTTATCGAAATTGAAAATATTGATGATAGTGACGATGATAATTTAGTATCGGACAGTTTAAAACAACTCAAAGGTGACCCTAAAACTCGTGAATACTATTTACAAGAATTACCTCTGAATGAAAAAATGCTAGCTGCTTCAAATCTAAAGATTGCAGAGGCTATTTTTATGGCTGGTAGAATATATGCAGATAAATTTAATGATTCGGACAATTCTATAAAAATGCATGAATTATTACTAGTTCGTTTTCCTAAAAATAAAAACCTATTATCAACATATTACTATTTGTATACTAATAATAAGAATATAAATAATATTGCTAGATCAAATTATTACAGAGATAAAATAATTTCAGAATTTAAAGGAAGTGAATTTGCAAAGGCGATTCAAGACCCAAATTATCATTTAAAGAAAGAGCGCGAAAAGAAAATGATAAATGATAAATATGAAATTGCATTTAATTATTATTCTAATTCAAATTTCAATGCTTGTATTCAATTAGCGCAGTCAATAAATTCTAATTATCCTGATAATTTTCTACAGTACAGGTTTAAGATGTTGCAAGCTATGAGTTTAGGTAATTCTGAACGCCCAGATCAGATGAAGATAATACTTGAAGAAATTTCAAATTCGGATGCTGAAATAACTCAAAAAAATCTTGCAAATTCTATACTAAAGGAGCTTAATAAAGGTGTTCCTTTAGCTGATGCTAATTCTTATGGAGGGAACGAGAAAACCTGGGAAGAGCTGGGCGAATTAACTGATAAAATGAATGAGAAAAAGAAAAATGATTATTCAAATAGCCCATATAAGCTCAAAGAAGAGGAGCATTATTATATACATGTTTTTTCTTCAAAATTGAATATCATTAATAAAATGGTATTTTCTATAACTAAATTTAACCACAGCTACTATCGTTCGGCAATGTTACGTGCATCTAAAACTGAGTTGGACGACAATTTAGATATGGTTGTTGTTAAAAGATTTCCTAACAGGAAATTTGCAACTAACTATTTCCTTAAGATAAATAATGAAAAGAATGTCTATAAAGCACTTAAAGGAGCTGATTATAACAATTTTGTAATCTCAAAAACAAATTATTTAATGTTAAGGAAAAGACAGAATTTAGATGAATATAAGTTCTTTTTTAAGAAAAACTATTTGCAAAGTGATCAATATCAGTTTATTAGTAAACAAAAGAAAAATAAATTCAAAAAAGAGGAATATTATATTCATAATAAATACTCTAACCATATACTTGTTCTTGCTGTACCAAATAAAGGAATTAGTGTTACCAAACTTAGATCTATCGTCTCCAATTTTGATAAAGATTATGGTGTACGAAGAGAATATTATGATCTAGATACTAGTTTTGTTATGGTAAATAATATAGGTAATTTTAATGAGGCACTTAATTATTATAATAGATTCAAGAAGGATTCAAATATAAATGATTATATTAAATATGTCCAAACAAACACTTTTATTATCAATGAGGATAATTATGAGAAACTATATTATGACAAAAAACTAGGAGAATATATTAAATATTTTAAAACAAACTTTGAGAACTTTGTAGCCGACTCTAAGCAAATAGACGAAAAACAATTACTAAAATTAAAACTGTCTAAAATTTCAGATAAATTCAAAATGGGAGATAATCTGAAACATTATTTCGGTATACTATTTGAAACGGATAAAGTTGATTCAAAAACACTACAGTCTGGTATCAAAAGATATAATACATCTAATCTTCGAACTAGTATTACTAAGTTTAACGATAGCTTAAGTCTGTTAGTTGTAAAACAATTTAATAATAGGAAACAAGCTATGATTTATAATCGAGCTATTATGTCAAATCCAAGCCTGTTCAAACCATTGGAGAAAACTAACAAAAATATATTCTTAATTACAATTGAAAATCTAAATTCTCTTAAGGAAAATCAATTGATAGAAGAATATGTTAAATTTAGCAAAGCCTATTATGATGAAAATTAATTTCATTACATAAATTTAAAATAATGGAAAAATTATATGTAAATTCTCCTTTTGATAATAAATTAATAGAAGAATTAGTTTTCGAATCAAATCATGATATAGAGATAAAAATTCAGAAAGCTTATTCTTTAGCTAAAAATAAATCAAGAAGATTAGCAGCTCATAAAAGAATTGAAATACTTGAAAAGCTCAAAGTTTTAATGATTGAAAATAAAAATCATATTATTAATACAGCTATATATGAAGGGGGTAAACCTTATCGTGACACGGATGTCGAATTTAATAGAGCTATAAACGGAATAAGTATTGCAATTGAATCTATTTCGCAACTTAAAGGGGAAGAGATTCCGATGGGATTAGCCGCTGGTACTGAAAATAAGTTGGCATTTACTATTTCCGAACCTATTGGTCTTGTATTTAGCATTAGCGCTTTTAATCACCCCATCAATCTTGTTATTCATCAGTTGGTTACAGTTTTTGCTGCTGGCTGTCCAGTTATAATGAAGCCGGCACTTACAACTCCACTTAGTACAATCAATATTGTTAAACTACTTCAACAGGCTGGAGCTGATAAAGGTTGGGTTCAATATTGTATATGTACCGATAGTCAAGCTGAAAATATAGTGAAGGATTCTAGAATAGCATATTTGTCATTTATAGGTTCTGCAAAGATAGGGTGGTACCTTAGAAGCCTTATATCACCTGGTGTTCATTGTGCTCTTGAACATGGAGGTGCTGCACCTGTTGTTGTTCAACCGTCTGCAAATGTACCTGATTGTGCACAGAAGATAGCAAAAGGTGCATTTTATCATGCTGGCCAAGTTTGTGTTTCTGTTCAGAGGGTTTTTGTTAATAATCAAATTGCTGATGAATTAATTCATAATTTAAAACAAATAGTTAGTAAATTAAAAGTGGGAGATCCTCTAAATAAAGATACAGATATTGGTCCTCTTATTTTGGAAAAAGAACAAAACCGAATTTATAAGTGGGTTACAGATGCTGTAAATGAAGGTGCACAGCTAATTTGTGGAGGAAATAAATTGGGAAACAATTGTTTTGAGCCTACAATATTGTTAAATCCAAGTCAAAAATCTTTGGTAAGTGAAATGGAAATCTTTGGTCCTGTATTATGTATCTATACTTATGATAAGATTGAAGATGCCATTCAATTGGCTAATTCAACTAAGTGGTCATTTCAGGCTGCATTGTTTTCAAATGAGTTAAATGAAATTATGGATATAAGCTCATCTATCGATTCTGCAGCTATTATGATTAATGACCATACAGCCTTTAGAGTTGATTGGATGCCTTTTGGAGGGCAGGCTAATTCTGGAATTGGAATAGGTGGAATATTATATTCAATGAAGGAAATGCAGAAGAAAAAATTGATTGTTATAAATAAATCATAACTATATCAATTAATCCAGTTTTATAATTATAAACTGGATTAATTGTTTTCTTTATTTATCTAATTCCTTTTAGTTCAATACCTGTGATTTTTCTGTATAAATTCAAAGCGTATACATCGGTCATCCCAGAGATATAATCCAATATCGACATTGTTTTGGTATAGGCATCATCTGTGTTAATGTTAAATTGCTTAGGAATAAGTGATAGTAATTTATCAGAGTAGTAGCTATCCTTGCAAAACAATGCATTTGTAAACTCTTCAAGTAAGGTTCCTAAAATTTTACATCCTGATAATTCTATCTCAAGCACAGAGTCGTGAGTATATATTTTACTGAAAGCAAGATTTGTGCAGTTTTTATATGCATTGGCTGAGCTGTTTGGAATTTTTGATATCAAACTAGATTTAAATTTACCTGCCATTATTTCTTTATAATTTTCACAAAAAACCTCAATACACTCACTGATTAGTTTTCCCATAATATTTGCTCTAATATATGCTATTTGTTCATTAATATCATGTACTTGGGTGCATGTCTTGTGTATTTTATCAATGCTTGTCTGCGAATCAAAGTATGACATCATTATATCGATTGTGTCTTTTGTCGATAGAATATTTAATTTATGTGCATCTTCTATATCCATGATTTGGTAGCAAATATCATCTGCAGCTTCTACCAAAAATACAAGAGGATGCCTAGCATACTCATCTTCGCCTAATTGTGGGATTTCTAAGTGATCTAGTATTTTGTGAAAAGTTTTTTGTTCGGAGTCAAAAAAACCATATTTTTTTTTCTTAATGCCATTAGGATGACTGGAACTCCAAGGGTATTTAATTATAGAAGCCAAACATGAGTATGTTAGTGCAAATCCACCTTCTCTTTTCCCTCCAAATTGGTTGGTTAAAAGTCTAAGTGTATTTGCATTACCTTCAAAGGTAAGTAGGTCATTCCATTGTTTAGTACTGTATAGATTCTTTAAATTTCGCCCCATACCATCTATAAAAAAATAGGATATTGCTTTTTCGCCTGAATGCCCAAATGGAGGATTACCTAGGTCATGGGCTAGGCTGGCTGAAGCAACAATACTGCCAATTTCTCGAATATGGTCATGATTATGCCCATTTTTTATTAGCCAATTTGATAGTAAATTCCCAAGTGACCTTCCTACTGATGACACCTCAAGGCTATGGGTTAGCCTGTTGTGAACATATATATTTCCAGGTAATGGGAAAACTTGAGTCTTGTTTTGAAGTCTTCTGAATGCTGAAGAAAATATTATCCTATCATAATCTCTTTGGAATTCAGTTCTTATGTCATAATTTAGCCCTAAGTCCTTATTTTCCTGACCCAATCTTTTTGCTGAAAGTAATTTCTCCCATTTCATCATATGGTATATTCTTAAATTAAATTTTGTTTAAAATATATTGGTAAAAATAAGCCTTGTAGATATGAATATAAAATATGATGCGATTTTTTTGCGATAATTGTATTGTCCATGGAAAATAAAACACATAGTTCTTTGTAATTTTCCATGGACATAAACATTGTATTATAGGTATATATATTATAAAATACTTACAATATAGTCTTCCATCTCCTCAGGCTTGATATTAGGTTCGAATCTTTTAATCAGATTAGAATTTTTATCAATAATAAACTTGGTGAAATTCCACATTATTTCTTTTCTATTATATATATCTGGAAATTTTTTTGATACAAAATTATCAAACTTCTTTCCCATTTCTGAATCATCAAACCCATTGAACTTAAGCATTCCAGTTAAAGTTTTGAATAGTGGATGAGCATTTTCTCCAATTACTTCAGTCTTTTTAAATAGTGGAAATTCAGTATTATAATTGGCTTGGCAGAAATTAGCAATTTCATCATTTGAGCCTGGTTCTTGACCTGCAAATTGATCGCATGGGAACGCTAAAATAACTAGTCCTTTATTATGATATTTTTTATGTAGTTTCTGTAAACCCTCATACTGAGGAGTCAATCCACATTTGCTAGCTGTATTAACAATTAGTATTGTCTTGTTTTTATACTTATCTAAATTAACTGTTTCTCCTGTGATTAGCTCTAAATCGTATTGCTTAAGATCAATCTTGTTTTGATTGTTCTTTTTTTGTTGACAAGATAGAATAGTTAGCATTATAGCTAAACATAAAATAAGATTTTTCATTTTGTAAATTATAAATATGGATTAAAAAAATAGTTTGGATTAATTTCAACTGTCAATATATCAATAAAATAAAAAATACTCAAAAAAATATAGACTAAAAAAAGCAGTTGAGATAAAATACTCTCAACTGCTAAAACCCAAACATCTAATAAAACTTAAATAACAAAAACTATCAAAATATTATTTTCACTAAATTAAAATCCAAATCAACAAAACTCTTAAGTGAAAAATAATATTTTTTCTATTTTCTAAAATCAAATATACTACACAATTATATTTCAATCAAATAGATAGTTTTTATTCAAATATCAGTTTAATTTATAATAAATCTAAATAAATTTAAAAATGAGTTGTTTAGCTTGGTTAAGTCAAAATAAATAGGTAGATTTTATAATTATTTAGATGACTAAAACTTACATTTAAAGTTAGTTTAGGAAGTATGATTGGAAATAACTTGTTTGGATATATCCAGATTAGAGACTATGATCCTGAAAGAATAAAATATTGAGTAATCGAAATTTTAATTTTTCTTTAAAAAACATATAGTTTTATTCTTGGCGATTAAATATATTTATCTTAAATATCAAAACTAAAAAAACAAATAAAACAAATAAAAATGATAACTATCACTCAATTAGAATACGTAGTAGCTGTTGATACCTATCGACATTTTGCTACGGCTGCAGATAAGTGTTTTATCACTCAACCTACCTTGAGTATGCAAATCAAAAAACTTGAAGAATACCTTGATGTTACAATATTTGATAGAACCAAGCAGCCAATTATTCCTACAGACATAGGGAAGTCTATAATCCAGCAAGCTAGAATTGTATTGTCTGAAAACAAGAAAATTAAAGATATAATTACTGATTATAGAGACACTATTGAAGGGGATTTGAAAATTGGAATTATTCCTACTTTAGCTCCGTTCTTATTGCCGATGTTTGTGGGAGATTACATTAGATCCTACCCAAAAATAAAGGTCGAGGTTGAGGAAATGGTTTCGGAAGATATATTAGATAGTCTTCATAAAGATTTGATTGATGTTGGTATCTTTGTAACTCCTGCAAAAGAAGAAAATATAATTGAAAAACCTCTGTTTTTTGAAGAGATGCTTATTTATGCAAACAAAGATCATGATTTGTTAAAAAAGGATATTGTTGAGGTAAAAGATATAGCTACCCCTGAAATATGGATGCTTGGAGACGGACACTGTTTCAGAAACCAAGTTGTAAATCTTTGTGAGATGCACGACCTGCAGCATCAGGAACTACCTTTTGAATTTGAAAGTAATTCTCTTGAAACTTTGATGAAAATTGTAGATAAGGAAGGTGGGTTTACTTTGATTCCTGAATTGGCAAAGCAATATATGCCTACTGAAAAATTAAAACAAGTTAAGGGTTTTTCAAAATTACACCCATTGAGAGAAGTGAGTTTGGTGTATTCAAGAAGATATTCAAAGCATAAATTAGTGGAGCTATTAGCAGAAAGCATTAAAACGGCAATTCCAAAAGATATGCAAAATCAGTATAGAGGCACAATTGTAGAGTGGAGATAGAATAAATATTAATTTTTTTTAAAATAAATCAGTGTTGATTATCAGGCTTTTGATAAGAATACTGATTTTTTTTTAAAAAAAAGTGAAAAAAATATTTGCAGGCTACGAAAATTATCTCTTACTTTGCATCGCAAATGAGAAAAACACGGTCTTAGATTTATTGAAAGAGCAAAGCTTTTGTGAAGTTTGGGTTGAATTTATATAAGTTTTAATCCGCACTATTTTGATTCTATTTTTTATTTCAGTTTGAAAATAAAATCAAAAAAAATTAAAAAAAACTTCAAAAAAGTTTGGTAGTTAAAAAATAATATTTACCTTTGCTCCGCGTTTAAAAAAAATGGTCCGTTCGTCTAGGGGTTAGGACGCCAGATTTTCATTCTGGTAACACGGGTTCGATTCCCGTACGGACTACAAAGTTTGAATTATTTTTTTTAAAGTAGAAAGTTGGTCCGTTCGTCTAGGGGTTAGGACGCCAGATTTTCATTCTGGTAACACGGGTTCGATTCCCGTACGGACTACATGTTAAATAACTTAGATAACTTTTAGAGATGGCAAATCATCAATCAGCAATAAAGAGAATCAGACAGTCTGAGAAGAAAAGATTACACAATAAGTATTATGCAAAAACTGCAAGAAATGCTGTTAGAAAGTTGCGTGCAATGTCTGATGTAAATGAGGCTAAAGAGTTTTTCCCTAAAGTAAGTTCTATGTTGGACAGATTAGCGAAAATTAATGTTATTCATAAGAATAAAGCTGCTAATATTAAGTCTAAACTTGCTTTACACGTTAACAGTTTGTAAATCGTTTTTTTATATTTTATATAAGGTCTCCATATTTGGCAGACCTTTTTGTGTTTGATTTAATTTGATTTAATTTGTATATATGGGTGAAACTTGTGTGTTAGTTGGAGTAGTAGATAAATCTAAAAATGTAGATGAAAAAGAATTGCAAGAGTACTTAAATGAACTCGAATTTCTTGCTCATACTGCTGGAGCTCATACTGTAAAACGTTTTACACAGAAATTAGATTATTCGAATCCCAAAACATTCGTAGGTACAGGTAAGATAAACGAAATATGCGATTATCTTAATGAAAATAAGGATGTAGATATGGTTATTTTCGATGATGAATTATCTCCTACGCAATTAAGAAATATAGAGCAAATTCTTAAGAGGAAGATTTTAGATAGAACTAATCTAATTCTTGACATTTTTGCTAAAAGAGCTCAAACTGCACACGCTAAAACTCAAGTTGAGTTAGCACAGTATCAGTATATGCTTCCTAGGCTTACTCGTTTGTGGACTCACCTTGAACGACAGCGTGGAGGTATCGGTATGAGAGGACCAGGTGAAACGCAAATTGAAACGGATAGGCGTATTATTCTTGATAAGATAGCTAAACTTAAGGCTGATCTTAAAAAGATAGATAAGCAAAAATCTACGCAAAGAAAAAATAGAGGAAAGCTTGTACGTGTTGCTCTTGTAGGTTATACAAATGTAGGCAAGTCAACATTGATGAACTTACTTAGCAAATCGGAGGTTTTTGCAGAAAATAAACTTTTTGCAACTCTTGATACCACCGTTAGAAAGGTTGTGTTTAAAAATGTTCCCTTTCTTCTTGCAGATACTGTTGGTTTTATACGGAAATTACCTCACCACCTAATTGAGTCGTTTAATTCTACTCTTGATGAGGTAAGAGAGGCAGATATTATTTTACATGTGGTAGATATATCTCACCCCAATTATGAAGATCAAATTAATGTGGTTAAGGAAACTTTATGTGAAATAGATAAGGAAGAGAAACCTACCTATCTTATTTTTAATAAAGTGGATGCTTTTACTTATGTCAAAAAAGATGAAGATGATCTTCTTCCTAAGACTAAGGAAAACTATAGTTTGGATGAGTTGAAAAATATATGGCATGCTAAAGATGAAACTCCTTGTATTTTTATTTCCGCTAAGGATAAATTAAATATTGAGGATTTTAGGAATAAGGTATACGAAACCATTAAAGAAATCCATTCAGCTCGTTTTCCATATAATGATTATTTATATCAAGATTATTCTGATTTAGAATAGTCTAAGCTATTATTAGTTTTAGGATTTATTTAGCCTAAAACTAATGTGTTAGCGTATATTTTCTTGTTTAAAAACACACCTGCATTTTCCTCGAATCCTTTATTTGATTCTGTTGTATAGAATTGAACACTTGAGTTTTTGGAGCATAAAGATTCAAATTCTGGATGCCTTCTTAAATAGTCCTTAAAGCTTTCCGCTATTATGGATCCTTGTGAGATTAATTTTATATTTTCAGGAATGTACTGTTTTATGATATCTTCAATGATCGGGTAGTGTGTGCATCCTAAAATAATTGTATCTATTTTTTTGTCTTCAGATAATAATTTTTCGATAGATTTTTGTATAAAAAATTTACCCCCTTCTGTATTATATTCTCGATTTTCTACTAATGGAACCCACATTGGACAAGCCTGTTGGCTAACTTTAATATGAGGATACAGTTTTTTTATTTCGATTGGATAAGACATTGATTTGACTGTTCCTGTCGTTCCTAATATACCCACATGATTTGTTTGTGTTAAATTTTCTATTTCTTCCACACTTGGTCGGATAACTCCCAAAACTCTGTATGTAGAATCTATTTTAGGTAAATCATTTTGTTGAATGCTTCTTAATGCTTTCGCAGATGCAGTGTTACAAGCGAATATTATAATCTGACAGTCCATTTCAAATAATTTTTTTGTTGCCTGAAGGCTGTATTTATATATTGTTTCAAATGATCTGGTACCATAAGGAGTTCTAGCATTATCGCCTAAATAAATATAATCATAGTCTGGAAGTTCTTTAATTAAACTTGATAGTATTGTGAGACCTCCATATCCAGAATCAAAAATACCTATCTTTTTTGTTGCCTTCATATGTTTGGTGTGCTATTCATGAAATGAAATAAAAAAAAGGCGGTAAAAAACCGCCTTTGAATATATTTTAACAATCAATTATTTGATGCCTAATTTTACTTTTACTTTAGCCATTAAATCAATGCTTTCAGGAGAATTGTAAAGAATTGCACCTGTGCTGATGTCGATAACATATGTCAATCCAAGCTCTTTACCCACTGCTTTGATAGCGTTTGAAGCTTTTTCGAATATAGGTTTGAATTTTTCAGTTTGCATATTACCTAATTCTTTTTTTGCAAATCCATCAAAATTCTGAATTCTATTTGCTAAATCTTGTAATTCTGCTGATCTGCTTTTTTTAACAGCCTCGTCAAGAGTTGCAAATTCTTTTTCTAGAGCAACATATTTCTCTTGATATTCTTTATTCATATCTTGAATTTGTTTGTCGTACTCTAAAGCTTTAGCCTGAATTGCTTTTTCAGCCTCAATTTTTTCAGGCATTAATGATAATAATTTCTGTGAATCAATATGACCGATTTTTGTATTTTGTGCAAATGAATTAAATCCGCAAACTAAAAATAATGCTAAAATTGATGTTTGAATTAATCTTCTCATAGTATTTGTAATTATTATTATTTATTTGATCTTATTCCTAATTTAAATAAAACTTTATCACTCAAGTCAAATTTTGGATTGCAAAATATAAGTTGTGTTCCATTTGCTTTATCCAATATCATTGCGTAATTGCCAGTTTTGGCTATTTCTTTTATAGCATTGTAAATATCATCTTGTATGGGTTGAATTAATTCTTGCCTCTTTTTGTATAATTCTCCATTCATTCCGAAGTATTTTTGCTGCAGTTTTTGAGCTTGAACCTCTTTGAGTCTTATTTCGTTTTTACGCTTTGTCTTTAAATCAGCAGAAAGAAAAACCTCGTCCGCTTTATATTTGGCATTAAGCTTTATTATTTCTGATTGGATAGACTCAATCTCTAACTGCCATTTCATAGATATCTTATTGATTTGGCTTTGTGCACTATCAAATTCAGGTATCTTTTTCATTATGTACTTTGTGTCTACAAATCCATAGCGTTGCTGAGAGAATCCGATAGATGTACACAATAACAATGCCAGTGTTAACAAAAATTGTTTCATAGTTTTGTGATTAATTTATGTTTGGCAACCAAATTTAAAATAAATAATTTATAAATAGGCTATAAATTTAAAATAACACAAGTCATTCTGCATATTTATATTCAATATTTATAATTAATTAACATTTTAGCTTTCTTTTTTTTATTTCTTAAAGATTTAATAAACAAGCTCTTCAAGTTTTTTTTAATTATATTCTAAAAAAATCTAATTCTTATCTATATATTTAACAATATTATCATAATATATTGGTTTGTCATATTATAATATTTTAATTTAGATTACATTTTATAAAATCGGAATCAACTAGAAAAAATATAAGTTTTTAGTACGTAAATGAACATTGCACTGTACGATAACGTGCATTAATTAGGTTTTTTCAACTTGTCTTTTGTGCTAAGTAATATACCATTAGGTCTTTAAGTGTTTTGGTATAGTAAATGTTAAAAGTTTTGACTTTAATGGAAAAAGTTGCAATTCCATTTATGATAATCCATACTAACACATAAAACTAACTATAATTTTCTAATCATGTTAAGAAAAATTCTTTTTATCACTGCTTTTTTAGTGACTCTTGCAAAAAGTTTATTAGCTGAGGAAGCTCCTCTTTGGCTAAGGTATTGTGCTATTTCACCAGATGGCTCGACTGTTGCATTTACTTATCAAGGAGATATTTATACTGTTCCAGTCGAAGGTGGAGAAGCTAGGTTGTTAACTTATAATAAAGCTTATGACAAAATGCCTATCTGGTCGCCCGATAGTAAAAAAATTGCTTTTACTTCTAACCGTCATGGTAGCAACGATGTTTATATTGTAGATGCTAAGGGTGGCAAGCCGCAAAGGTTAAGCTTTTATTCTGGAGGGGAATTAGCTAGTTCCTTTACTCCTGATGGGAAGAATCTTTTATTTGTTTCTGTAATCAGGGATAACGAAAAGAACGCTATGTTTCCATCTGGAGTTATGAGTGAATTATATTCGGTTCCTGTTGCAGGGGGTGCTATATCACAAGTATTAACCACGCCTGCTTTAGATGCCTCCTATAACAAGGATATGACAAAAATCCTGTATAGAGATTCTAAAGGCTATGAAGACCATTGGAGAAAACACCATACTTCTGCTGTAACCAGAGATATCTGGATTTATGATACTAAATCAAAACAGCATACTAAAATTTCTGATTTTAAGGGAGAAGATCTGTACCCTGTTTTTTCAAACTCACAGAAAGATGTATTCTATTTATCTGAACAGTCGGGAAGTTTTAATATATGGAAAGCTCCTCTTTCAAATCCCAAACAAAAAACTCAAATTACTAATTTAGACAAACATCCTATTCGTTTTCTAAGTATTAGCTCTGATAATAAAATGTGTTTCTCTTATAATGGAGAGTTGTATACTGTTAAAGAGGGAGAGCAACCACAAAAAATAAATATTTCCATTCTAGCCGATTCTCGTTATAATGAACAAGAAATGGTTAGTTTTAGAAGTGGAGCTGAAGAGTTTAGCGTGTCACCTGATGGTAAGGAAATTGCTTTTATAGTAAGAGGAGAGGTGTTTGTTACTTCTGTTAATTACGGAACTACCAAAAGAATTACAAATACACCAGAACAGGAAAGATCTGTGATGTTTAGCCCTGATGGGAAAAAACTTCTGTATGCATCGGAAAGAGATGGAAGTTGGAATCTATATCAAACCAAATTGGTTCGTAAGGACGAAAAGCAATTTAGTAATTCAACTTTATTAAAAGAGGAGCCAATTCTAATTTCTGATAAGGAAACTTTTCAGCCAAAGTATTCCCCTGATGGAAAAGAGATTGCTTTTTTAGAGGAAAGAGTGGTTTTAAAGGTAATTAATCTTGAAAGTAAAAAAATTAGAAAAATCTTAGATAAGAAATATAATTATTCATATTCTGATGGGGATCAGCATTATGATTGGTCTCCTGATGGGAAATGGTTTTTAGTTGATTTTTATCCTCATACGATATTTACTCCAGATGTTGGTTTGATAAGTGCTAGTGGTGAGGGTGAATTAATCAATTTGACAGAGAGTGGTTATGCTGATGGAGCTTGCAGATGGTCTATGAAAGGCGATGCAATGATTTGGAATACTGATAGAAGAGGTTATAGAAGTCATGGTAGTTGGGGGTCTCAATCGGATGTTTATATTCAGTTCTTTAATAAGGAAGCTTTTGATAATTTCAAAATGACTAAAGAAGAAAGAGAATTAGCTGCAGCTGCTAAAAAGGATGAAAAGAAAAAAGAAGAAACTGATTCGAAAAAGAAAAAATCTTCGAAAAAGAAAAAAGATTCCAAAAATGATAAGGATTCTAAAAATGTTAAAATAGAATTTAGAAATTTAGATGATATGAAAGTTTGTTTGACAATCAATCCATCTAAACTTTCAGATGCAATTCTAACTCCTGATGGCAAAAAGCTGTTTTATTTGAGCCGATTTGAAGGAGGATATGATCTTTGGCTTAATGATTTGGAAAAGAAGTCGACTACTAAAATACTTAAGCTTAACGGTGGTGGCGGTGCTATGCAATTTGATAAGGATGCTAAGAATCTATTTTTAATGTCTGGCAATAGTATTATCAAGGTTGATGTAGCTTCAAATAGCAGAAAGAATATAAATTATAATGCACAAATGAATCTCAACAAATCCAAAGAAAGAGAATATTTGTTTGAACATGTTTGGAGACAGTTTAAGAAGAAATTTTATGATCCAAATATGCATGGTGTAGATTGGGATTTTTATAAGTCAGAATATCAGCGATTTTTACCTCATATAAATAATAATTTTGATTTTGCTGATATGTTAAGTGAACTTTTAGGAGAAATGAATGCATCTCACACTGGTTCTGGATTTAGATATAGACCTAGTAGTACTGATAGAACAGCTGATTTAGGTGTCTTCTACGATTGGTCGTATAAAGGCGCTGGTGTTCGGATTAGCGAAATAATTGAAAAAGGCCCTCTTGATAATTCTAAATCAAAAGCAGAAGCTGGGGTAATAATTGAAAGAATTGATGATAATCTAATTGGTGCAAATACTCAAGATTTCTTTAAATTATTAAACCATAAAGCAGGTAAAAAAATATTGCTAAGCTTGTATAATCCTAAAACAAAACAAAGATGGACCGAAACTGTTAAGCCAATTAGTTATGTGGGAAATTTATTATATAAAAGATGGGTTAAACAAAGACAGGATTTAGTGGAAAAACTTTCGGGAGGAAAGATTGGTTATGTTCATGTGCGAGGAATGAACTCTGATTCATATAGGGAAGTCTATTCCGAAATGCTTGGTAAATATGGAACCTGCGAGGCAATCATTGTCGATACTCGATTTAATGGAGGTGGATGGTTGCATGACGATTTGGTAACACTGCTTAGTGGTAAGGTTTATACAACTGTTTCTCCTAGAGGTCAGGATTTTGGAACAGATCCTCTTTGGAAATGGAAAAAACCTTCTGCTGTCATCGTCGGTGAAAGTAATTATTCTGATGCTTGTGGTTTTCCATATGCATACAAAACTCTAGGCATTGGTAAATTAGTTGGTATGCCAGTTCCAGGTACAATGACAGCAGTATGGTGGGAAACCCTTCAAGATCCAAGTTTGTACTTTGGTATTCCTATGGTTGGGATGAAAAACTTGAAAGGTGAATATATAGAGAATAAGCAAGTTGAACCTGATATTAAAGTTGCTAACGATTACGAAAAGGTTTCGATTGGAATAGATCAGCAACTTGAGGCAACAGTTAAGCATTTGCTTGAAGAGATAAAAAAATAATTGTAATTAAGATTTTTAAATATTACTATAATTGAGATTTGTGCTATTGATATTTTATGATTAAAACGATTTGAGATTATCAATAGCACAGTTAAAAATTAATAAACTGTTAAATTTATGATTATTTAGCAGTTTTTAGATTAACAGTATTGATTATATTGAAAATTATTTGGAAATTTGTATTTAATACAATTATAGTTATGTAGTTTTATAACCCGACTAAATTCATATTGGTATAATTATTATTTAGAATAATGATTATAGATTTAAATTTGTTTAATTATTATAGTATATTCTTTGCTTAAACAAATGAATTTAGTATTATTGAAAAGAATTAGTCTGTGTAAATTTTTAATATGCCTGCTAAATACATTTCTCCTTATTGGAGAAATGTTTAGTGGGATTTTTTTATTTTAGGATAAAATAAATTTACATGCATACCATAATATTTTATTACTACTACAGGATGTTAAAATGGATATTTATCATATGTTTATTTGTTGTTTTGCCATATCAAAAAGTGAATGCAAAAAAAATATCCTCCAGAGATAGTGTTTGTAATATCAATTTTTTTGATTCTAACAAGCTCTTAGAATTTAATTGTATATCCAATTATGAACTCCTGTTAAATGATATTTCCAAGGACAGAAAATATCATAAATGTAGATTTATTTTAACTGATGAATCTTCTAGTAAAAAAATCGATTTACAGGTTAAAACTAGAGGTAATTTCAGAAGACAGAAGAAGAACTGTAACTTTCCACCCTTGAAATTTAAATTCAAATCTGATAATGCAAAAAATACAATCTTTGAGGGTCAAAAGAAGATTAAATATGTCACCCATTGTATGGATAATAGTAGGATGTATGAGCAAAAAATCATACAGGAGTACTTAATTTATAAGATATATAATATTATTAGCCCCTACAGTTTTAAAGTTAGACTTTGTAAAGTAAATCATATCGATTATGTAAAACGAGATTCGATTCAGAAATTTGGATTTTTTATTGAAAATAAAAAGTTTCTTGCTTCGAGAAATGGAATGCTTGACTTTAATTCGGAAGATATGTTAAAAGATAGTTTGGATAGGGCGAGTCTACTTACTACCTGTTTGTTTCAGATGATGGTAGGGAATTCCGACTGGTGTCCAGAGCGGGGACATAATGTAGTATTTATCAAATCAGAAAACAACTCTAAGTATATTCCTGTTGTATATGACTACGATTGGGCTGAGATAGTTGGGAATAAATATTATGTGGCTCGACCAAGTAGCCAAATTTTTTCGAAATCACATGTAGATAGACCTTATATAGGTTTTAAGTGGAAAAAGGATGAATTGATTAAAGAAATTGAATATTTTAATCAAATAAAATCAGAAATAATAGATTTAATAATACAGTTTCCATACTTAAAGGCTAGTCATAAACGAAAATTCGTTAATTATATACTAGATTTTTATGAAATTTTGGATGACAATTCCACTGTTAAAACTTTAGTTTGTAATTAGATTCTAAAACAATTATCAAAAAAAAATACATTTATTAAAATCTATCCTTTTAATAACTAACTTTGTACATTGTTTCAATTTTTTGATTTTTTAGCAAGTGTTTTTATGCTTGTTATAGCATTGTTATTTTTTTAGGCAGAATATGAAATTTGTAAAAATCAACAAGTTCTATAGTATATTAAATATAGATTCTGCTTTTTATTATAGATTATTATGAAGTATTTAGTTATTGGAATAGGTAATATAGGTGAGGAGTATGCTCATACTAGGCATAATGCTGGATTTGAAGTGTTAGATTTTTTGGCAAAACAAAATGATTTAGAATTCAAAGATGCTAGATATGGAGCTATTGCAGAATATAAATTTAAAGGTAGGATTTTTAAATTAGTTAAGCCAAGTACCTATGTCAACCTTAGTGGAAAGGCTGTTAATTACTGGTTGCAAAAGGAAAAAATACCAGAAGAGAATTTAATTGTAGTGGTAGATGATTTAGCCCTTCCATTTGGAACCTTAAGATTAAAGCCAAAGGGAGGAGATGCTGGTCACAACGGATTGAAACATATTAATTCAATCTTAGGACATAGTAATTATGCTAGAATTAGATTTGGTATAGGCGCAAATTTCGAATTTGGCAAACAGGTTGATTATGTGTTAGGCAAATGGACTGATGAGGAAAACTTGTATATGCCTGAACTTTGTGAAACCTGCATAAGAATGTTTAAAGGCATTGCGACTATAGGTATTCAGCGCAGTATGACTGCATATAATACAAAAAAGAAAAAACAAGAGTAATATGTCAGAAAAGGTTCGAATAGACAAATGGCTATGGGCTGTCAGAATTTTTAAAACTAGAAGCATTGCAGCTGAAGCCTGTAAAAAAGGAAAAGTAAGTATAGCTAATTCCACTGTGAAAGCCTCCAGAGATGTTAAAATAGGAGAAATCATTGATATTAAGTTTCCTCCAATTATTCGGTCTTACAAAGTTAAGGATATTAGTGGCAAACGCATGGGAGCTAAATTAGCCGTTGATTTTGTTGAAGAAGTGACAGATCAAACTCAATTTGATATTCTCAATGAAACGAAAGTTTATGGATTTGAAGTTCGAGAGAGAGGAGCAGGTCGTCCAACTAAGCATGATAGAAGATCAATCGATAAATTGAAAAACTCATAAATCAATCAAATTTAGGATTATGATTATTGCACAAGAAAAGAAGAATACGAACCTGGCCGAATATATACTGTATATGTGGCAGGTTGAGGATATAATTAGAGCTTGTAGTTTAGATATTGAAAAAATTAAACAAGCTATAATTAACCAATATAAATTAGAGGGCGAAAAATATGATGAGGTCGTATATTGGTACGAAAACCTTATCGAAATGATGAATATAGAGAATATAAAGGAAAAAGGTCATCTTCAGATAATTAAAAATAATGTTAATGAATTATACGATTATCATCTACATTTAATTAATGAAGAAAAGGATGTAATTTATACTTCTGCTTTTCAGGAAGTAGCTGATCTGATTGCCGAATTTAGAATGAAAATGAGTTCACCCGTTGAATCAAACGATGTAGATGTTTGTCTGACTGCTTTGTATGGTTTTTTGATTTTAAGACTAAAGAAAAAAGAAATCAGTTCGGAAACAGAACAAGCTATGAAATCATTTTCAAAACTTCTCTCTATGCTTACAGCCAAGTATAAGGAGTTTAATACCAAAGATCAAAAATAGAATATTAATATAACAATGGTTTGGAATACTAGATATCTTCGATTATAATATTCCAAACTATTACAAAATCTATAGTTTTGAGATTCAACCTAGCTACTATCAATTATTCTAAAATATTATGTAGTCTCTCTTCTGCAATATTTTTCTGTCTTGGTCTTCAGTTTAGTAGTTGTGTTTGGTTTCTATTTATTGCATTTGTTCCTCTTTTTTTCTTGCAGCATAGTAGTAATGATAGGTCTGAGTTCTTTCATTACTTATTCCTTAGTTTCTTTATTGTTAATTTGTTTTCTTCTTGGTGGATATCAAAGGCAAACCTTATAGGAATGTTTTCAATTGTATTTTTGAATGCATTACTGCAGTCTATCGTTTTTGTTTTTTATGATTATCTAATTTCTAAATTTCCGATTAAAAAATATTCTTTTCTGCTTCTATCTTTATTTATTCCTGTTTGGTTGAGCTTTGAATATTTCCATTTTAATTGGTTTTTATCATGGCCATGGCTTAATATAGGTAATTTTTTTTGTATTAGACCTGACTTAGTTCAATGGTATTGTATTACAGGTATTTTGGGTGGTAGTCTTTGGGTTCTAATTGTCAATATATTGCTTTATCATAGTATATCTATTGTTTTTGATAAAAAAATAAAAACGATTATTTCTTTTTTGTTAATACTTCTTTCAATTCTATTCTTGCTACTGCCAAACTTATACAATATCTATGATTTGAATAATTTGAACTCAGGAGCAAAAAGTCTCAAATATTGCTTAGTTCAACCAAATATAGATACTTATAAGGACAAATTTGATAAAAACAAAAAGGATAGTATTCAATCTGAGAATATCGATATGATAGACTCTTTATGTCAAATTTATAGACCAGATATCTTAGTTAGCCCCGAAACCATATTTGTCGAATATATCAATGAAGATTATAAGTGTTTAAAGGATTTAAAAATAAAATTAGACAAGATTTCAAAAACATATAGTTCTACTGTTTTTATTATAGGTATTCATTCATATTCTTTATCCACTAATAATAAAGATACACTGTGGTATAATTCAGCCTTAAAACTTGAAAATGGAGATTTTAAATTTCATCATAAAGCTAAATTAGTACCTATGTTTGAGTTTAACCCATTTCAAAATATTATGAGAAGTATTGGTTTAGATGACTTAAATATAGCAGGATATTCTGGTACTTATTCAAAAGATAATGATTCTGAATATTTTCAAACCAATGATGAATATATTGTGAACCCAATAATATGTTATGAGTCTGTTTTTGGTGAATTTTCAAGACCGCAAAAATATTTGCCTTCTGTCCTTAATTGTATTATAACTAATGATGGTTGGTGGGAGGGAACAGATGGTTTTACTCGTCACTATAGATTGTCAAAATTAAGAGCTATAGAATATAATACGGAAATTATACGAGTCGCAAACAATGGGGTGACAGCTCATTTAGATAACAGAGGTTTTCCTATTTCAAGACTGAAACCAAATGAAAGAAATGCTCTTGTAGGAAGGATTAAATTGGCAAACAAGCCAAGCATTTATTCTATTTATGGAAACTATATTGGAAAATTTTCTGTGTTATGTTTATCTGTGTTTGTATTTATGTTATTAGTTTTAAAAAAAATTAAATCAAATTGAATTTCAGAAATATTATTTAAATTTGGGGAATACATAAAAATTTAAATGAAGATAATATTGTATTAAAATATTTATGAGACTGAAAAATAACTAGTTTTTCAGTATTGTAAATGATTAAAATAGTATTTACATAATATATCAAAATAAAAACAAACACTTATGAAGAAGATTGTATCATTACTATGTTTTTCTCTTATCATTTTGGCATCTTTTACAGGGTCTGCCAAAAATAAGCTTATCTCTAAAAGTTTTAAAGGCTTTACCAAGATGATTTTAGAAAATAAATATGGAGATATTCATATTAAAAATACAAAAGATGAAGAAATCAAATTGGAGGTTGAAATAATAGCAAATAGCACTAATGCAGAAAAGGATAAAGAAATGGTTGAGGGTATTGACTATGAATTTATAGAAACAGACAAAATATTGACAATCAATACAAAATTTGCTGATCATTTTTCTATAAAAAAGCTAGGTGCTTCAGTTTTTAATAAAGGAGAATTAAAGATAAATTGTAAGCTATTTATTCCTGAAAATGTTGAAGTGCAAGTAAAACAGAAGGAAGGAAACATATTTATTGAGGAAAGAAATTCACCTGTTGATTTGGAGATTGTGAATGGTAAACTAGTAGGTTCTAATCTAAATGCTCCATCAAAGATAAAAGCAACAAATGTTGATGTAAATTTTGAAAAAATTAGTAGCTGTGATTTTATCTTTTTTAATAGTAAAGTGAAGATAAAAAACTCAGGTAAATTAAAAGGACGTAGTCGTGATGGGGAATTGGATTTTGATGTTGTGGATGCTTTAACTATCAAAACAACAAGGGATAAAATTAGAATCAAAGAGGTTGAGAGCTTATTTACGGATGCTAATTTTACTAAATGTGATGTTGCATATTTAGGTGATAAACTTGATGCTCAATTATCTTTTGGTGATGTGAACGTTCATAATGTAAGTCAAATGTTTAATTCTGTGAAAGTTAAATCAAAACGTGGTCATGTAGGATTAAGTTTTGACAAAAAAGCATTTCTTAAGTATGATATAAAATATAAGTCTGTAAAATTAGATAGATCTGCAAGATTTAGATTTGTTGGTAAGCCTACGGGTGAGAAGAAAACATATACTGCTTCAGGACAAATAGGCAAACAAGGATTTGCAACTGTTAATATTGATGTTGCTAATTGTAAATTGAGATTAGATTAATTAAAATAAACACTAATTTGTAGGTGGGTTTTTTAATCCACCTATACTTAATATTCAAATTATCACATATGAGAGTTTTATCAAAAATATTATTATCAACTTTTCTTTTTTTGTTAATAAGTAATGTATCTTTTTCAAATATTTATTTGAATGATGTTTTAAGTTCGAATATGACTAAGAATTCTGATATTCTTCTGAAAAAAACTTTTGCCAAGGATCTTACAGAATATACTAAAGCAATAAACGAAAAAAATTGGGATAAATTAGAACAGATGACTTATCCTAAGTTGTTTACAGTAGTTGCGAAAGAGACGCTAATTGGAAGTTATGAACTACTTAGTATAATGGGAGATATAACAACTAAACTAAATAGTGTAGATAAAGTTTCAAAAGTGGTTTCTTCGAAGGAAGAAAAATTTTGTAAACTTTGGTATGATGCTACTCTTACAATCAAATTAAATATGATAATGGCTCAGGCAGCACCAATGTGCAAAGAGCAATTGGAATCCAAATTTGGAAAAGAAAATGTAAGTTATGATGAAGCAAATACAACATTTACTATAAAAAATAAAAGAACAATATTGGCAATTAGTCCAAAAAAAATATCAAAATGGAAATATCTTGATGTTGATTCCAAAGGAACATCTAAAGTTAGAAAGTTAATCCCAGAAGGTATTTTATCAAAATTAGAAAAATAGTTAAATAGACTTAAGCTAAATAGCTTGTAATATAGATGAAAATCAATAAACTTAATATTAGGAATAATAATAAATAAGTAACTTGCTGTTTGTCTAAAACATTTGTTAGCTGAAGGTTATACTAATTTGATTCAAAAAGTCATTAGTAACTGTATTAATAAAGGTTAAAAAACATATTTTTTTTTGCCTAAAAATGCTAAAAACACTGTATTTTTAGGCTCTAATTTTTAAACAGTTACAAATCATGGCTAATAATAAACTTTTTAGCGATTTTGCTCCACAAACAACTCAAGAGTGGATTGACAAAATTACTAAAGATTTAAAAGGGGCCGACTTCGATAGAAAGTTGGTTTGGAGAACAAACGAAGGATTTAATGTTCAGCCTTTTTATCGTTTGGAGAACTTAGAAGGTAAATCTAATCTAAACGTATTTCCTGGCGATTTCCCATACATAAGAGGTAATAAAAAAGACAACAACGAATGGTTGGTAAGACAGGATATCATTGTTGATGATATTAAAGCTGCCAATGCAAAAGCATTAGATGTACTTAACAAAGGAGTAGATTCATTAGGTTTTATCCTTAATTGGAAAGAACTAGATAAAGCTCAATTAACTCAACTACTTGATGGATTATATCTTGATTGTGTTGAAGTTAACTTTGAAAAAGTTCATAATGCAAAAGAAATTATTTCTTTCTTAAAAGAAATTGCTGCAGAAAAATCAGTTAGTTTAGATAAAATTAACGGATGTGTAGCAGTTGATCCAATCGGAAACTTCTCTTCAGTTGGTAATATCGTTGAAAATGCATTTGATTATGTTGCAGAATGTATCAATGCTTCTAAAGAACTTCCAAATTTAAAAGTGATTAGCGTTGAAGCTAAATTGTTCAATAACGCAGGTTCTTCTATCGTTGAAGAATTAGGTTTTGCACTTTCTTCTGCTGTTCAATACTTTACAGAACTTACTGAAAAAGGTATGGATGCTGAAGAAGTAGCTTCAAAAATTAAATTCCATTTTGCAACAAGCTCTAAATATTTTATGGAGATTGCAAAATTAAGATCTGCAAGATTATTATGGGCTTATATCCTTAAAGAGTTTGGTGTTAAGGAAGAAGCTTGCAAGATGTATATTCATGCAGAAACTTCTGATTGGAATAAAACAATCTATGACCCATATGTAAATATGTTACGTACGCAAACAGAGGCAATGTCTGCTGTTTTAGGTGGTCTAGATTCATTTACAGTTAATCCATTTAACTCGATTTACGAAGATACAACAGAATTCTCTGAAAGAATTGCTAGAAATCAGCAATTGTTGTTGAAAGAAGAATCACATTTTGGCAAAATTGCTGACCCAGCTGCTGGTTCATACTATATTGAAACACTTACAGAATCAATTTCAGAAGAGGCTTGGAAATTATTCCTAGAAACTGAAGAAAAAGGTGGTTATGTAGAAGCATTTAAAGCAGGATTTATCCAAGAAACAATTGAAGAAACTGCTCGTAAGCGCGATATGGCTGTTGCAAATAGAAAAGAGAATCTATTAGGTACCAACCAATTCCCTAATTTTGGAGAGCAAATGGAAGCAGAAATTGATGCAAAATTATTTGCACCAATTGATCAAACCATGGAAGGCGCTACTTGCAAAAGCTTAAAAGCATACCGTGGAGCTCAAGCTTTCGAGGAATTAAGATATAAAACAGATCAATATAGCAAAGATAATGGTCGTGTTAAAGCAATGATGTTCCCTATAGGAAACTTAAATATGAGAAAAGCAAGAGCACAATTCGCTTGTAACTTCTTTGCTTGTGCAGGATTTGAAGTTTCTGATCACAATGGATTTGTTTCAGTTGAAGAAGGGGTGGAGTATGTTAAATCAAACGGAGCTAAAATTGTAGTTGTTTGTAGTTCTGATGATGAATATGCAGAATATGTACCAGCAATTAATGAGGCTCTAAATGGAGAAGCTATTCTTGTGGTTGCAGGTGCTCCAGCATGCGCTGAAGAGTTGAAAGCAAAAGGTATCACAAACTTTATCAATGTAAAATCGAATGTGCTTGAAACTCTAAAAGCTTATCAAAAAGAATTGGGTATTTAACAGCAAATCGGAAGAAAAATGAAAGTTAATTTTAAAAATATAGATATAAAGTCATCCAAAGCAGCTGATAAGTCAGCAGAGCAATGGGAAAAGGAAAATGGCATTGAAAAAAATTGGATGACTCCTGAACAAATACCGGTTAAACCAGTATTTAACAAAACAGATCTTGAGGGAATGGAACACTTGAATTATGTTTCAGGTTTACCTCCATTTTTAAGAGGTCCTTATTCTGCAATGTATCCATTGCGTCCGTGGACAGTTCGTCAGTATGCTGGTTTCTCAACTGCAGAGGAGTCAAATGCATTCTATCGTAGAAACCTTGCAGCTGGACAGAAAGGTCTTTCAGTAGCATTTGACCTTGCTACTCACCGTGGTTACGATTCAGACCATAAACGTGTTGTAGGTGATGTTGGTAAAGCTGGTGTAGCTATTGACTCAATCCTTGATATGGAAATTCTTTTTGATCAAATTCCATTGAACAAAATGTCTGTATCTATGACAATGAATGGTGCTGTATTACCAATTATGGCATTCTATATTGTTGCTGGACTTGAGCAAGGTGCTAAATTAGAAGAATTATCAGGTACTATTCAGAATGATATTCTTAAAGAATTTATGGTGAGAAATACATATATCTACCCACCAGAGTTCTCGATGAAAATTATTGCTGATATCTTTGAGTATACATCTCAAAAGATGCCTAAATTCAACTCTATTTCTATTTCTGGATACCATATGCAAGAGGCTGGTGCTACAGCTGATATTGAGTTAGCATACACTCTAGCTGATGGTCTTGAATACTTGAAAAAAGGTGTTGAAGCAGGATTAGATATTGATGCTTTTGCTCCTCGTTTGTCTTTCTTCTGGGCAATTGGTATGAACCACTTTATGGAGATTGCAAAAATGAGAGCTGGTCGTTTATTGTGGGCTAAAATTGTTAAGCAATTTAATCCTAAGAATCCAAAATCAATGGCTCTTAGAACTCACTCTCAAACTTCAGGTTGGTCATTAACAGAGCAAGATCCATTTAATAATGTTGGTCGTACATGTATTGAGGCTATGGGTGCTGCTTTAGGTCATACTCAATCTTTACATACAAATGCACTTGATGAGGCAATTGCACTTCCAACAGATTTCTCTGCACGTATTGCTCGTAATACTCAGATTTATATTCAAGATGAGTCTACTATCTGTAGAGCTGTAGATCCATGGGCTGGTTCATATTATGTTGAGAAATTAACTCAGGAATTAGTTGACAAAGCTTGGGCACATATTGAAGAGGTTGAGAAACTTGGTGGTATGGCAAAAGCTATTGAATCAGGTATTCCAAAATTAAGAATCGAAGAAGCTGCTGCTAGAACTCAAGCTAAGATTGATGCTGGTAGCCAGACTATCGTTGGTACTAACAAATATCGATTAGAGAAAGAAGATCCATTGGATATTCTAGAGGTAGATAATACTGCTGTGCGTATTGCTCAGATCGAGAGATTAAAAGAATTACGTGCAAATCGTAATGAAGAAGAAGTACAAAAGGCATTAGAAGCTATTACTGAATGTGCAAATGGTGGCGAAGGTAACCTTCTTGATTTAGCTGTAAAAGCTGCTCAGGCTAGAGCTTCATTAGGTGAGATTTCGGATGCTTGTGAGAAAATTTGTGGACGTTATAAAGCTGTAATTAGAACCGTGTCAGGAGTATATTCATCAGAATCGAAAGAGGATGCAGATTTTGCAAGAGCAAAAGAATTAACAGACGAATTTGAAAAATTAACTGGTCGTCGTCCTCGTGTAATGATCGCAAAAATGGGTCAAGATGGTCATGACCGTGGTGGTAAAGTAGTTGCTACTGGTTTTGCTGATATGGGCATGGATGTGGATATGGGTCCATTATTCCAAACTCCAGAAGAGTCGGCTAAGCAGGCTGTTGAGAATGATGTTAACTTTGTTGGTGTTTCTTCATTAGCTGCTGGTCATAAAACATTGGTTCCTGCTATTATTGAAGAACTTAAAAAACTAGGTAGAGAAGATATTCTTGTTACTGCTGGTGGTGTAATTCCTGCACAGGATTACGATTTCTTGTATAAAGCTGGTGTTGTAGGAGTGTTTGGTCCTGGTACTAAAGTTTCTAAATGTGCAATCCAAATGATGGAAATTCTTTTAGAACAATATAAAGACTAATTTTAGATATTAGTTTATCTAAAGCCTCAATAGTTAATCTGTTGAGGCTTTTTTTGTATATTGTAAAATATAGAGATGCGTTAACTAAAAAATAACAGACACTAGAACAAAGACCTTGCTTAACACCACTCAAAACCAAGTCGTCATTCGAGAGATAAAAATTTGATAGCGTAAATTAATGGAGACTAAAGTCTATATTATTCTTATAATCAATGAATAAATTTATGATTATTATTTCAAATAATTTTTTCGAAATAATTGAACATTGCACCTTTATTATGTTATTTCAAGCCTCGATCAAGTAGAATTATTCATTATTTTTCCAATTAGACGGACTTATCCCATTATAATAGTTAGCCAGTCGAATCTTTGTAACATTTAATGCTCCTTGATCACTCCATATTCCAATATTTATTCTTTGATTAGTTGTTCTCATTGAACGTTCTGTTTTTGTAGTAAATACGTTTGTATTCCCCTCAATTTCATAAGTATAAAAACCACTCATTGCAGATTTTAAATATGTTCCAGTATGATTGCATTCATTAACTGTAAGCGTTTGAATAACACTATTTAATATCTTTAATCGTTTGTCTGAAGAAAATTGGGTAAGTATCATTGTGATTTTGTAAACAAGCTTTATCACATTACCCCTTTTCTCTTTAGCTACTTTGTCTTTCCATAAATAATATTTCATCTGATGAAAAACATGCCATATAT
>JAOARN010000101.1 GCA_025210485.1 Marinifilaceae bacterium | reverse complement strand
AATTCTGATTATCATAATGTTTTGTAGATTTATTTTCCATGATTTTTTTTATAAGGATATTAATTCCTCATAATTCAAAATCAATAAAATATAGTTCTCGTTTATAGGTTGACCTTGAATACACTACAAAGATAGTAATTTATTTAATATTTATTATTTGTAAAGGCGATTTCCCTGGAAAGCATAAATGATGAGATAAGCTTAAAGATTCATGAATATAACAAAAGGAAATTGAGAATATCTAAATTGATAATATTACTATCAATCAATGCTTAGACTTAGTATAATTTACTATTATATTAACAGCCTCTTTTATATCTTCCTTTGTAGTATATTTCCCAACTGACAAACGCAATGTCTGAAGAGCCTCATGCTTGGATAGGCCTATCGATTTTAAGCTTTGAGAATAAAAATCAATTCCCGAATGACATGCCGAACCCGTACTAGTTGCTATTGAAGGACAAGCCTTTAATAATTCGTTTGTATTAACACCTACAATCTGAACACTTAATGTATTTGGCAAGCTTAATTCAATATTATTATTAATCTTAATTTTAATATTCTTCTCTAATTCTTCGATAAGAAGAATTATCATTTCTCTAGAATGCTTTATACTTTCCTCCATATTAAATCTTGCTAATTCTGCTGCTTTACCTAAGCCCGCTATCTCAATAATATTTTCAGTTCCAGGACGAAGATTTTTTTCATGCGATGCTCCAAATGCAATTTTTTTAAGATTTACATTCTTATTAATATACAACGCACCAACTGCCTTTGGACCATAAAATTTATGGGCTGCGATTGTAAGCAAATCAATATTCGATTCATCAACATCTATTGGAATTTTCCCTACAGCCTGAGATGCATCGGAATGAAAAACAATTGATTTTTGCTTACATATCTTTGATATTTCTTTTACATTTTGTATAGTCCCAAGTTCGTTGTTAGCTAACATAACACTAACTAATATTGTATTAGTTTTTATTGTTTTATCGAGTTCTTCTAAAGATATTAAGCCGTTTGAATCTAATTTCAGATATGAAATTTCACAATCTTGAGATTTTAGATACTCACAAACTTCAAAAACTGCAGGATGCTCAAACTCGGAAATTATAATATGTTTCTTTTCGAAGCTTGATGCTTCAAATATTCCTCTAATCGCCAAATTGTTTGATTCTGTTCCTCCACTAGTAAATATAATTTCATCAGCATCGGAATTAATCAAATCAGCAACATCCTGACGAGCCTTATCCAAAATTGTCTTTGCCTCCCTTCCATAATAATGACTGCTTGATGCATTTCCAAAATAATCCATTGACTTTATCATAGATTTTTTAACATTCTCATCTATCGGAGTTGTAGCATTATAGTCTAAATATATAGGTTTCATAATATTATTTTTAATTTTTACATAGCACTAAGGTATCCATATTATGTTATTTTACAAACAAAAAAAAGAGTACTGAAGTTTTTTATTAGTACTCTTTATCCAATTGAATAGAAATTAAAGCTATCTATATTTACTCATTGCTAATTTTAACAAAACATTTACCCCATTAACTAATCTAGGTCCTGAAACTGTAGCACCAGAACAAACATCTATACCTGACTCATAAACTATATCATCAGTTATTTTTTTTCCTTCGAATTGTCGTAACCATGATTTAGCCGTAATTTCACCACCATACATTGATCTATAGATGATTACAGAAACTTTTTTAATAGAAAAATCTTTGTTTAAAATCAACATATAGTCAAAAAAATCGTTCCTCCCTTGGGATTCTGCAAAAATCACATAAGCCACAAATTCATTATCAATATATAGTTTGTTAAACTCTATCCCTTTTATATATTGGGATGGAATACTATCTATACTAATTTCAGACCTGTCTCTTAACTGATACTCATCTGTTTTAAAACTTGATTTTATAATCTTTGAAATTTTCTTTGTTGTTTGCTTATTGAATTCTTTTGCTGTCAATGTGCTAATCAAGAAAAACAATAAAAACAACACTGTATAAATCCTTTTCATAAGCCAAGTATTTTAATTCTTAATAACTATATAGACAAGTTCATTAAAATAAAGTAACATACAGATATATCTGACAGAGAAAACCCTGCAGGTTCTCGTGGTATTGGCAATTTAGGTTTTCTTAACATTTACTTAACATTAGTGTCAAAATTATAATATAGTTTTGCAGCCATTATTGGTTTTCAGGGAATCTGGTTAAAATCCAGAACTGTTACCGCAACCGTATGTTTTATAATCTTTTGATTAAAGCAAATAAAAATTCATGCCACTGCAGCACTAGCGGGAAGGCTTTATTTGTAAAACAAGTCGGGATACCTGCCAATAATACCCATTTAAAAAGCTTCGGATAAGAGCTTGGGAAAAATAGGTGCACAACTTCCTTTCTTCACTATCCAAGATTTTTTTAAATGAAATGTAGTATGAGTACTTTTTATACTCGTTTTTGTTTTATTTTAATAATCTAATCTAATGAAAAAAAACTTTTTTATCTTAACATTACTTTGTCTATTTGCCTGTTATTCTTGCGATGACGACAACAACACCGAAGACGAAAAAAAATTCTATCCCCAAAAATTGAAAACACAGGTCTTGAAAACAATTCGATAAACCTAAAATTATCGGAAGAAATAATAATTACACCAAAGATTACATCTTCAATAGACTACAGCTCAACCTGGTATATTGGAGAGGAAGAAATATCAAAAGAAAACAGCCTTAAATTCTCATCAGATAAAGCTGGAAAATATGAGATAAAACTTATTATTGAAAACACAGCTGGAAAAGTTGAGCAATTATATACAATAAACATTGCCGAAGCTACAGAACCAGAACTTACAATAGTACCAAGTTCAGAATACAAATATTATGAAATTGGTAAATCATATTCATTTACTGCTTCGATTCCAAACAAGGAAGAATTAGAAGAATTAAACATTAAATGGACATACAATGGTAATGTTCTAGATTCTAAAACTGAGGAAATATCTGTTACTATTGACGAAAAGAAACGCAACGAACTAATAGTTGAAATTACGAATCATGATAAAATAGCAACAAGTAAAGTTTATCTGAATAAGTTTGATTTTAACTTTAGCTCTGAGGCATTCGACTCTGATAATCAATACTGGTGGGGTAAAGGTGGAGAATATTACACCTCTTTTTCACATCTAGCCTGTTCAGACAGCAAAATTATTAATGGTTTTCTGAAGATACATAATTTTTATGCTACAGATATGGATACTAGAATTGGTTTTGCTTTGTCAAACTACAAAGAATCTTATGTTGACGAATCAGAATACCCAACAAATCAGCTTGATATTCAGTTTGGTGCATATCCAGCAAGTGGCGTTGACACTTATTTAACTTTCTACAAAGCTCCAGTTGCAATGGGCCCAGATTGGAATCCTGACAGCTTAGTATTTGTGAAGCCTACCGATTTAAACTCTATCAAAATTACCAATAATGCTTACACATATTGCAGTATGAAATATGGTGATTCTTATGGTAAAATTTTCACCGAATCGGATTATTATAAAACAGAAATAACAGCTTGGGACGAATCAGGTGAAAAAATTGGTGTGGTAGAAGCATATTTAGCTAAAGATGGAAATATAGTGAAGGAGTGGATTGATGTTGATCTAAGTTCATTAAAAGGAGTCAAGAAATTAACATTTAAAATGGATTCTTCGGATTTCGAAGAGAAACCAAATGGAAAATGGTATGGAACTCCACTATATATGTGTATTGGTGGATTCACCTACGAAATATAAAATATCCCAAATGTGAGTTAGTTATAAGATAACTAACTCACATTTTATAATATATATTGAGTACTTAAAATACTCATTTGAGAAATTATAGCTTTAATTTTCATCAGACCTCTATCAGAATATTTCATCTATATATCAATTCGTCAATTATAGTCTATATAAACTTTTCTATTTGATTTGCCTTGATTCTATGAACTCCAACTTTCAATTTATCTACCGCATTCAAAATTGCTTTAGCTAAGTCATAAGTCTTCAATGGTCTTTGAGACTTAAACAAACCTAGTCTATTTAGGGCTTTTATAAACTTGATACCCCTAAGTTCATTAGTTCTGTTTGTATTTTCACGAATCAAAGCAGGCGGATTGAAAATAATATATTTTTCGAAATTCATATTCTTAATTTCTTCCTCAAGTTTACCTTTCATCTTGGCATAGAAGAATAATGATTTCGAAGAAGCAAAAGCAGATGAAACTAAAATAAAGCAGGCTGTATTATTTTGCTTAGCCATTTCAGCAAATTCGTACTGATATACATAATCAACCTTCCATTGCATTGCTTTTGAACCCGCATCCTTAATGGTAGTTCCCATACAAGAAAAAGCTACATCAGCCTTTATCAGATGCTTCCATTCATCAATATTATCAAAATCAACTTTATGAATTTTAAGTTTTGGATTGTCAATATCGGGACTTTTTCTAACAAAGATATCTACTTGCTTATACTTATCATCATCTAAGAGCTGTTCTACTAGGTCTTTTCCTGTAGCACCTGTAGCACCTATTACTATTGCTTTCATTAGAATATTATATTTATAGTTTCAATGAAATTCTAAAGTATTGGAAATTGGTATATTTTCAAAATTATTTTAACAATATTAGGGATCTGTATAAATAATAGGTGGACTATATAAAATTATGAATACAATACAGATAAACTGTATAAGAATACATTACTTTATTAAAATTAATTCAGCTTGCCTGAAAGACATATACACCAAAGCTTGATACATTGCTTTATGTGATTTCTTAATGAATTAAATATCGACTATTCAGGTTTATCTCTAAAGCAAAACTTCACAACATCAGGCTATACCTGATGTTGTGCAATAAGAGCCTTTCAGGCAGATTTGTAATAAATAGAAATAATGAATAAATCCTACCTGAAAGAAGATAAGGAATAAAATCCAGTACATTGTTTTATCTGCAATTAATTCACCTTGCCTGAAAGGTTTAAGCAAACCAGTTCAATACATTGTTTTATTTGAAATTGGTTCATTTTGCCTGAAAGGCATAGATAGCAAAGCCCAATGCACCGCATTGGGCTGAATAACAATAAAGAAAAAAAAGGCTGTAAGCCTGAAATAAGAATTAATAGATCATTTTTTATATTAAACAACCATATAGTTTTATACTAATCCAATATTAGATATGGGTCAGCGGTAAATTTTGGGTATTGAGTTAAACAGTATATATTTGTGTTGATAAAAATATAATCAGAATTTCGATATGTTAGATAATAATTTACTTAAATACGTTTTGCCAGAAGGAATCTTAGATTACTTTGAATT
>JAOARN010000100.1 GCA_025210485.1 Marinifilaceae bacterium | reverse complement strand
TTACTGGACTAATCCTGATTTCAGGAAACCTGATATATCTCAAAAGTTGGATGGGTTATTAATTGAGTATAGCTATCTGGATGAAATAGATTGGTAGATGTTAATCATAATGTCTCTGATTTTGATAGATCATATAATTTGGAGAATTATGATTTATGTACAAATTTTCAGGGTCTTCCTGGACCAGAGTTATCTGTTACCAATGATTTGTATAGATTAAACCATAGTGTGCTTGATGAGAAGTACGACTATATTGAGATATACTTTGAGAATGGGTGGAGTGAGCTAACAAAGCTATATAAAAATGCTGTTAAACTAACTTTATCGTTAGCATTTGAATCGGTAATAGAGGCTGGACTAATTGATAAGTTAAATATGAATCCGAATTTCTTTATTCTGATACAACAACACGACTGCGAAGGATACTTAATAGCTAAAAGATAGCAGTTTTAATGTTCCTGAAATAGAATTCTGTTCTCTGGTTTAACCAAGTTCTTGAACTTGGCTTTTTGCTAAGTTGCTTCTGCATCAATTCCGATACAAGCTCTGTAACGCCACGAAGTGGCAGCTTATACCAGCCAGATGCAACGCATCTGGTGTTTAATAAAAGTATTCAGGCGTGCTGAAAGCACAGCTTAAATTATTGCTTAATAGTCTCAGCCTTAAATCCGACCAAATACTAGGATTTAGTCTAACGGAGTGGCATAATAAATTAGCCTCTCTTAGCGTAGTTAGGATTTTAATTATAAATGGTAGGTTGTTAATTATTAATTTCGATCATTTACAATTAACAATTGATCATTAAGCATTATTTTTGTGAGGTACGAGCTATAGCTAACCCGATACTTTATTGATTGAAACTAAAGCTCGCACCAACTTTGTAACGCCACGAAGTGGCAACTTATAACAGCCAGATGCAACGCATCTGGTATTTAATAAAAGTATTCAGGCGTGCTGAAGGCACAGCTTAAATTATTGCATAACGTCTCAGCCTTAAATCCGACCAAATCCGAGGATTTAGTCTAACGGAACAGCATACTCTTGGAGCAGAACCAGAAATGAGGAACGAATTCATGAACGCCTTATTAAATTAATTAATCTGTGAATAATGGAAGATTGGGCAGTAGCTCAGAGTCCTATATTAGGAACAACAATAACTTTGCAACGTTTGAAGAGACGAGGATATATTCCTTTAATAGAGATGTATGAAATAGTTTCAAAACCAACAAACAGAGACTCTCTATTTAACCAAACACATTGTGTTTAATTATCTATATATTTGTTTCTTTCTTATAATTTGAAGAACCGCCTTATATGTTCCTGAGAAAAGAGATGTATGAAATATATTTCTTCGAAGGGAAGGGGCAAAGCCAGCGTACGTACGGTGGCACTTCGACATAACTCAGTAGAACAGTGAGAGGCGCAACGTGGGCTCTATAGCTCACGTCCGTCTACCCGATTGGCAACTGGTATCACTCTTCATTATAGGCTTTTAGTTGTAACTTTATTTCTTTTCTTTCATCAAGAAGAATTGTATATCCTCCATTATTAGATTCCCAATATTTTATTTGTTCATTTTTTATTGATTGGTATTTTATCTTGGGTGATAAGATTACAGAATCCTTAAACTTATATAAGAATAATAAGATTGATACTGAGAATGCAATTAAACTTACAACCCCTGATGAAGTTTTTAAAATTGACAAGTAATTATTTTGTACCCAATCCATATTTGACAGATAAAGTATTATAGAAAATAAAAACAGACAAATAGCAAACAGTTCTGGGAGAAAAAGAAACCAAAACTTAACCATTGATATACTTTTTTCCTTTTCCTTTTCATATGACTTTATTTCTAAATCAATATCATTAATTCGACTTGTCAATTCCAAAAGTCGCTTTTTTTCTTGCTTTAACTTTTCAATTTCATCATCCTTATTTTCACTCTGTTGTTTAATATGAGACTGATTTTTTAAATTGTCTTCAATTGTCTTTTTAAACAATTCTATTTCTGTAATTAATTTTTGATTTTGGTTTGTAATCTCTTTGTTTTGATTCTGAATTAGCTTTAAATTTTTTTCCCTATCATTTTCTTCTGCATTTGAAACTTGTATTATCTCAGCAACTATTGATTGAGCTACTTCTTTATTGTCACTTTCAGAAACTTCTATACTTTCAAATTTCTTTAAAACATTCTGAGACCTATTAACCAAAGAATTATAAACTGCTACATAATCAGATTCTGAAAGACTATCGTTGTCTATAAATTTTGCTAATTGTCTTAATTTTCTTCTAACATCAGTATTATTCAAAGCAATACACCTTGACATCATTTCGGTTAATCCACTTTCTTTAATTAAAGTACACTTAGGGTCATGTAGCCACAAGTCAGATATAATATTTGAAGGATGAATTATCGGTGAAATATTTTCTTTAAATTCTTGTTTGACAAAAGCTATCAAATCAGAATTTAGGGAAACAAAAGAAGAATTTACTTTTTCAATATTTTGAACATTACCTCTCTTTTTTATAATAAAATCACACATAAATATATCATGCACATCTCTTATACCACCATTTGAATAACCTCTTGATTGCTTTAGTAAATTAACTTTCGGTTTATTCCTGTATTTATTACAAACTTCATCTAATTGATTCTTTGAGTCATTTTCAAAGATTTGAATTCCAGCTTTGCGAAGAAGTTCTGGTAATGAGTTACGAATTTTTAATATCCCAACTGGATTAAGACCCCTTCTATGGTAAGCATTTTCGATTGCAGACCCATGATTTGGACCTGACCTTTCAACAGAATATAAAATACTATCAATTTCTTTTATTGTTAAAGGGTGAATGCATGGAGTATGACCAGAAGCAATGATAGCACTTAATAATTCAGAACCATAAATTGTATTTAATTCGCTATCTAAATCAAGAATAGCCAATACCAACGAAGAATCAAGATAGTAGTATACTTTCTTTTCTGGCTTTATATTTAAATCAGCATTTCTTTTTAGGAAAGCTGAAATTACAGATGCCCAAAACGTATTATTTGCAAGTTTAAATAAGTCATGATTTCTCTCTTTTATCTGAATCAAAAAATTTGCTACATGATAATAATTTTCGTCAATTGTAGGAATAGCTTCTAAATTATCTAGATATTTAAATATATCATTGGTGTTTTCTGAAAAGAATTCTAAAAAAGATTTGTCAGTATCAATGTTGTTTGTTTCAACAAAATCTACGAATGCTTCTTCTAATTTATCAAAATCCTGTAGCACAGAGGTCAGTCTTTCCTCTGTGGATTTATCAATATAAACATCCCATTCCTTTATTATTTGGAATTTTTCTCCTTTTTCAAAAAGCTTTATTGTAATATCCTTTTGTTGAGACACTAAAGCCTGAAGAGCTTGTCTTAAAACAATTAATGGAATCTTAATCCCAAAATCTTTCTCGATTGTTGTCTGTAAATATTCAATATCATAATACTTTTCTGTATCATTTTGACTTTTCGAAATTGTAGCAACACCAAAGTTTATTATAGGAAAATAAATATCACTATATAAGTTTGCACTATGATTATTGTATAAGGTTGCAATTAAGGCTAAGTTACTCTTGTTTGTCATTATGTCTTCTTTCATTTGCAGGGAATTCTTCTTACTTGTTGCCAACTAATTTATAAGTGCACCGGTGCACTTATTTCTCTTATATCTTTCATAAAAGAAACACAATACATCCCTATAAGGCATATATTGTGCACCTTTTTTAATTAACCAGTGTGAATAATTTCATCTGTTTATAATTGTTTTTTTATTTGCCAGATGGAACTCGCATTTATAATCATTTCCGTGTGTGAAAACTTTTTCTCATGCTTCGTTTCATCTAAAGGGTTATCTGTTTTACTACAATACTCTTCCCTCTGAACAGAAACTATATCTCCGCTCAGATATCTTATATCAGATTGTGTAAATAGTGTTAGCATTATAGTTTAGTTTTCGGTTGTAAATATATAAAATAATAATATACAAGCAACGTTTATCGTGTTGTTTTGCATAAAAACAGACAGGTATGTTTATTTTGGATTGTAAACTGATGTTGTTTCGTGTTATAACTTAATTATAAATGGTTGGATATTCCGATGATGTTGACCCCCTATTCCGGTTATATTGACCCCTCTGTTTTCTTTTGGTCAAGAAATAAGAAGACCTGACAATATTACAGTTTTTTTCTCAGACTTTCTCCTTTTAATTCAATTCTGTATGAGGAGT
>JAOARN010000099.1 GCA_025210485.1 Marinifilaceae bacterium | reverse complement strand
ATAAAATCTTAAACCTTCTTTCTAATAGTAAATATAGAGCTGTAGATTAACATATTTATAGATTTTATTGCAACCTTATTCTATCTTTTTGCGTATACCATATATAATCAAAAAAATAAAATTATGGAGTCACAACAACAGAAACAGGAACAATCGAAACAATTGGGACAGGAAGTAGGACGAGAGCAACGAGAAATAGAGGAACGTATAAAACAAACAAAATTACTATTGAAACAATTAGAATATGAACAAAAACAATTGAGCAATGAACATACTAATCCGCAAGAATTCAAACAACAGAAACAGCAGGATGGTGATTTGATAACTGTAGACTTTGGATCAGGAGGTTCTGATGAATGGGAACAACTACAAAAAAAAACAGAACAACAACAAAATCAAAAAAATAAAGATGCTAACATATTAAAAAAATTAGATGTGAGTTTAATACGTCGTAAATCAAGCCAAAGTAATATGGGCAACAGTGATTTTATTAGAGATTTCTCTAGTTCTCTGGCTAAAAACCAGAGTAGTCTTATTCAATCTCAATCTCAGCTTAGATTATCTGAAAAGTTTAATGATGGTCTTTCAAATCTAAAAAAACTAGTCAATAATTTGGCAAAGATAAAATATGAAAATATCAAAAATAGAGAGGTCAGAGAATATATGCTTGATAAAGCTAATCTATTTTTGACCTTATTAAAATTTGATATCTTTTTTGATATAGGCACCAATTTGGAATCCAATATTCTATGCCGGAAGAACTATGTGATAGATGAATTCAATGAATTTGAAAATATTGTAAATAAAGCTTTATTAAGTTTAGGTAATGTAGGAAATGAAGCTGAATCATTACACCAATTCATGGATGATATAACGTTAGTAACGAAATATTGTATTATTCTATATACGGAATTTTTAGGTGGTATTTTTGATTTGATTGAAATTAATCAAAATATGACAGTTAAAGAAATTATTCGCAATAATTTGAAGTTGTTCATTCTACGGTATGGTATTCAAGATCATTATTTGACTGAGATATTTAGACGATTCAACTTAGTTGATTAATGAATTTGATAGCACCGCCGCAAGTAGCCTAAGCAAAAGTTATAAAGAAATTACTCTGCATTTTTCAACACCCTTTTCTCTTATATGGTTGATTTTACATATGTTATTATCTTTTCAAGTGATTAAATTTGTATGAAAAATATTTTTCATGCTTTTTCTTGAAGTTGACATCAAATTTTTGAGCACTAAAGAATATAGAAGAAGCTATTACTAGAGAAAAACAATTAAAAGGATTAAAAAGAGAAAAGAAAGAAGCTTTGATGGATTTTATAAATCATAATTGAAATTCTATAAACTTAATAATTGTAATGTATGAGATCTTTCGCTCGTGCCTCTCTACAAGATGACAAATTGTAGTAGCGATAGTAGGAAGAGGGAACGTCCTGTTGAGCTTGCGAAACATCTACTATAATTTAATGAGTCGGCTATATAAATTATGAGATTCTTCATGCTCGTATATTGTCTAAATATAAATGTAATTTAAAAGAAAAAACAAGCTATCTTTTGCATCAGGCATAGCCTGATGTTAAGTAATAAAAGCCTTTCAGGCAATTTTGTAATAGAAATAAATAATGATGATTTATATTTTTCCTAAAACTACAGTCAGATATACTGTTCTATTAGGAGCTTGATTTATTTTGCCTGAAAGGCATATATAACAGACTCCAATGAATTTTTGTTGAATTTTGTAATGGCTTAAATATCAGCCTTACAGGCTTGTTTCAAGGAGGGATTATACGACATCAGGCTATGCCTGATGTTATGTAATCAAAGCCTTTCAGGCAAATTTGCATTAAAAAAAAGGTACAAGTATAACAAATACCTAAGCTGAAAGGAAAAAAAGAAATAGAATCCAACATATATTTTTTATTAGAAATTAATTCATCTTGCCTGAAAGGCATATACAGCATAGCCCAATGCGTCGCATTGGGCTAAAATATTTATAAATAAAAAGGCTGTAAGCCTGAAATAAGCATCAATAAATAATTTTTTAATTTAAACCACCTTGTAGTTAAACTATACCTATAATATCCTCCGCAGTAAGGCGATTTCATCGCCGCTTATAAGAAATAGTCTGTTCTATATTATTTTGATTTTTATTAACAAAATAATATAGAAATTCTTAAACCTTCTTTCTAATAGTAAATATAGAGCTGTAGATTAACATATTTATAGATTTTATTGCAACCTTATTCTATCTTTTTGCGTATACCATATATAATCAAAAAAATAAAATTATGGAGTCACAAAAACAATTGGAACAACAGCAACTGCAGAAACAATTGAATCAGAAAAAACAACAACAATTCGAAAAGAAACCACCACAACAATTCAAAGAGAAAAAACTACAACAATTAAGTAGAAGTCAAATATATGGTAAGGAGCAAAATAATAAAGATTTGGAAACATATATTAAAAGCAATTTGATAGAGTTGAAAAAGCTTATCATATCGCAACAAAATGAAATAGGAAAAAGTGAAAAAATTTTAAATTCTTTAAATTCTCAAATAAATGCTCCATTCGTTAATTTTCATCTTAATGAAAATGCAGATCGATTAAAAATTCAAAAGAGAAATTTTGAATTTTTAAAGCTTTATGGATTTAAAATTAAAGAAGAATTAAATATACTTGAAAAGAATCAATACAGTCAGTCTAGAAATCATTTAATGGTAGAAAAGTCACTATCAACTATGAATCTAGATAACCTACCTGTGGTTCCTCATTTAAGATCAGGTAAAGGGGGAAATTTAATTCCAGATATTTACTCTGCTCCGAATCTAAACCAAGCAAGAATTAATCTAGATAAAGACACAATCCAATTTTATTACATATCATTATTGAACATTTATTCCAAATATAAACATATGTTTAGTATTGAAAAAGGTAAGATTTCTAAAAAGCATAAGTATTTTTCAATGTCGGAGTCTAAAGGTTTGATTGAAAGGGTTTTTTCGTTGCTTGAAAATAGTTTATCAAAAATTCGTTTAATATTTAGATACGGATTAGAGGATCTAAACCGAAGTAAAACTTTATTCACATCAAACATAAAAGATTTAATAGAGTATATTGATGCAAACCTAAATAGTGTATATAGATTAAAATACAATGAATTAAATAGCAAACTAGCCAATACTGGTTATTATGAAAATGAGATTAGTATATTAAAACACTTAAAAGAGGTTATTAATTATATACGATTATATTATGGAAATGTTTATAAAATAGCAAATAATATTTATGCAGAATTAAATTACATAAAGAATAGGATTTTTAATCTTTATAAAAAAGTAAAAGTTGAAAAATTTCAACAAGAGGAAATACATCTGAAAGAATTAAACAAAATTGAAGATTGTTATGCAAGCCTATATATAAAGTTAGAAGAATATAAATATCAAAATATAAAAGGAGGGAATTTTGAAAATTCACTAAATTCAATTTCATTTAACATATCTGAATTAAAAAAATATTTTCCTTCAAAAGTTTATAGTAGTTCAATAAGCATATATGATTCACCTCAGCAAGTGTCGAGTTTGACTGTAACAGGGAGACCCTTATTTCCCTTAATCGAAAAGACTAATGTCTCCTCAGACTCCTTGCCTGATTCAGAAAAGGGTCTTGGTAAAAACCTTAATCATAAAATATTAGCGAATAAGTTACCTAACATTAAAAAAGCAGGCAAAGAACAACAATTAAATACAGATTTGCCTAAAGAGCTTTTTCCAGCAACAAAAAAAGTAACTTCGAATCAATATTCGCATGATTCTAATGTGAATGATAAAAATAAATCTAATATTAATGACCTTGAAAAAAATATTTCTGTAAATATTGATGAAATTGAGAAAATAAACACTAAAATCGATAGATTACATTTAGAAAACTCTGAGGGGAAAATTGAAGGTAGTAACCTAGAAGGTAAAAAAAGCCTTTCGAATATGGATTTATTTTCAGAAATAAATGATTTAGAAAATAAAAAAAATATATTGTTGAATAATATTGCATCTGATGAAATAAAAATAGAAGGGTTAAAAAAAGCTTAGCTTTCAACAATGATATGAATTTTACCCCTGTAAGAAGGCGATTTCATCGCCGCTTATAAGAAATAGTCTGTTCTATACTGTTTTGATTTTTATTAACAAAATAATATATAAAATCTTAAACCTCCTTCTTAATAGTATATGCAAAGCTATAGATTAACATATTTATAGATTTTATTGCAACCTTATTCTATCTTTTTGCGTGTACCATATATAATCAAAAAAAAAATTATGGAGTCACAAGAAAAATGGGAACAACGACAGAAACAGTTGGAAGAACAGGAACAGTTGGAACAGGAAGTAGGACGAAAGGTAAATTTAAAAAGAAAACTAGAGGAAACCAGGATTTTGAACAATGAAGTTCAAGCTCAGAAAAAAAACTTGAATAAATCAGAAAAAAAGCAATTAGAAAAGCAACAAATAAAGCAGAAAGAACAAAATAAATCGGTACTGCAACTTAGACAAAATGAAATACAAACAATTAAAGATGGTATCAAAATATTGAATATTCCTATAAAAGGACAAATGACTACAGGAGACTGTTTAAAAACTTGTGTGGAAATAATTAGTAAATTTTACGAGGAGTTAAAACCATTGGATATTAACAAGTTTAAAGATATGAACGAGACGGGTGGAGAGTTGTTATGTATTTTAGGCTATAAATTAGAAAATACGGATTTTAAATTCGTATATATGAGTAAAAGTTTATTTCCTGATCTACCAAATACTTCATCATTACTATTAAAGGAACAAAATATTAAAAATCTTTTGGATGCAGGTTATCCAGTAATTGTGCATAATGATAATCAAGGAGGAAAGCATGCCACATTAATAATAGGATATACTGATGATCATTTTTTGATACTTGATCCAGGTCATCACTCTATAGTAGCTTATAAAAATCAGAATACGAGATCACCATATCAACAAAATGACCAAATGCTTAACATTCTAAATGAAATTGGAGTTCAAAATATAAATTATAAACTATTAGGAAGATCAAATAATCTTGGAATTCAAGGTAGAGGTATATTCAACAAGGGTAGTGCTAAACAAATTATTGAAGGTGCAAAACCTTGGGCTGAATTTAAGGCTTGTATACAACTGCTGTCATATTCATTTATTATTGATAAGTTTGGTAGGGAAGCTGGGGCTATTGTTGATGAAGCATACAAGATGAAAATAGATGAAGATATTAATCCAAAGGATGAAAGTGAAAAAAACTAAATTGTTAATTATTTTTAGATTAAATAAATTACAAATTGATTTTAAAATTTCAAATCTAGACAAACAAATTCTCTTGCCTAAAAGGCATTTATAACAGAGCCCAATGAATTTTTGTTGAATTTTGTAATGGCTTAAATATCAGCCTTACAGGCTTGTTTCAAGGAGGGATTATAGGACATCAGGCTATGCCTGATGTCCTATAATCAAAGCCTTTCAGGCAATTCCGAACTAGCAAGAAATAATGATGACATATATCTTGTCTAAAAACAGAGTCGGATATATTGTTCTATAGGAGCTTGATTT
>JAOARN010000098.1 GCA_025210485.1 Marinifilaceae bacterium | reverse complement strand
TGTTTGAAATCTACAAAAAACGACATCTTTTTGTAAGTCTTTGCTTTGTAATCAGATACAGGTTTAAAACATATAAAAACGAACATATCCACGATAGTAAGTTTCTGATTACTAGAGTGTATTTTGGTCAGAAACTTCAGTAATTAATAAACTAATGTATGAGGATGAAACTATTATTCCAAAGTTTGATGCGGAAACATTTATAGAAAAAGTAAGGAATTTAGAAGAGGGCGAAGGCTATGATATACTTGAAGATGAAGGCTATGAAGTAATTCCGGAAATTAAAGAATATTTTGAAAAGCTAGAAATAACTGACACTATGGTAAGTGAGATTACTGAATTGACATCTGACGGTGGAGATGAAATTTATCTACAAATTATTCCTTTTTGGGATGGAGAGGATGATACTTTTGATGTTAAATCAGCTGATGATGTTAAACTACTCCCTATGCTAAAAAAAGCAAGCCTCTTGTTCGAATATCCTGGCATAGAGCTTATTAAAATATTTGCTGAAAATGGAGTTATCTTAGAGTCTATTTAAACCAAAAATCTAAAGAAAATGAAAAAAGTATTAACACCTATTTTTCTCTTATTTGTTCTGATTTATCAAGGACACTCACAAAATATTATTCACTTTTTTAAAAATGTCCCTGACAGTTCTATAATGAATTATACTAAACTTGATAGGTCAAAAATTTACGAGCATTATAAAAAATATCAGGCAAAGAAAACAGATGATAGATTAACAAATGAAATTGATGCAAGCTTTTCTAAGCTAGATATCAGAAATGGTTATATAGAAATAACAGGGTTCTTTGAAGGTGAATTTCAAATGTGCTATTGGAATATGAAAAATGGCCATAAACTTATAGCTTGTTATTAGGAATCTCATAATACTATGGGACCCGATGTCGAAAAATTACATTTTTATATATACGATGGTAATTCTTATAAATTTATTCCTAAAGCAGATGTGATACCAGTATGTTTTGATGATTTTTTAAAAGGAAATAAAGAGGAAACGAATCGAAAGATGGGAGAGAATGAAGACTATGCTTCTTTGATTTTTCAACTTCCGCAACATGGAAAAAACATAATAGCCAAATTTGGAAATTTTGATTCGTATGAAATCTATACACCCTATATTATAGGCAATAGAATGATATTAGTATGGGATGATGGTCGCTTTAAAAGGAGTGAAATATATTGGGAAAAAAAGTAATTTTTATACTTAGCCGATACAATCCTTCTACTTATGTTACAATAATCAATGAATGATGAAGATACTAATAGATAAGAGAATGAATTATATCTTCTATAAAAAAGAGGAAGATTACTTTTTGGAAATTATATGCGGAACAATTGCAATCTATGAGAAGAAAATATGCTTAAATAGCGAACAAGTTCAGGAATATAATAAACTAGGTGAATCATATATTGACCAATTGGTTAATGTCTTACGACAATCAAAATAAATAATTATGAATCAAAATCAAGTATACAAAATAATTAATCATATTCAATTTAACTATGGTGAACTATTTAACAAAACAAAAAAAATAGATTTAGAAAATCCAATAGATGCCTGCGGATTGTGCTTTTATGTAGATTATATACATAGATTTTTAGATCACTATACATTAAAGAAGAATGTTGCCAATTACATTCAATGGAATACCATAATTGAAGCATTCAATAAACTAGGTTTAGAATATCATGCAAATTTAATTGATCAATCTTGCAAAATAGAAAATGAAGACACTCAGGCTGAAGAAGAAATTTTTTATGACTGGAACACACAATCTGCCAACGCAGTATTTGATAAAGCTGTAAATTATCTTTCTGAATATATAGAAAACCATATTATCAATACTCTGGATAGATACCAATATAATTTTGGAGAATATCTCGAAATGGAAGAAGCTATAGATTTTGAAAAACCAGAATTAGTTTCTGGTCTATGTAGTTATGCTAATCTTATTTTGATGTATGATACTGTGGCTGATTTCTCTAAAAAACTACTTTTGTTAACTGATTGGGAAACACTATTTAAAGCTTTTAATAGCTTGGAATTATCCGATCATGAAAGTTTATTAAGGCAGTTTAAGGATAAAAAGGAGGAAGAGAAATTAATTAAAGAATGGAGGAATTTACCTGTTCTAGAGGTGTTTAATAAAGCTGTTAGTTATTTAAACAAAAATATTAAAATTGATTGTATTGAATCCCGTTTAAGTCAACTTCCTCCTTTAGATAATTCTAAATCTGAACTATTAGATGCGGCACGAATTGCAGATTTTGATTGGATTAAAAAGTTGATTGATGACGGGGCAGATCCTAATATAACAGAAGATGGAAAAGAAACTGCTTTGAGTCATGTTTGGTACGAATATAATTCTTCGTTTAATCCTCCACAGGGTGCTTTGGCAGCATTGAAGCTATTGGTAAAAGCAGGGGCTAATCCTAATATTGAATGCAATGCTCGAATTCTTGAGGATACACTAAATAGCCCGGACCCTGAAATATTTGAACTATTATTAGAAAATGGATGGGATATTAATCAGCATTCCAACGATCCAATAATATATAGATTAATAAAAGAAAGTAATCCACAGGAGAGGCATGCCGAAAGAGGCGCTGGAGAAAGATATAGACAATGTCTTGAAATTGCACTCAGATATAAACCAAATTTGAATGTGATTAGTAAATTTCAGAAACTTAGCCCTCTTAGTATTTCATATTCTCAGCAATTATCGGATAGATTAATAGAGCTCGGATCAGAACTTACTCATGAGGCAAAAGATAATTTTTACGATCTCACCCCTCTTATGATGGCTTGCTTTAATGAGAATATTGAAGATGTTGAGTATTGGCTAAAAAAAGGAATTGATCCAAATTTAAGATTAGCTTTTTCCTTCACGAAGAAACTAAGGATACCAGCAGGATTAACCGCATTAGATATTGCAGAAATTAACACAAACAAAGAAATAATAAGCCTTTTGAAAAAGCATAAGGCTATAAATGGAAAAAAAACATCAAGGCTAATTAATCTTTTGGATTATAATAAAGAGGTGAAAGATATAGATGAAACTAAAAAAATATTGGCTCAGAAAATAGATGAAATACTACCTCCCAATTCCTATCAACCGGGTTTTGTGCCTAGCAAAAGGAGTTTAGAAAATTATATTGGGTATTTAATAGAAGATCACGAATTTATTGATTTAATGGAATGTTATGATTTAGAATTGGCTAACTCACTATATGTTGAGTTAGAAAAAATGGGATTCACAGTAAGTTTAGATTAACAATAATAAATATAACCAAGTCTTATAATTAACAAAATAAATATGAGTTTCTTTCAAAGATTTAAAAACGGATTCAAATTTAGTGATCTGAAATAACAAAAAAACTGTCAGTTAGAAATTCAAAATCAAATAATTAAAAATTCTAATATAAGCATATGAGCAAAGAACAATTTAAAGGAGTCTGGAAATTTATAGGTTTTGAGGATAAAAGAACTTTTACAACCAAAACACATATTGTTATAAATGAGAACCATTTTTGGGAAGTCCACCCCAAATCTGTGTATTACGAAGGCGAAGATGGGCCTGAGCAGGAATACAAATTAGAAGAAACTGAAGCAACTGGAATATTCAAATTTTCATCTTCAAAAGGATATAAATATCTACTAAAGATTGAGAATAATATTTTGTATATGAAGCTAGGAGATGTATTTGGCTATTTCCCTGAAAATTTTGAGGATAGAGGAATGCTATCAAAATATGAGCTTGAAAACTCGAAGCAAGCATTAAAATTATCTCAATTGCCGCAAAAAATAAAACGTGAGCATTATACCGTAGAAAATCTTGGAACATTTCAATATCAGGACAAATCAAAATATTGGGCAGGTAGTATTTTATTTCTAGGTCAAACAATCAATTTGGAGATTGTGCATAATGATGAGGAAAAATACTCTTGCTTTGCATTATTGGCTGAAAAGATAAAAGAGATGCAAGCTGTTAATTTATATCAGATTGCTTCGAATAATTTGCTTACTACTTATAATGAGTCATGGAAAGAAGACGATTGGGAAAACGAGCCGGAAGAAGATGAAAGCTTGGATGAAGATTTGGAATATGAAGCACCTGATTTAACTGCAGAAGAATTTGAAGCACGCTTATCACTGCAATCGATTTGTATTGAACGTGACGGCTCTTGTTCCGTGTTTCTGAACGATGGGGATTTATTTGCAGGACATCTTATCAATATATCAATGGATCGTAATTGTGAAATAGAAAATGTAGCCATTTTTGGTTAAATAATTTATGTATATGAACCAGATTTTAATTGCCTTATTTATTGGTATATGTGCCGGGATAGTTGACATAATTCCTATGATTATCCAAAAATTAAATAAAAGAGAAATCCTATCTGCCTTTGTTCATTATTTAGCACTTGGGCTAATTATTCCATTTGTAAATTGGGAACTTTCAGGCTGGTTAACAGGTATTATAATTTCTTTATTAAGTGCTATACCAATTATGATAATAGTATTTCCTAAAGATAAAAAAGCAATTATTCCAATGTTTGCACTCTCAATCTTATTAGGAGCCGGTATAGGATATTTTGGGGAAATGTTTATTAGATAATTGTAAAAAAATAAATCAATCAAATTTATTGTTAAGTGGGTGTTAGAGTTAATTAATTGCATGATAAGTGCCTCAATATTATTTTCTAAACTAAACACTAATGTGATATTTGAAAATGATTGGCAACAATTAAAAATAGAACTAAAGAATGTGTAGATTATGTATTATTTTTTAGAATTTAAGATTGCAAAAGATGGCTATTTAGCAGAAAGCATGGATATTAGTCATAAAGAAATACTTGACAATAAGACTAAAGGTGAGGCTTTTAATATTAAAGAACTTTGTATTGAACTACCGGCATCAAGAGGTAGGTTAATGGATTTTGTAGATAATCTCGAAAGTTTGTTGATTGTGGAAGAATCCCTTAAAAATCAATTTGAATTATTGGATTCTGATAACTTAGAAGCATATAAAGTAAATATAAAAAGAAAAACAGATAAGACTTTTTATTACATAAATATATTAAATGATATTGATTGTATTGATTTTGAAAAATCTGTTTATAAGGAATTAATACCGGGAATTAAAGTTCTTACTAAGGTAGAAAAATTGGTACTAAAAATCCAAAATATTAAAAACAGACATATGTTTCGAATCAAAGGTTTAAGTTATCATATTGTTATATCTAAAGAGATGAAATTAAACTTGCAAAACCTGAATATAGAAGGACTTGAATTTATTGCAATAGAAAATTTCACACTCGATAGTAGTAAGTTTACTATTTAGTATAAATGAAAACATAATGCTTAAAAATGAATATTAGTTTCTATTATATTAAATGCATTATTGGTTTATAGTTTCGCTTCTAAAGATTAAATTATGATAAAAATAACGGATCAAGAGTTCTTAAAATTATTAAGAACTAAAAAATATAAATCAGCCCTTAGAAACAAGGAAGGCAAACCCGATGTAAATGGCGAATATTTAGATTATAAAGCACCTGCAATTCAAAACAAAAACTCACTAGATATTAGATCCAGATTGGGATGGAGAAAATGATTGCTTTGATATTCATTCATTAAATGGAATAGAAGAACTTAGCAATTTGGAGGAAATTGAATATATATCCATGCTGGATGAAAGTGCAAGTTGGAAACCTGTATTAGAATTAGAGAATCTTAAAACTGTAATAAATTCAGGTTGTTGCGATATTATTGAAGAATTAAAAATAAAGGGAGTAAAGTTAATTTAATTATTGGCAAGCCGATAAATTGTTTATTGTGTTTTACAAAACTGATTATATGAATTATTTTTATTTATCACATAGTACTGATATTAATACCGTAGGAGAATTTGAACAAATAAGCTCGGAATCTTTAAGCGTAGATGAGATTAAATTATTTAATAAAATAAAGCTTAATAGAACAAGCTTTATTGACAAATTTCCTGTTACACTCAATTTAAATTTATGCCCTAATGCTATAAAAACAGATGTTTTAAGTTTTTCCCATATTTCTATGAATACTGGTTTTATAATCAACTCTAGGGCTTTGGAAATAATCGAGCAACATTCTTGTGAAAATTACAGGCTGCATGATTTGAAGATTAATTATTTAACCGAATTGTATTCATTTATAAATGTAATTGAAGATTCGAATAATATTGATTTTAAAAATTCAGTGTTTGTAAGGTCTAGTTTATTAGGTTTGGATTCCTCTAAACAACAACTGAACAATATAAATTCGATATCTGATTTTTATAATAAAAATATTGAAATACAGAAAAACCTTCCCGGTTCTGTATTATGTTTTAAAAAATTAGTTTTAAACAAAAAGATTGATTTAATCCGCTTGCCGGGAAATTCACGAATACTGATTTCTGAAGAATTGAAAAAGGAGTTTTTAACTAAAAGAATTTCTGGCATTGATTTTAAATTATGTAATATAGAAGTAGAACTGAAAGAATACTATTAAAGGAAAATGAATAAATTAAAAAACATAAAAGTATTAGAGGGTTTAGATAATATTGTAGAAGATATTAAAAGGTTTGAAGATAGGCTTATATTAAGAATCAGGAGTAAAGTTATTGCTGTGAGTACCAGCGATTACAATATTATATGGCAAACCCCAATACCAGGAATAACAAAGACAAATTTAGATACTATAGATATATGTGATAAAACTATAGTTGTATTATCTTTTTCGGAAAAAACCAAGGAAAAATATATTTACGGAATAGATATAGAAGGGAATATTCTTTGGGAAACCAAAACAGAATATGGACCTATAGAGAATAAGAGCAAAATTGTTTATCAAGATAAATTATATTATTTAGGTGCTAAACTGAATAAGAGGAGCTTATTAAGTGTAGATCCGAAGAATGGTTCTATCAAACTTATTACAGATATTTCTCATAATCTGTCTATTTTATTGCTTGTTAATCAGAGTTTATTACTTGCAGGCCCCAGAGGTATATATAATTTCAAGAATGAAGAATTAACTCAGATTTCATCTGAATTTGTTTTGGATACGATTTATACCAACAAGGCTTTAGTTCTTATGTTTCAAGGGGAAAGTGATTATAAATTTTCTAAGCTGAAAGCTACTGTTAATAAAAATATTGAATTAGAGGAGATTGCAAATTTGTATTTAGATGCCTCTAATAAAGATTTTATGCATCCTTTGCTAATCGATAATAAGCTTATTAAAATTAGGGGAAAGTTCAAAGGCTTGGAAGCATATGATATTGATAATAATAGAGTTTTGTGGCAAACTCCTGATGAGAAATTATATATTAGGAAAATAATCAATTATGATGACAAAAATATCTTGATTAAGGCAGAAACTAAAGATTTTGAGTCTGTTCTTCTTTTTTGCTCTTTAGAGAATGGAGAGTTGACCAAAGCCATTGATTTTAAATATCCTGCTACTTTATTTTTGATTGAAAATCAATTGTTTATTTCGGGAGGTGGATTTTCTTGTATTAAACTTGGAATATATATGTAAACTTATAAAATCATTTTTTTATAATGATAGGGTTAAAAATGAATACAGTAGTTCAATTCTATGATATTAAAAAATGAGAGGGGATTACTATTTAGATTGTAATATGAAAATAGAAGAAGTAAAAAAATATATAGAAGCATTTTGCAAAGTAGAAGCTGAAGCCTATACATTGAGACGAAAACCCAATTTAGAAGCCTATAATGAATGCGTATTCATATACAGATTATATTTCTAAAATTGGAATTTTACCATTATCCTCTTTACAAGATGAGGATTATTATAAGCGATATGAAAACTTTCCAGATGCGAAACCAAGGAAAATATTTAAGATAAGTAAATATAAAAATAGTGATGAAAATTTAGTTTGGCTTGCATATGTATCAGGCGCAAACCCTGATCCTGACTTTGAGGATGCATATTTAGATCATGTATTTATAATCATGTTGATAAATGATAAGCTAAAAATAGTAAAAGAGTATATTTATTCGGATTATCCAGATGCCGTTTTTACTTGGAAATCTCAAGGCGGATTGGACGGGATAAGATTAGAGCAATTAGAAAATCCTATTGAAATTGAAAGATATATTGAACCATGCGATAAGTTTGACGGACTGGAAAATTATAGAGATAATATTTAGTTAATTAGAGCTTAGCCAAAATACAATTATGATTTATAATTTCAGTCGTTTCTTTGTTTAACATTAAAATTATATGCAGGAAAATTTAGGATATAAAAATAAGCGAATACAATTTAGAGTGACTTATGATAAACTAATTTCGGAAAGGGAAAAAGAAGATTTTATTTCTAAAAACAGAGCTGAAATTAATGAGATTATAGAGTCTGGTTATCTTTTTATAGATGATAGAGAAGGACAATTGTACGACTGTATGTTTGTAGACAATACTCGTTGGATGGCGCAGAATTTTTGTTTTAAGCGCAATAATAAATCAGAGAATCTTAAATATAGATGGGACGAATTAAACACTATAATTCCAAAGGGCTGGCGATTACCCACGAATAAAGATTATTATGAGCTTGTTTACAAAGCTGAAGCAATAGTTGCCCAAGCGCAAGGTGTTGATAAATTAGAAATTGATTCTAATAATTATGAAGTATATGAGATGCTACAGGGTGATTCAATTTTAGAATTTAATTCTGGTTCTGCTGTATATGGGTTTGCAGATAATTATATCCCTTTTTGGTCAGCAGGGAAAGAGTTTTTTTATGTTTATGATGGGCAAAATGAGTTTTCTTATGGTGTTGAAACTGTTGTGAGAAAGTATGATCAGGAAGCTTTTGTTCGCTTTGTGCAAGATGTTTAACAATAAATTAGTTTTTTAATTTCTACTTTGTTTAAATCAAAAAAAATGGAAGTAATTTTACAGAATGAAATAGATATTGACTCTTTATATGATATCACAGAAACAAAAGATTATTATATAATAAGGGCTTATGGAAAGATTCATTTTCATAATAAGAATGAGCAAATGACATTGATTAAAACTCTAGATATAGGTTTGGATCATGAGTTGGGCTATAGAAAAATTGTTTCAAAGGCTAATATATGTTTTTTTATCACTCACTCTACTCCTCGAAAAGATGATGATCTTACCGGAGAACCTGGCATAGCTCATCTTAATGCGTATACTATTGATGGAAAACTTTGGTCTTATCAAATGTCAGAATGGAGTATAAGTAGGAACTTTGGCGGATTGTTTATTATTGATGACAATATTTTATTTAATGATGAGATAAATAACTCAATATACACTTTTATAATGGAAGCTAATTCAGGGAAAATTATTAACAAAGTAAAATCACCTATAGAAATGCGTGAACCTGGTAATTCTATTATTGCTTATCAGAATTCTGTAGCATTTGATAACAACATAATATTTTCTGATTCGCGTAAAAATGTAGTGGAATACAAGCTTAAAGATAATAGTATAAGCCACAAAATATTATGTGATTTCAATTCTATTATTATGTGTCAAAATAAAAAATATATTGCAATACATGCATGGGTAGATCAGTATCGCATTTTTATTATTGAGAAGAAAACAGGTGAAATAAAATACAGAGTTGATCTTGGTGAGGATATTGAATTAGAACGTATGGTTTTAACCCATAATAGTAACCGTCTATTATATCTAGTGAAACATACTGAAGATTTGGTATGTGTTGACTTTGTTACTTCTAAACAATTATGGTCAATACCCCCAATTGGAGAGATTTATCAATTAGCTATAGATAAAAAGGATAATATATTTTTATATGTAAGACAAAGAAAGCCTTATATACTAATATTAGATTCCCAGAATGGAAAAGACTTAAATAAAATCATAAGTAATGACAGAAGATTTGATTGTCCATTTTTTATAATCAACAACCAATTACTTGTAGCAAAAAAATGGGGTAAGTCATGTCTGTATAAATTAGAATAAATATTTAACTCTAGGGAACATAAAAAATGGAAGAAGTAATTTGATGAGTTTGAAATGTTGAAAGATTATAATTAATCATACTTCTCTTAGATTAAATTATGATCATATGAGATATTCCTTATTGAGTTGGTGAGAACTGCATTCCAATCACAAAATTATATCAACCTTCCACAAACTCATATAAACATCTGCTAATATGTATTTAAAAAAATCTACATCTTTAACGATTAAGTTTTATTAAATATGGAAGAAGCAATAAATTTTATAAAAAGTTTTTTTGAAGTTGAAGCAGAAGTTCGATTCAAAAACTTTTCTGCAGAGAAAGATTATTTTAACAAACAGCTCGAAAAAATGAATTCCTTTTGTGCGAGGGAGCTGCATAGTAAATTTGGGATGGTAGCTTTAAAACCAGAGGATGAAATAATGCAGGATACAAGCTATCCAAACCTAAGGCAACTGTTCAAGATTTCATTATACACAAATCCAATATATGGAGATATGTTTCTGGCTTATTGTTCCGATCATAATCCTGATAATGATTATTTGGAATATTGGGATTGTTTTCTTGTGACTAAAATAGAAGGAAATCTGAGAATTATTAAGCGTTTTTATTTCGATGATGACTTAGATACTACTTCTACTGAAAAGTTTTGGAAAGAAAGTCATGGAGTGAAAGACATAAATTTTAGCAATTTAGGAGAATTTAAAAATAGCATTCGCATCAAAGAGCCTATCGATTGTGAATATTTTACGAAAGATTATTTACAAAACAAATAATAAGTAAATAAGCTAAATTCCGACTCTATTTGGGATAAAACATAATACAAAACACAATAAACTAACAAGAAACAATTATGCAAGAAATAGAAAATTTTATAAATAGTTTTTTTGAAGCCGAAGCAGAATCATTTTTCAAAAGACGCACACCAGATATTGAAGCATTTAATCAACAATTAGAGAAAATGAATTCCTTTTGTATTGAAGATTTACATAATTCATTTGGTATGGTTCCATTATATAAACCAAAGGATGAGGACTATTATAAAAGATGGGAAGGTAAAAAATATCCAAGAACAAGAAATCTAAATAAGATTTCTTTATACACCAATCCACTATATGGAGAGATATTTCTAATTTATTGCTCTGAAAGTAATCCCTTTAAAGATTATTCTGAATATTGGGATTGCCTTTTTGTGACAAAAATAGAAGGGAAGTTTAAAATTATTAAGCGCTATTATTTTACCGATGATATAGATACTACATCGCCAGAAAAGATTTGGTTTGAACATCATGGAATAAGAGAATTAAAGTTTACGAATATTGGAGAATACCAGAAGAGTTGGCGTTATAAAGAACCAAAGAATTGTGAATATTCAATGGCAGATTATAATTTAAATAAATAGCTTAATATATAAAAAAATACGATTTATGTTATATACATTAGACTTTGAGGCAAGTGAGAAGGTTTCGGGAACATACCCTCAATTAATCTTTAGACATGATGTGTTTGAAAATGGCAATGAACCAGTAAATGTTCATTCAAATAAAAGTATACCCAAAGATTTAATAATAGAAGATTATGTTTTAGATCCTAAGGCAAAGATAACGGATATATTAAGCATAAATACTATACAAATGAAAGGTTGTGCTCTAAGCAAAAAGGCTGTGGATATACTCAATGAATTCAATAATAAATATCTTAACTTTAATAAATTGATAATCCCTAGTCTTACTTCTTGTTACTATTATCTGAATACTCTAGATGCAGATGATTTGATTGATTATAAAGCTAGTATATTTGTAGATTGGCTAAATAATGAAAGTGAAATTAGCCATATCAATTCATTTGAAGATTTCATAAGGCATCATAAAGAACAGATTACTTTCCCACAACCAAAATATCTGAAGATTAGTAAGAAATTGGATATAATTAAAACTCCTTATGACATTTATACTGTTATCTCAGAGAAAGTAAAAGATAGGATATTAGAATCAGGATTAACTGGTTTCGAAATAACACCATACGATCATATTGAGATTGATATGTAATTAATAATACGATAAACAATAAATAGATTACCCTACTAATTAGAATTTTAGAATAAAACAAAAATGGACTTAAGATTACAAAATAAATATAATATTCATGGGTGTTTTGAAATTATAGAGAGTGATTCATTCTTTATATCAAGAACCAATCATGATATTCACTTTATTAATAAAACCACTTTAGAAATCGAAAACACTATTAATATAGGAGAAGATAAGGTTTTCGGTTATAAATTGATGGGAACTAAAAATGATTTATGTTACGCTATAGTTCATGCTCATTATAATAAAGAAGAAGATAAATTAGAATTTGGTGATGCAGGAGTTGCTTGCTTAATTGCTTATAGCACTAAAGGAAGAGAATGGATACATCAATTTAAATCGTGGACAATAGGGGCTAATTATGGAGGTCTGTTTATTCTTGATAATTATATTCTTATAAATGATGAGGAGGAAGAAGAAGAAACAACAAAAACATTTCTTCTTGATTTTAAAACTGGTAATATAATAAGTGAGATAAATAATAACGAAAGGTTTAAACATTCGCATAAAAGTATTGTCGGATCTAATATAGCCATTAGCTTCGAGAATAAAGTTTTAATTGCAACTATTGATGAAAAAATAATAAAATTAGAAGCTAAGAATAATAAAATAATTAGAACTAAGCTTTTTGAATTTGATACCGAAGTTATAAATCAAACCGACGAATATATTTATATCTATGGATGGGATGAAGGCTATAAATTATTAAAGCTAGATAAAAGTACTTGTAAAATAGTAGAAACTATATCATTTGATAATGATTTAAAATTAATAGATATATCACCAACCAATGATAACCAAAGTATTATCTACAATCATGAGAAAACCTATAATGTTTCTAAACTAGATCTGAAAACAAAAGATATAATATGGACTATAGGAGAAGATAAAAAAGATAAGGCTTATCAGCTTATTTTAGATGAGCAAAATAATATTTTAGTCTATTTTCATCTGCTTAAAAATTCAAAGTTTGAAATCTTAAATCATTTAGACGGAGAAGTAATTTATCAATTAGATTCTCAAGAAGGCAAATTAAGATACCCATTCTTTAAATTCGGTAACAAGCTATTTATACAAGAGTGGAATAATCTTTATTTATATGATATAAAGAACCTAAAGTAAGGATTAAAGCAAACAACCAGTGAAGAATATAACAAAAGCAAAAGAAATTCTTAAAATTTTAGAAATAGACTTGAATCAAACTCCTGAAAAATATCAAATATCCTCTAATGAGATATTAGAATACTTAATTAGTCATTTAATAGAACTAGACAATTTAGAAAAAGAAATATATAACATAAGTCAAAAATTATTTAACCATGAAGAACCTTACCAAATACAAGATGGAGAAAATGAGATTTGGGATGAATATAGGCAAAGACACAATAAAATTACTACTTCTGTTTATCTAAAACTTAATGACGAACAAGTAAATTCATTCGGAGAACCATCAAAATATAATTACTTAAATTATCCTGATACAAAAATTGTATAAGTAATGGTAGGCAATATGTTAAATATCAAGGGTTGTAGTCCGTTCAACCTGTGTAGCGGTTTGACAGCGAACTTCTACGCAATCTGTCACTCCTCATACAATTTACCGTTGGGCGTCATTTCGACCCACTAAACTCACAGAAGTATTAAAAATGGAAAAATCATTAATGAAAAATATTTTAATAATCCTGACAGCAATATTCTTTGTTTCTTGCCAAAATACAAGGACAAAAGAAAAGAAAGTAAATTCTGACCTAATCACAAAAATTGATTCAATATCAGTAAATAATGGTTTTAATGGAGTTATACTTATTACTAAAGACACAATTACAATTTATTCAAAAGCTTTTGGTTATTCTGATTTAGAAAACAAAACTCTTATGAATATGGAGAATCAGTTTGTAATTGGTTCAATAAGTAAACAGATAACAGCAGTCTTGGTGTTGAGAGAGTACGAAAAAGGAAATTTAAAACTAAATGATAAAATCATTCAGTACTTGCCTGATATAAAGCAGTCTTGGGCTAAAGAAGTGACAATCCATCATTTATTAGTTCATACCCACGGAATTGTAGATTTAAATAAACCGTTGAAATTTGAATTAGGCTCTCAATTTCATTATTCCCAGTTAGGATATGAATTATTAGCTCAAGTTTTAGAAAAAGTAACAAGAAAAACATTTAATAAATTATCAACCGAATTTTTCTCTAAATATGGATTGAAAAACACTTATCACCCAGACAATAAAAATTATAAAAACCTTGTAAAAGGATATGAAGAGTCTGAAAATGGGAAATTAGAATATTGTGAAAATAGTTTATTTAATTATGTTCCAGCAGGTTCTTTTATCTCAAAAGCAGAGGATTTGAATAAATGGAATGAACTACTTTATTCGGGAAAATTGGTAAATGAAAAGACTTTGACGTTAATGAAAACAAGATATGCCACGAGACTTCATCCTATATTTGACAAAATAGAATATGGATATGGTTTGCTTTTCAAAGACGGTGAAAGTGACATACAAATAGGAGCGTTTGGATATGCTCCTGGATTTGTGTCAGCTTGTTATTATTATCCACAGACCAATATGAATTTAATTGTGCTTGAAAATACTGCAAGAAAATTAGATAATTTTAAAGAAACTTTTCGAGTTCATACAGAATTGATGGAATTAATAAAAAAACGAACGCCCAACATTTTATATTTATTATGAAATCAGAAAAGCGTGCTGTTGTCGAAATTCATTATAAATATGGTATGGAAGAAAAAGATCAATTTGTAATAAAGAAAAATGAGTATGGTTGGAGAATTGATACAAAAAAATATGGATTCCAAAGTAATAATAAATGGTTTAAAGATTATTTGTAATTATTTCAGCTTAAAAGTTTCTAATATCCACTATAATCATGTAAAATTAAAACATAAATGAATTATTATAAAAGATTAGTATTACGCGACAGGGCTGATGATAGAAGTGTTAAAAATAAAATTGATACTTGCATAAGAGTGTTTGAAATTACACAGAAATACAAATTCAAGTATTTTGAGAATGAAGATAAGTCAGGCTTGAACTATACTTATGGTTGGATAGATGAAGAAAATGAATTTCACTTCACCTTCTCCCAAAACCTAAGCATACCAGCTATATCGCTTTTGATAGAAGCAAATAATGAAGAAAGATTTGAATATTTTGTTAAGTTCTTTGAACATAAATTGGATGTGTATTCAATAGATTTCTTAATGAATATAGATCAGGAGTTTGTTAATAACAAACCATATGCTTTAAGAATATCAAGTCTAGCCACTTACTTTATTAAACCATATCCTGCCAATATAAGAAGACTGATAGGCGAAAATCTATTTTCAGATGATTTAGAAATTGCCAAATCAGCAATAGTTGCAGCAGGAATATCCGGAAAAGAATATTTCAAATATTTGATAGAGGAGCTAGTAAAGGATGATATAGATGAGGGGCTTAAAATTGTTGCTGAATTAGCTTTGAAAAATATTGAGTGGTTTGAAAAGAATAAACCTGAGTTTTTTATTTTAGAATAAAATTAGGATTATTCTAATTATGTATTGAAATTGTTTAAAATTGTCGGAATAGAATTAAATAGAAAGCAATGATATTTGGAGCTTTTTAGTGCGATTTTTTATTTCAAATCGCACTAAAATTTCTTTGAAAGCCTTAAGTTATGCATTTGTTCTTTCTATAAGAAATCTTTCTTTATATAGTGACTCATCTTTCCCATTTCGTTTCTTATTATCAATACTGCAAAAAAATCCTGTTTGAAAAGACAATTCCGAAATTAGCTGTATCAAAACCAGTACCAGCATTAAGGAAATGACCATTTACTTGGCAATTGGATTTTTTAAAAGATTCAATAATATCTTCAAAGTTTTTAGTTGGATTAAATGCCTCATTATGATTTGCTGATATGGGTTCACTGCAAGCTATTGGTATAGCATTACTATCAGATAGAGTTATCATAATACTTGTTTTGCACTTTTTACTTTCTTGATAAACTACCGCTTCTCCACCACGATTGGCATCTGTGTGAGTTGCATCTAGCAGCACAGATGATATATTAACTCCTAATTTCTATTAATTATAATTAATTTTATTATATTTGCTTTTAAATATAGCTAAAGCCTTCTTTATGTTAAACTGATTTAGAAAAATAAATAGAGAGTTTTAATAAATTGTAATTGGTTTTATTTGTTGATGGTGAATAGATAAGGGGATGTGTTTGGGATGTATGGGCCTAGTAGAGCATTAATTTCGCATTGTCAAATTCTGACTAACTACTTTCGTTAATGAACAGGTGATTTGTAAAAAGTGTAAAAAAGTTTATTGAGTTAATATAAAAATTTAGAACATAACTGATTTAGGTAAATATTTAGTAGTTTTATGAGATTATTAATGATTCAAATTTATGATAAATAACAATTATAATAGTGATAAAAAGAAAGTTAGTATCAGGAATTTATTCTTGGATCCTAATAATTATCGTTTTATTGACAATAAAAGCTACAAAAAAGTAGATTCAGAAGATATTATTTCCGATATAATACAAAAAAGAACTTTGAATTTTTTGATTGGAGATAAAAGAAAAGGCATTGCAGATTTATTAAAAAGTTATACATCTAATGGATATCTTGAAGTAGACCAAATACAAGTAGAAAGCATAGGTGAAGGGAAATATCGTGTACTTGAAGGAAACAGAAGAGTTGCAGCTTTAAAAATTTTATATCAGGATTATAAGGAGCATGCAATTGATTTAGGAAAGTTTTCGCCAGAAACCTTTGGTCGCATTCCAATTGTAATATATGAAAAGGGACAAAGTGGAGTCCATGAAATTATTATGGGTTTGAAGCATATCTCTGGAAATAAAAAATGGCCTCCTTTAAATCAAGCTCAACTTATATATGATTTAATACACCAACATAAATGGGAAGAAAGTGCCATCTGCGATGCTTTAGGTATTGAAACAAAAAACTCACTTTATAGAAGTTTAAGAACTATAAGTTTAATTAATAATTATCGTGCATCTGAATTTGGAGATCAATTTGAAACAGATATGTTTGGTATTTTTCGTGAGATTGTTTCTTCTCGTCCTATTAAATCATGGATTGATTGGGACGACACAGAAAAAAAACCTAAATGCATTGAAAATACAGAAAGACTCTATTCTTGGTTGTCCTCAGTAGCTATAATTCAAGAAGATCAGGATGGAGAAGAAGTAGAAGTTTCACGAGAACCAGCTATTACTAAAAGTACTGAAATAGCAACGTTGGCTAAGATTATTGATGATGAAGATGCTTTAAATGAACTAGAAACAAAAAGAAATATTACGGATGCTTATTCGGCGAGCTCAACTGTAGGCAATGATCAATATTTTAAGGCTATCACTAATATCGAACACAATATTAATGATGCAAATACTTTTTTAAAATATGCAGCTAATAGTCGAAAAGAAAAACTTGTCGAACTAAAAAACAAATTGGAAGGTCTTCTTGTAAGTCAAGGACATAAAGATATCGTAGTTACAAAAGAAGTATCAAAGCGTATTTTGATAGGATATAAAACAAATCAATTTGAAACTATTAAGTTATGTAAATACAAATACTTTAGTTCAGATTTAGAAATAAAAGAATTAAATCGTATTAATCTTTTTGCGGGTGAGAATAATATTGGAAAATCCTCTTTACTAGAAGCTATTTATTTATTGGCAAATCAAAATGATATTAATGCTTTAATAGAAATGTATCGAAGAAGAGGAAAATTTGTAGATAGTTTACCTGTAAACTGGCTAGTAAAAGAGTTTATAGATTTTAAACTTGAAGCAATTTTTGATGGAAAAAAAGTAACAACAGAAACGAATATAACAACAGAAGCTGATTTAAGTATTGAAAAGTCTGATTACCTAAAAACGATAAAACTAGTTTCATCTTTTAATGGAGATAATCCACTTTTAAGTAAAGCAAGATTATATAAGCGAAAAGCAATGGAACATTTTTATGAAGAAATTCGGTCTATTTGTTCAGTTAGTTATTCTACTCCATTCACTATGCTAGATAAAGAATTAATTAATGAATATCATGAAATAAGTATTCAACGTGGATCATATGATAAAATCATAAAGTTTATAAACCAATATGTTGACTCTAAAATCTTAAATATCACTAAAGTTGGAGATTCTACTAACCAAATAAGATTTCTTGTAAATCATACAGATTTTAAAGCACCAATAGATTTAACACAATTTGGAGAGGGATTACAACGTATTTTTTATATTTCGCTTCAAATTGCATCTGCAGAAAATGGAATTATGTGTATTGATGAAATTGAAAATGCTATTCATCATTCTTTATTAATTCAATTTACAAAATTTATCCAGATTTTAGCAGAGGAATATAATGTACAATTATTCATAACCACTCATAGTGGGGAATGTGTTACAGCTTTTTTTGAGAATAATTATAGAAATGAGCAAATCACAGGGTATAGATTGTATAATAATGTAGATGGTATTAGATATAAAGCTGCCAAAGGAATAGCTTTACAAAATCAAATAAAAAACTTTAATTTAGATTTAAGAGGGTAAATGAGTACAGAAAGAACTAATATTACTTTTGTTTTATATGAAGGTAAACATGACGCAGCAATATTAACAAGATTGTTGAGGCTCAATGGATATAGTGAATTTAAAGATAAGGCAATATCTGAATTCCCCACAAAATTAAAAGGATATTTTGAATCCAAAATTAAGGGATTTATTTATGAAGATGAAACTAATATATTTCAAAAACCACAATTACCAAATCATATATGTAAATCTAAAGATGGTATAAATTGGTTTGTGTTTTATGAAATGGGTGGTGATTCTAAAAAGAAGTTTGTTCTAGATATAATCAAGGAGTTAAAAAATGAAACTAATGACTTTACTAACGAAGAAAAATTTGATACAGACTCCCCTGTGTCCTTGGCATTTTTCTTTGATGCAGATGATGATATTTTGAAACGAAAAAAAAGTTTTATAGCCGATTATTCAACTCTCTTAACAGGTTTTACTAGATCTATAGAAACTACTAAATCAAGAGAAGCAGTTATTGTTGGAAAAGATGGTTTTTCTAGAATTGGATTATATATTTATGGAGGGAATGATAGTACTGGAACTCTAGAAGATATTATTATACCAATTATGCAAGAAGGAAAAAAGGAGATGTTTAAAGATGCTAACGATTATATCGACAAATATATGTCTGATACTGCAAAAAAAAGTAGAAGCAAAAAGGGGAAAGCACTAATAGGTGTAATTGGGCAACCTAAACATTATGGGAAATCTAATCAAGTAATTATTTCCGATACTAAATTTATAACAAAAGATAAACTTTCAAAAAATTCTGTTTTTAAAAGCATTTTAAAATTTTTAAATTCTTTTACAATAAATGAAAGCTAGAAACGCTCCTCAATAATCAACCCCTATATTACAGATAAACAATAACCTCAAATGATTTTTAAGAAAATAAATCTGAGGATTTTGTCTTATAAATTGGAGGTTGTATGGTAGAGAGGCATATCAATTGCCCGTTTTAATTATTACTTTATAAAAAATATCAGCAATTTTCAACCCTCAATTTGCCCCTGCTATCTTATACTTGCTCATTACTCACAACCCTCAAGACGGCATTGCTTAGACACCAATTTGGGAAATGCTATTTCATTTCCCAATTGGTATTTATACTACCTACACATAGCTCGTTTTAATTTTACAATCTGGAGATAGGATTTTCTCTAATTTTGACATCTTTCTTACTGCTTTGGTAATCTTGGTACCAACAATGGCAAACTCTTTTAAGTTTTTAAGTTCGGCAATACTTTCCGAAACTTCATTAAGTTTAGTATGGCTTAAATTTAGAGTTTCAAGTTTGGTTAAATATTTTATATCACTTTCTAATCTTGTGATACCCGCATTGCTTTTCAAAGTAAGCTTTACCAAATTCTTTAACTTATAAATATCCGCAGGTAGGGCATTGAGTTTGCTTCCTTCAATTGTTAATTCAGTTAAATTGCTTAAAGCTGCCATACCATCTGGCAAATTGCTTATAGGCGTATCTATTATAGTTAGGCTTTTTAATTTCTCTAAATTACTTGTGCAAGGAAATATTTTGTATTTACCAAAACTCACATTTAAGTGTTCAAGAGTTTTGAAACTATTTATATGTTCACTTAAGCTGGTATCATCCGAAAGTATATGTAAAGTTTTTAGCTTTGGTAATTTAGCCAGATCTTGGGCATATTTATTAAATAGGCTAGAAGTCAATTCCAAATATTCTAATTGTTTTAGATTTTCGAAATCGGTCGGCATTTCTTTAATATTGGTAAATGATAAATCAAGTTTTTTTAATGATTTTAATTGGTTAAAAGATTTTGGCAGGCATTCAATATGTTTGCTTGAAGACAAAATGAGCTCTTCCAAATTTATTAATTCATTAATGTTTTCGGGTAATTTATTAATCTTAGTTGATTCCAGGTTTAAAACCTTTAAAGATTTAAGCTCTTTAATAAAATCAGGTAATTCTGCCAAAGGGTTTGAAGTCAGTTTTAGCTTTTCTAGTTTATTTAATTTTACAAACTCCTTGGGCAAATTTTCAAGTTTATTACTAGCTAAATTCAATTCTACTAATTGTCTATTACTTAAAACAGAACTAGGAATTTGACTAAGATTTTTATCAAATAAATCAATAGAAGTTTTCTCTGTTGATGATGAGTTTATCAGCTGTGAAAAATCTATTTGATCTTTGGCATCGGCATTTAGCTTACAATCAGGCTTGGCTACTATCAGCTCTTTTAAAAACTCAATATTCTTGCCAACACCCGTTCCATTTATATCCAAATATTCTAAGTTTGAATTTAAAATTTCCTTAGGTAATTTATTTAGATATTTATTCGATTTTAGATTAAGATTTGTTAGAGATTTAATTTCAAATAATTCTTTAGGAACAGATTGTATAGCTGCATTGCTGATACTAAGCATTGTTAAATTTTCTAATCTGCCAATATTAGACGGAATTTCTTGAATGCCGCACAATGTTATAAATGCTGTTTTTAAGCCTTTTAAATTACCTATGGTTTCAGGTATTTTTAAGTCGCAACAATAAATATCATCTTTGTATTCACAAACACCACAATTGTATATATTTAATTGTTCAAGCTGAGTTAATTTTCCAAAATAATCAGAAATGGATTTTAAAGGCAGGTTTCTTAAAAATAATGATTTAATGTTAAATAGCTTACCTATTTCATTTCCTATATGTTCAATACCATTTTGTTTCCACTCTTCATGATTGGCAGCATTAGATCCTTTTGCTTCTAGAGCTACGGTTTCGGTAAAAAATGGTACCCCCTTTGGCCAAGCTTGAATCAATTCCCATCTTTGGGGCACATTCATTTTATTCCATTTGGCTTTTAAACCTAATAATCCTCTTAAAGAGCTGCTTGATTTCTTTTCTGTATTTAATAAATCTTTGTATCTATTTATCAGATTTTCTTTTAGTTCTTTATTTGTTTTACAAAGATCTATTACCTCTTCAATAGCTGAATCGTTCCAAGATTCTATTTTTTTTATTGCTTCGTGTATCATTTATATTTGTTTTTTTATTGTCAATTCGCAAAGCTTTTTCACGGTCGAGACACATGTTTCCCTTGTCGTAGAACCACAGGACCGTGTGGCTTTACGATCTTTTTTTCTCTTTGAGAGTCACGGCCATCTTTTTCATTGAAAGTCATGATCTTCTTTCTAGTTGATCATTATGGTCTTCTTTCTAGTTGAGAGGCACGGCCGTGCCTCTTTACGATATATCTTATCTTACTGTATTGCGATATATACTAATATGGCTTTGGGGATTGCTTTGTCTATATTGTATTTAACTTTACCATAAGCCGAGGCTCCTTCACGTAAGTTTTTACCATCATAATTATATACTACTTTACCATATGCAGAAGCACCTTCTCTAATTTTCTTGCCATCAAAGTTTGCGGTAATAGTTCCAAATTTAGAACCCCCTTTCCTTAGGTTTTTACCATCCCAATTATACAATATACTGCCATTTACAGAAGCTCCTTGTCGGATATTTTTCTTATCCCAGTTTAATATAATTTTGCCATTATTAGATAAACCCTGTCTTAAGAATTTACCATCCCAATTATAAACTACTTTACCAAATTTCGAAGCACCTTCTCTAATTTTAGTTTGTGCACTTAGCGCATTTACCATCACAGATAAGATGGCGATTAATAGTATTTTTTTCATGATATTATGTTTTAAAAATATTTTTTGATTGAATTTTTTTGTTAATCAAACAAATCATAAATTAAGTTTCTTCTTAGTATCTCGACTAATAAAGGAAAAATCTCTTTGGGTTGACAATAAAAATTATCTTCGCAAGAAATTTTGAAATTGTTTGTTTCGTAAGAGGTAAAAGACCCCTTAATATAGTATTGTTTAAACTCTTTATCCCATAGGTAATGCTTTCTTATGCTAAGCATTAATCTTAAGTGTTTTAGAAATCTCTCAGGAAATTCATTATTAAATATACAATTTGATGCAGAGTCCATAATTTGTGTACAAGCATTCTGAACAGGTGAAGCCCAATAATCAGCATAATATGCTTTTTGCATTTTAACTTTTTTGTTCTTAAATAGAAAATCTTCTTGAGCTTCAAAGGTTTCAAAACCCAAGCATTCATTTTCACCATCGGTTAAGATAACGGGAACAGCCAATTCATTTATATAATGTAAGGCTTTTTTGAATATAGTTTCGTCGAATTTTTTGAATGATCTAATAAATTTGATTTCATTGGAAATAGGAAAATTGTCTACTGTGTTTTTCGGATATAAGATATTCCATAATTGTAAAGCTTTTCCTTTTCTATCTATTTTATGTAATTCTTTTTCAATTTCTTCTGTGCTTTTTTGCTCTAGATTTTTTATAAATTCATGCTTTATCGCAATTTGATTGATTCTATCGCAAAGCTTAGCTGCATAAATTGTTAAATTGGAAGTAGAACAAATGCGTAACTTTCTGTATTTATTACCAATCTTGTAAAGAAGCTCGGCTCTGTGAGGATAGTTCAAAGCCAGAAAATAAAGATTGCCCCATAGTTTATCAAGCTTCTTACCTAATTCGAATAATTCTTCTATCTCATTTTGATTACCGTGTATGGCAAACACATTAAAGATACTCGCAAACACTCCAATCTCATGTGATTCTTGGTCGGCTTTTAGTAATTGATCTTTATGTTTTTCTAACCATAGTTTTAATTCTTGCATTATTGCTTGGTTATAATGTTTTAAACCAATATAGGCAATAAGCTGAATATTTAAATTTGCATTTCTTTCGCTGAAATTAGTATACTCAGAAATTATGTTTAGGATATATGTTTCGATAGGTTTTGTAATAGTTTTACTGCTAGCAATGGCAATGAGATAATAATGTAGAATTATTTCTATTCTTTCTATTACATTTATATTTTGAAATCCTCTTCGAGTAAACTTTTCGCTATGAGCTTTACTTGAATTAAAAAAGCTAACGATTGTGCCTGGTTTATTTATAAACTCCTTTTGCTCTGTTATATTTTTTAAATCTAAAGCCAATAGTTTTTTTTCTAAATATTCTATTGAGCTATCGATTTGCCATATTGATAGAGCCGATAGCATGCTAAGGGTAGATATATAATCTTTTTCTTTATTTAGGTAGAAAACATTATCTTTAGTAAGCGATAAGCATTTATTTATTATGTCAATTGCATATTCATCTATTTTAATAGGAGGAAGCTGTTGTTTGTTTCCTAGTATAAAATAATCAAGTAATTCTAGAGCAAGATTATATCTTCCGTTTAAGTTTACTAAATTATGATCTTTTATCCCTTTCCAAGAATAAAATGTGGGTTCAAACGCATAACGATATTTCTCATAACATTCTTTTTTCTTTTCTTCTATACCTTTGAGAGTTAAGCGCACCCATACACCCATATATAAATGGGAATTGCCCGAAAAATAAGTTATTTCATTATTATATCTGTTATTGCAATAATTTTTATAAGCCTCATTTAAGCCAGCAACTATATCATTGGGCTTGCTTAGGGATATGGCTTTGGATTTAAAAAGATTCTCATCATATATTTCAGACTCTGATTTAGCTTTATATTTTGCCACTTCAATCAATTCCAATTTGTATAAAGAAAAAATCATTTCCAGAGTATTATAAGGACTACCCACAACTTCGAGCCTTAATAAATCTTTGTCAATATTTTCCAAGCCTATACTATAATCCGCTAGTCTAACTAGGCTTGTCCATTGTTTTTGTGTTAGTTCTTTTATTGTTTGTTTAGGCATGGTCTGTTCTAAGTGATTAGTATTTGTGATGTTCTCCTTTATTTTAATTAGATTAGTAAACATTAATAAATTTACTTAATATTTTATGTTAGGTAATTTGTCTAAAAAATTGAGAAACTTCGTTTGCTCAGGAAGAATATTCTTAGGTATTTTCAAATGAAAATTTTCGAAACAAATTACACTCAGAAAAAAGAGAAACTCCTTAAGAACCTCAGATTTGTTAGCCATCTCAAAATTATCATTATTAAAGCTTATAGTTTTAAAGTGACTAGCCATCAAAAGTTTATTTAAAGCATGTTTTTTTTCTAAATTAGCAATTTGTACAAGACTATTTCTTAGTTTTATGTATAGCTCATTTTTTTGTTTTTCATAATAATCAGCAAGCTCTTTAGCATTTCTTATAAGCTTTGCTTCTATGATATATTGGTTTATATCAAAATGTTCTTTAATCCATACTCCTAGTAATTCAACAAATTCGATGGTTTTCTCAGGACCTAATTTATCCAAAGAGATATACTCGCAATCAAAATATATTTTGTTAATAATTTTGTAAATATTCTCCTCTTCAATTCTATGTTCTATTTCTGTTATTCCCAGTTCAGGATAAGCAATATCGGATTCAAAAATAATATCAGTCTTATTTGCATTTGCTCTTATATTTAGCAAATGAGGTTTATGGTCAATGCAATTATAAAAGCATTTAAGATTTTTTTCAATAAGAGGATATGCTTTTTGATAAGTCATCTTAGAGTTTTTTAGCTTTATTGTGGTTATATCTGTAAATATTTCATCATCAAAACCTCTAAGTTTAAAGAATTCACATGTAATCTCTAATTTATCATATTTAAAAACTTGTTGTATTTGTTTTAATTGTCTTTGAATATCGTTTATATAATCACATGCTTTTAGTATCATAATTATAGTTGTTTTAAAAAAAGGATATTGCTCTTAATAAGTACAATAGTTAGATAGTTTTGTTAATCAGGAGTTTGTTTTTGTATCTGTTCTTAAATCAATTAATTTTTGCTTTGTTCAGAATTAATCTGGCACCAAAAGCATAGTTCAATGCCAGATAAGTACTATTTACTTTGATACGATTTTCTTTGCTTTCTTTTTATAATTTCCATCAGGAAAGTATTCTAAATATTTTTCAATGATAGCCTTATTCTTTTCTTCTTCATAAATTTCTTCGCAGGCTTCCCATACATTATCATCAATCATATCAGTATCTGCGCCATTATTCAAAGCAAGTATATAATATTCTATTGCCTTGTTACGATCACCCATAAAGTAAAACCCTACACCTATTTGACTTAAATAAAGGCCTTTGCTAGCGGGGTAATCCTTTGCTAGTTTATGATAAATATTAATTGATTTTTCAAATTCACCTCCAGTCATTGCTAAGGATGCTTCTCTTACTAAGTCATCTTCCGTATTTCTTTTTGTATTATTGTTTTTTTTCTAAGTTTTTATTCACTTCATGAAGTTCTTCAAGAGTCATATCGTTCTTTTTCTTGAATAAATTTCCAAATATTCCCATATTGTTTGTTTTTATCTGATGTATATAGATTTACATAATATCTATTCTCCTTTCACCCATTTAGTAATCTTTAAAGCCAGTTCTTTTTGCTCTTTATTGAATTTATATTTTTCAATCCATTTATCAGTATACCTAAAATTCCATTGATGTTTAAATCCCCTTTGAGAACGGCGGTACATATCAGGCATCATGTATTCTATGGAAACATTTTCTGCAATGCAGATTAGTGATTTTAGATATAAGAATAATAATTGTTGAGATTGAGAACCCTTTTCATTTACGATATTTTCATATTGATCAAAATCATTTATAATCCCCGAGAAATTGTTTGATTGTATGTGTAATTCTATAAAATCCAGACAGATACTTGGTTCGGTTGGATTTAATTTAATAGATACTTCTAAATCTTCTAGAGTTTTATCAATTTCACCCAAAGCATTATAGGATGAGGATCTAGATCTTAGATATTTCGCTTTTAGTTCATCCTCATATTCATCTTCTACTTTTTTGATAGCCATAGTATAGGCTTCGATAGCATCAAGTTTATCACCATGATTATGACATAATAATCCTTTTTGATAATAATTTTCATGACAAGGCTCTATTTCCAATATTGTGTTATAGATTTCAATTGCCTTGTCGTTCTCTTTGAATTGAAGTAAAGTATAAGCTTTCGAATGATAAAATTTAATTGTTTCCGGATAAGTTTCTATACCTGTATTGAAAGTATCGATAGCCTTTTCGAAATCATTTAAATAATACTGACAAAGCCCAAATTGATATAGACTATCCTCAGCTTCAAACCTGTTGATACCCATATTAAGTTCAATTGATTTCAGGTAAATATCAGCTGCTTTTTTGTATTCTTGCTCATAAGAGAATAAATCTTCCGCAATAAAGTACATTCTCATTCGAGCACGATCTGTAATACAAGCTTCATTAATGGCTTTATCGGTATATTCTTCAGCCTTTAAATATTCTCCCTCTTCATAATGATATTCGGCAATTTTATCCAAAAGCATACCATTTGGATTTTCATTACAAATAGTTTTGTAATACTCAAAAAGCTCTTCCTTTGAATCATCTGGATCATAAGTTTCCTCAATACAATATAGTATAGCCGAGTTGGGATTTTTTTCATAAGCTAGCTTATAGTATTTTCTAGCCATTATATAATTTGTCATTTTAGAAAAGCATTCTCCAATTCTATAAAGCGTAGCCCAATCATTATGTTTTTCGAATACAGATTTGTAAGCTTCTATGGCATCTCTTCTTTGTCCTAAGAATTCATTAAAACAAGCCTCATCGCATATTTCCTTAAGCTCCTTAGGGTAATTAATAAAAACAAGTCGCTTGGAAAGTTCTCTGAAACTATCGTAGCCATCGCTGTATATTGCATCTCTAAAAAATGGCAGAGGCGAGTCTGGGTAAGTAGGGGTCATATCATACCATTTTACCTTTGGAACAGAGCGAAATAACCAAAATATTTCAGTTAAATCAGCTGTCCCAGCATTGTAGATTTCAACCTCAAGTTCATATGAACTAATCATGGATATAAAGAAGTAGAATTCTCTCAAAACTTCTGATTCATTTGCAAGCGAAAAATCTGTCTGCCATAATTTGAATTGTTCTATTCTTAAGTTAAATAGCTTGGTGCAGATATTTTTATATTGTTCATCTTCAGAGTTAATGATTTCTGTTTCTATTTTTTCTTTTATTTCGTCAAAATATTCCGTGTTAAAACCTGATACCTGATATTCATTTGTTAGCTCTTTTGCTTTAGCTATATATTCATTAATATCTAAATGTGGTTTAACTATACCTCCAATAAAATCAACCAAGGCTCTGGCATCTTCCTTAGACATGAAATTGAATTCAAATCTACGTTCTCCTATTTTTGAATCATCTAATATGTATTGAAACAGTTGATTATTTTCTGTTGCTGTATTATTCATTTCGTTTATTTTAGTGTTGTGAAAATTTTAAAAATCTAAGCAGATTTATTTATCATTGCTGAACAGAGAAATCCGCTGAATCTAATATTAAAGTTTGCTAATATAGTATATAGTTATTCTCGAATATCTATTGAATATGTAAACCCATGCTGTTGATATATGGATGGTTTAAATTAGTTTGTAAGTGGTATTCTGATTGCCAATAGCAGTAAATCATCCCTGTTTGGCTAAGCATAATCTTTTCTTTATATTTGCCACCTATGTTTTAAAAATAATTATATTAAATATGATAACCGGAGAATTAAGATCGCAAGTCGATAAAGTATGGGAGGCTTTCTGGACAGGAGGTATCTCCAATCCACTAACTGTAATTGAACAATTTACCTACCTTTTGTTTATTCGTGGGCTCGATGCCAAACAAAACCTAGAAGAACAAAAGGCAATGATTACAGGCAAGCCCATACAAAACCCTATATATAAAGAAGAACACCAAAAGTTTCGTTGGAGTCAGTTTATCAATCAAGACCCCGAAGTGATGTTCGATTTGTTTACCAAACCACAAGCCGATAGCCTTACCGTGTTTGAACATATGAAGCAATTGGGAGCCGCAGGGGGTGCCTTTGCCGAAAATATGAAGGGCGCTACCTTTATGATTCCTACTCCTAGGCTATTGGATATGGTGTAAGCGTCACACCAACAGCATATTGTTATAAAAAGAAATACTATCTACTTTTCGGTCATGAAAGAAATAAAAATGACTACAGAAAAGGAGATGTATGATCATATACTTCGATTCAATCGAATGAATGTCTCCCAGCGTGAATATTGCAAGATGCATGGAATGACAGCAGATAAATTTCGCTATTGGCGAGATAAATT
>JAOARN010000097.1 GCA_025210485.1 Marinifilaceae bacterium | reverse complement strand
TCTGGACGAGACTCGAACTCGCGACCCCATGCGTGACAGGCATGTATTCTAACCAACTGAACTACCAGACCAAAATATTATCAAACTTGTTGGCGGTCCGGACGAGACTCGAACTCGCGACCCCATGCGTGACAGGCATGTATTCTAACCAACTGAACTACCGGACCCAATTATTAAAAAATGTTGGCGGTCTGGACGAGACTCGAACTCGCGACCCCATGCGTGACAGGCATGTATTCTAACCAACTGAACTACCAGACCTTTTTCATAATTGCGATGCAAAGATAATTTAAGTTTTTATACTTACAAGCCTAAATTGATAATTTTTGCATTTTTTTTTACAACTTTTTTTATTCAAATTCGTCACGACACCTTAATTCTCTAAATTTAAAGCAGATATACAAATCATAAAAATTAAACTTTTTTTTGAATAAAAATTTAATTTCGAATAAACTAGATAAGATAGTTTTAAACAAAACTATAAAAACGGCAATGGACAATTTTTGTAATATTATCTTCATGCTTTATTTCTTCAGAATCAAAAAAAAGAAAGTTTTATGCCCAATTTCGTTATGAAACGTCTGCTATATTAGATTAAATAAAGCAAAATGAAAACACCTAAACAATACAATTTTGGCAAACTCTCAAAAACTGACTGCCCTTCAAAACCTTTAGTTTTGTTTGATAAATGGCTTAGCTATGCGATAGAAGACAATCTTTCAGATGCTAATGCTATGGTTGTTTCAAGCGTCTCGATAGACCAAAGAGTATCATCGAGAATAGTTCTTCTAAAAAACTATGACGAAACGGGATTTTATTTTTTTTCGAATTATGGAAGTAAGAAGGCCTCTGATTTTGAAAACAATAACCATGTCTCTCTATTGTTTTTTTGGTCAGAACACGAAAGGCAAATCAGGATAGAAGGAAAGGTCTATAAAACTTCGTCTCAAATTTCGGATAACTATTTTAGCCAACGTGGAATAGAAAGTCAAAGATCAGCAATAATATCAAAACAAAGCAGCGTTATTTCGAACCGAAATTATTTAGAAGAAAAAATGATTCATCACCAAAAAAAACATACAAATGCATTAAAACGACCAGAGTATTGGGGCGGCTATTATGTAGAAGCAGATCTATACGAATTTTGGCAAGGTAGAGCAAATAGACTTAATGACCGAATTAGATATCGTAAAAAAGCTTTTAAATGGGAAATAGACAGACTTGCACCCTGACAACTACAAAACAAACAAAAGGCGCTTAAAATCTAATTTAAGCGCCTTTTTATGTTATAATTTCAAAATCTCCACCTCTGTTCTTCGATTTGCCTGATGTTCCTCCTCTGGACAAGGCACTCCGTTTGCACATTTATTTATAAGTCGAGTTTCTCCATACCCCTTTGCTCTGAGTCGTTTTGAGGATACTCCTTTCGAAATTATATACCGAACAGCCGAATGAGCTCTACGATCCGAAAGTCGCATATTATATGAATCACTCCCGCGGCAGTCGGTATGCGAACTCAACTCAATTGACATAGTTGGATTTTCTATCATTAATTTAACCAATTTATCCAATTCTAAAGCAGCATCAGGTCTAATATTAGACTTATTCAAATCGTAAAATATATTTTCCAAAACAAAACGAGTTCCTATTTCCATTCTTCGCACCTCTTTTAAAATTTCAATATCTTCATCAGCGCCTTTACTAGTAACAAAATCATTAGCACGAAATATACCTTTCTTATTATAAATGATTTCGTAATCGGTATCCTGATTCATTTTAAAATCGACATGACCATTTGCGTCTGTTAACAACTTGGTTGTATCACTTGTTAAAAGATTAACGATATTGGTATTAACATCTTCAACAGGTTTTCCTGTATCTTCATAAACCACATCAATTCGCAAATTAATATCAGGTTTTGGAGTCAAAAATACTTCTTTATGTATACTAAATCTTCCAGCAAATTCATTGCTCAATATATTGTTTTCACCTGGATTAAACTTATTTTTACTTGCCTTTAAATGATAATCTTTATTAACAGGCAATTGAAGTTTGAATCGCCCTAGACTATCAGTTATCAATTCCACAACAGCAGTACCATCTCCCTTTTTAACCTTCAGATTTGCATTTGGGATATATTCTTTATTCTTCGAATTAAGTACTTGTCCTGTAATGATAAATTCATGTATATCAAAACAATATATATCATCATAAGATTCACCACGAGTTCTGTTCGAAGCAAAGTAACCTCTACTATTTTTTAATACCAATCCAAAATCATCCTTTTCACTATTAATAGGTTTGCCTAAATTCTCCACTCTTGAATTTGGATTATTAAGATCAATATTAAATATATCCAATCCTCCATAACCCGTGTGTGCTTTAGAAGAAAAATACAATATTTCATTTTCTGTAACAAATGGCATCATTTCATCATCAGAGGTATTTATTCTCTCACCCAAGTTTCGAGGCTCCGACCACGAATCGCCTTCTTTGCGGCATACATAAATATCAGTTCCACCATAACCACCTGGTCTATCCGAAACAAAATATAATTTTTGTCCATCAGCACTAAGACTTGGTTGTCCTGAAGAGTATTCATCCATGTTTATATCCATAAGTTTAGGGACTGACCAATTCAGACCATTAAAAGAAGATTTATACAATTTCAAACTCACCACTCCCTTTTTATTTTTTTTTGCTCTCACGCCTCTATATATGTGATTTCGAGTAATGTAAACAGTGTTCATATCTGGCGAAAAACACACAGGACCATCATGAAGATGATAGTTTCTTTCAAGTTTTTCGGAGAATACTTTTTTAGCTTTTACGTCTCCTTTTTCATCGAATTCACCATAATATAATCTTAAAAAATTTTGATCATTCCAACTGTGACGTTTAACAGCCTTTGGGTTTGGTGCAGCAGAGGAGAAGACGATGCCATCTTTGTAATATGCCACTCCAAAATCAGATTCAAGACTATTTATCGTTAGAGGAAATATTTTTATGGAGTTTATCTGCTGCTTCTCTATCATAGAAAATTCGGTTCCAATCCCTTTCAATTCAGCACTATCAATAAGAGTAAGAAACTTATCCATCCATATTTTTGCTTCCGAATATTTTCCATTACTCTGAAGAGCACGAGAGTAGTGGTAGTAAGCAATATTGTCATTCATCGCACTATCAAGGGAAATAAATTTATGATAGTACAATTCAGCTTTTTCATAATTATTTACTTTTCGGCAGGCTTCTGCTAGATTGTAAATAAGCTTTTTATCAGTACTATCTTTTTTAATTAAGGATTCATAATGTCGAATAGCCTTGATATAATCGAATTGTTGAAATTCTTTATTAGCTCTTCTTTTCCATTGCGCATTCAAACTGTTGAATGAAACAAAAAGCAAAATAAGAGCAAGTATTAATTTGTTTATATTAGAAATCATATTTTCTTTTTATTTAGAAGTAACGAGGAGTCATGATTTTTTTATTCTTAAGGCGAATATCAAAGGCAAGCATTATCTCATGAGTTCCACTATTATATTTTCTTAGTTCCGATTCAGTCATATCAAAAGAATAACCAATACGCCATCTGTCTGCAACTTGGTACTGAAGCATAAAACTCATACTATCACCAAATCGATGTGAAGCGCCAATCCATATTTTATCTTGAAGTATACATTGTAAAGATAAGTCGATCGAAATAGGTGCATTAAATACTATTTTAGACAAAATAGAAGGTCGTAATTTGACATTTCGATTTATTGGGTAAATATATCCACCAGTAAAGAAATAGTGTCTTTCCTTATATCCGACTTTCGATGTGCTAACAGTATTATCATCGTATTTGTTTTGCAGCATTCGAGGAATAGCCAATCCGAGATAATAACGAGGATTATACCAATAGGCTCCAAAACCAAAGTTTAGAATAAAATCTTGATTGAAATTGCTTTCAAATGCATCATCGTTAAATTGATTAAGTTTGACACTCATTAGGTTTACCTGCATCATATCGAATCCTGCCTTTAGTCCGAATGACAAATGAGAGACTTCATTTATTCTCAAATGGTAAGCAAAATCGGCATAGAAACTATTTTGTTGAATCGGGCCTAATTCGTCATTTATAAATGAAAAACCAGTTCCAACTCTAAAATAATTGAGCTTTGCATTCATACTAAAAGTTCGAGATTTAGGTGCACCATCAAGTCCCACCCATTGCTCTCTATTCAGCATCATAAAACTTAACATTTCGTTACTTCCAACATATGCAGGATTGATAGTTTGAGGATTGTGCATATATTGTGTATACATAGGATCCTGTTGAGCTTTTACATCTGCCATTTGCAAGGCAAGCATAAACAACAAGATTAATATATTTTTTATTTTCATGATATATTTTTTTTGGGAAAAGCTAGTTTAAAACTTAAGCATGCTGACAATAAAATATTGCCAGCATATTTTTCTTTAATAATTTATATAGACATAACCTTTTATAGGTTTTTTTGTCTTATCAAGTTCCACTATATAATAATATGTTCCTTCGGGCAACTGTTTCGAACCAATAACACCAGGGGCATTAGTTCTTCCATCCCAATCGTTTTGGTAATCATCAGTTTCAAAAACCTTTGATCCCCATCTGTTAAAAATCATTATATGATTACCTGGGAAGTCTTTGATACCTTTAATCACAAAAGTATCGTTACTACCATCCCCGTTTGGAGAAAATCCTTGAGGAATTTCTATATAATCACCACAATCATCATAACTATCCATATAATCAAGAACACCATCACCATCACAATCGTCATCACCCTCTTGTATGTCAGGGAATCCATCATTATCACTATCGCTATCCTTATAGTCAGGAATGCCATCGCCATCTGTATCTATTGGATTGTTATCACAGATTGATTTCATAAATGATTCCTCACGATCACTGATACCATCATTATCACTATCAGTATCCAGATAATCATTAAGCCCATCATTATCAGTATCTACATCTCTGGTTTCGATAAAGTCGGAAATACCGTCATTATCAGCATCCGAAGCTTTAATATTGATAATTATCTGCGATTCGTCGCATAATCCATATGGATCGCATATTTTGTAATCCAAAACCTCAATCTCACAGTATTTACCATAATCAGGAGTATATATTATACTGCCATCATCCATCACCTCTATTTCTCCGTATTTAGGCGTTGAAGTAATAGTTAAGACTATTGGGTCAGAATCAGGATCTTCATCTCCATCCAATGGATTATAAATTGTTTCCTCCCCATCATTTGCATCATATTCCCTTTCTTTAGCAACAGGAGCATCATTTTTACCAATAATTTTGATTTTTACAGTAGTTATATTACTGTCATCTTCACCATCGGTAGATTGATAAATAAAAGTTTCAATAAATTCTTCTCCTTCGGCAAGCTCTATATACGAATCATTAGGATCAAAACTGATACTACCATCCGAATCTACTTTGACTAAACCTCCACCAGATAGACTAAACTCCTCTCCTACTAATTCTTCCTTATCATTTACTTTCTTAACAGTTATTTTATTCAACTCAACATCCTTGTCATTTTTACTTATATTTCCACTTATTGAACTCAATTCATCAGTCGTGAATTCATCAGCAACAATTCGAGGACCATCATTTTCAGGAATAAAATCTATAAAAACAAAAGCATTTGATGTTTCACCATCTGCATCTTTGATTTGATATTCAAATTGATCAGGCTTTATATTATCAGGATTTGGAGTATAAACATAGTCGCCTGAATTTTCAATACTTACACTTCCATAATCAGGAGGAGTAATCACAGTCAATATTATATCTGCATCACCATATGACTCATCATTTTCAAGAACATTAGCTTTTGATTGAGTATCTTCTTTAATTGTATCATGATCATCTTTTGCTATAGGAGTATCATTTACTGATTTAATACTTATTCTAAGAATTGCATCCGACTCATCATTATCAACATCATAAAGAGTGTAAGTTATTTCATCATTCCCAAAATAATCAGGAGCTGGTGTATATGTATATTCGCCCGTTTTTTGCAATACTATTTTACCATGCTTTGGCTCATGTTTGATTCTTACATAAACAGGTTTGTCTCCTTTATTCTTATCATTGGTAATAATATTCCCAGAAACAGTAATATCCTCATCTGTATTATTAGAATCGTCAACAGCAATAGGTTTATCATCCACCGATTCAACATCTATCAGAACATAAGTTTCATCAAAATCTCCGTTATTATCAGTAATTCGATAATTAAACTTCGCTTGACCAAAGAAATCTTTAGCAGGTGTAATTTGAGCAATTCCAGTTTTCTCATCTAATTTAACAGTACAATTCTCTTGAACACCAACAAGAGTATATGACATTGGAGCATCACCTTTATTTGTATCATTTTCACCAATATTTTCATTAATCGGAATATCCTCCTTAGTTGTATAGGAATTGAAAATAGCATCAGGTTTATCATTAATCGATTTAACCTTTATCTCGACAGTTGCTATATCAAACTCTCCATCTCTATCGGTAACACGATAAGTAAAGCTATCATCTCCATTAAAATCAGGATTTGGAGTATATTTAAATATACCTTTGTTTTTATCTAATATTTTAATTTCGCCGTTTGCTGCTTCTGTTTCTTTGGTAAAAACAATGATTTCATCACCCAATCCCTTATCGTTATTTCTGAGATTGATTTCAACAAATGAGTCCTCATCAACATTTATAGGTTTATCATCAATAGCATCTGGAACATCATTAACTTCATTTATAATGATTGTAACTTTAGCAGTAGATTCCTCATTATCGATATCATATAAAGTATATTCGAATGAATCAGTTCCATAATAGTTTTCATTAGGCATATAGGTAAAATTACCTGTCTCTTTATCCATTACAAGTTTTCCGAACTTAACATCAGTATTAGACTTTATCTTCACCGGTCTATCGCCCTTATCAGTATCATTTGCTAAAACATTTTCGGATAATGATACAGCAGAATCCTCAAAAATGGTATACTTATCATTTTTGGCTAATGGTGTATCATTTACTGGATTTACAGTAATTTCGACCATAGCAGTGGATTTATCACCATCTAGATCAGTAAGAGTATATTCAAATTTAACTTTCCCGAAGAAGTCTTTTTCTGGAGTATATGTAATGTCTCCATTATTTGAGATATTTAAAACACCCTTATCTAAAGACCCATCTTCCCTTGTTGCCTTAGTTGTATTAAATATAGTAATAGGCGCATCACCAGTATCCTTATCATTAATGAATAAATTTTCAAACAGCGGCACTAGCGCATCCTCATCCATAGTATACTTATCTATAACAGCAACAGGAATATCATCAACATCAGAATAATCAATAATAACCTTAGCTGTACTTCTGTCACCATCACCATCTTCGAGAGTATAAGTAAATTCAGCTCTAGAATTAAAATCAGCTTTCGGAGTAAATACCATATTCCCATTAGCTTGTATTACAGCTTTTCCTGCATCTGCATCCTGAGTATACTCTACAATAATAACCTCTTTATCACCTTTGTTTTTATCATTTAGCAGAATGTTTGCTGAATAAGGAGTATCTTCAACAGCATCGGTATAATGATCATCTACAGCTTCAGGAATATCATCAACAGATAATATATGCAATAAAACTTCAGCCGAAGACTCTTCCCCATCCTTATCCCTTAAGGTATATCTAAACTTATCATCACCATGATAGTCATCAAATGGAGTATAGATAAAATCCCCATTTTTTTGCATAACAACCTTACCAAACTGAGGAGCTGTATTTCCAGAAATAATAACAGGTTTGTCTCCAGTATTCATATCATTTTTCAAGACATTCCCACTAACAGGATTATCCTCATCGACAGCAGGCATATCATCTTCAACAGCAACAGGGGTATCATTTATATTAGTAAAGCTTATACTTACGGTTGCGATACTTTCATCTCCGTCCACATCACGAAGTACGTATTTAAATGAGTCTGTACCACAGAAATCATTATTAGGTTTAAAAATAAATTCCCCATTCTCACCAAAAGCTAATACAATTCCATGTTTAGGTTTAGACTCATCATCCGTTAAGAGGAATACCTTAACAGGAGAATCACCAAGCCTTTCGTCATTTTTAATTACATTATTTTTATAAACTTGATCCTCAACACCATCTTTAAAATTATCATCTACAGCCAAAGGTTTATCATCAACCGAATTAACAATAATAGTAACCTTGGCTGTTGATTCATCCCCATCAATATCTTGAATTGTATAATTAAAACTTATAGTACCATGATATTCAGGATTTGGAATAAAAGTAAAATCTCCATTATCCTTGTTTATTGTAAATTTTCCATTATCAGGATTATCATGCGAAATAATCTTAACAGGTTTATCACCTTTGTCAAGATCATTAGCCATAATATTCACACTAATTCCTGCCTTGTCATCTTCATTCACCGAATAATTATCAGCTATAGCTTTAGGCTGATCATCTACAGGCTCTATATCAATTGTAACAGTTGCATTGTCGGTACCTTCAACCAAAGGTGATTTTTCATTATCACTCACGGTATAAGTAAAACTAACAGTTCCGAAATAATCAGGAGTTGGAATATATGTAAATTCACCATTTGGTTTCATTGTTAAACTCCCATGCTTTTTGATTTCAACTGCATTTAGGATAGTAAAACTTAGATTATCCGAATCAATATCTGAATCTAATCCATTTTCATTATCCAACTTAACATTTGCTGTAAGACTCTCATCTTCCTTAATCTTAAAATTGTCGTCCTTCGCAATTGGCGGATCATTAACAGGTTTTATCTCAATTATGAATTGCTGAGTAGATGAAATTCTGACTCCATGTCCACTAGGGCAGTCGTATTGATCATCGAGATAAACAGAAACATTTGCAGTTCCAAATTTATTATCAGCAGCAATAAAGCTTAATTTTCCTGCAGGGCTTATGCTTGGCTGTCCTGCAGAAGTGAATAGTTCTTTATTATCATTAGATGAAATGAATACTAAAACCTGTGCATTTTCATCTACAGGACCAGCCGAGATAGTGTTCGCATAGTTTGCTATTTCGTGCTTAGCGCAATCTTCGTACACACTAATATTTTTAGTAATAGGAAGATTAAAGCTAGGAGCATCATTTACAGGCTTTGCATTTATTGTGACTGTATAGGTTTTTTCAGAATAGTCTTCTCCATCAAATAATTTAAAATCAAAACTAGTGTAGGCATCTCCATTTCCGTCAGTATTAGTTTTGAAATTTAGGCTAGATATTTGATCCGGTGTAAAATTATCATTAATGGAAATTGGACTATTTCCAAATTTGATAATACCTTTTGTAGGCAAACTAGTAATAATTATTCCTGCAAAATCTGTTTCAATATCAGAATACACATCCGAAAATAATTTAGACTTAAATTGATATACGATATCTTCAAAACAATCTACTGAAATATCAGAACCAATGGGCTTATCATTTACTGAACGATAAACAATACTTACATTTGCCTCATCAGTAGCATTTTTAAGCTCAATTTTTGAATTGTCATTTATCCTATACGCGAAGTTTATATTTCCATAAAAATTACTTACTGGTCGCAACTCAAAACTACCATCAGGATTGACAGTTAGGCTTTCAACCCCTTTTATTTTTCCAACTGTAATAAGACTAGCAGTAACATCCACTATATCGGTATCAATATCCACATCTGCACCATTCTTATTATTTAGCTTTAAATTACCTGTGAGTACCATATCCTCATCAATCTCAAAACTATCATCTTTAGCTACAGGTGCATCATTTACAGGAGTAATATTAATTCTAAATATTTGGGTATTTGATTTGTCTTTACCTAGTCTTTCAACACCACCATTATCCATTAGAACTACTTCGACATCAGTTTGTCCAAACTTATTATCAGAAGGAGTAAATCTAAGATTTCCATTTTTGTCAATACTTGGCTTAGTAGAAAACAGATCAGCTTTTACTGCCGTAACAATAAAATTGTGGGATTGGCTTGATTCATTTGCAGGTCCTACAGAAATATCTGTTATAAAATTATTGGATATACTCTCAGCACAATCTTCTTTAACCGTGATAGTTTTGACTGGAATATTAAAGCTAGGCTTATCATTTACAGATAAAACATTAATATCCATCCTAGAAGGATTCTCAGAATATCCATCTAGCTGACCATCCCATACTTTAAATTCAAAACTAGTGTATATATCTGTATCATTATACTCGTCGATTAACGCCTGATAATTAATTTTAGATATATCAGAAAGAACTATTTTTTGTCCAATAGCAATATCAGCATCCTCTAATTTAAGTTTCGATTTAGCAGGTAAACTTATGATTTGAATTCCAGAAAAAGGATTTGACTCAACATCAAAGTAGTTTTTAGAAAAATCGCTTGCCGTAAAAAATGCTTTTCTATCCTCCTCAAATGTTCTAGAATTATTGTCAACAGTAGGAAAATCATTAACCGCATTAATAAGAATACTTACTACTGCCTGATTTGAGAATATTGTTCCATCGTTTCCTTTCCAAGAAAAGCTATCAGAGCCAAAATAATTTGTATTTGGATAATAGATTAAACTATTTAGTTCAGTATTTGAAATTACTGTAGAAAGAAGGACTTCTTTTTCCACTCCAGCTTTTGTGTACTTTAGCTTTCCATGCTTAGGCAATACTGATATTTGTATGGTTTCTAGGTCATCATTATTATCAGCATCAGTAAGATGAAGCGAAGATTTATCAAAATCGCTTAATGAAAAAGCCAAAGAATTATCTTCATCAATTGCAGGTTTCGAGAAATCGATTGCAACCGGTTTTGCATTAATATAAGAAAATTCAATTCTTGCAAAATTATCTGCATATACAGTACCATCAAATGCATTCCAGTTCAATATGATTGTCTGATTACAATCCTCTACTGGTTCAAATATTAGTCCTTTCTCTATCTGACCATATGTATATTCTTTTGAATCTACAATATACTCCGAATCTACAATTTTAAATCTACCTAAACTTATATTTGGTAAGTTTGTAAACTTGATTTTAGCAAAAGGCTTATCATATTTATCAATATCAGTAAATTTATTAAGAAAATCATTTCTACTAATTGCCACTTTAGTATCTTCCTTAATATTATTTCCTTTATTTATATTAGAAACAACAGGAGTTGCATTTACATATCCAATAGAAATATTAGCTGGTAAATCAGCATAATTTTTACCATCCGAACCATTCCACTTGAATGAAGCTGTATTTTCAAAACCATTAGTAGGATAAAATTCAAGACCTTTGTCCGCATCAATCAGACTTAATGGTATCTCATCATTTAGGTTTACTGGAACACCATTCAGTTTGAGAATCCCGTCAGCAGAACTTGGCAAACTATAGATTAAAATCTTTTCCAATGATTTGTTTGGATTAGCATAATCTGAGTCAGCATCTTTAAAATGTTTTTCCAATTCATCGGATGTAATTCTTTGTGCAATATCCTCTCGAACATCAATATAACTAATATCTTTTACAGTTGGGGCATCCTGAACAGGATTGATAGTAAGATAAACAAATGCGTCATTTTCGGCATAATCAGCCTCATCCTTTCCGTTCCATTTAAAATTATCAAGCCCATTATAATGTTGGTTTGGCCTATATTCTAGATTAGCAATCTGATCAGATTGGATGATACTATTTAAAATAAGCTTCTCGCTTCCCTTATATAAATCACCATTATTTGGGAGTTTTGTAATTTTTATCTCGCTGAGATTATCATATTTATCTATATCAGTATAACTAGTTCCTTTTGTTAAAAAGTCAGAGTCTGAAAAACTTAAATTTGTATCTTCATCAAAAGCAGTTTTTGTAATATCTTTCACAACAGGCTTTGTATTGATATATCTAAAACTATATTTAGCAGCTTTAGAAGAATAGACAGTACCATCAAAGGCCTTCCACAGTATATTTACATTTGAACTGTATCCATTTACAGGAATAAATTTCAATCCTTTCTCGATTTCGGCATATGTAAAAATCTGATTTTTTACGACTTTTTCCCCTGCATCAATTTTATTATTATCATTATTATCCAAAATGAAAGTCCCGATACTAGATTGATTAGGAACAGATGTAATCTTTATCTTTTTAAATATTCCATCTTTAGCATCAGTATCTTTGAATGAAGTTTGGAAGTTATTTCTCGTAATTGATATTATTTTATCCTCAATATGATTTTTCCCGAATGATTTATTCTTAACCGTAGGAGCCTGATTAATATACTCAATATTTATATGTTTTGAATTTTCAGCTAATTGATCACCATCAAACATATTGAATTCAAAACTAGATGTGCCAACAAAACCATATGCTGGTCTAAATTCGAGACTATTCAATTCAATATCAGAAAGACTGATATATGAATTTACTCCCAATTGTATTTTCGTGTCTTTATGGTATAATTCTCCATGAGAAGGATTTGGCAGACTTAAAATTTTGATTTTTACCAAATGCGCAAAATCATTTTCAGGGCTATCTTTCACACCATCATTATCAACATCATAATCGACATCACTAAAAGCAGTTAAGAGAATATCTTTAGTAATTTCCTTGACCACATCCTTCTTCTGATCTAAATCAATATCAACTATTTCAGGTTTATCCTCAACCTGATCATATTGTAGAAATACGGTAGCATCATTATCTGCATAATCGTATCCGTCAAATGAGTTGTACTTAAAACGTGTTGTACCATTCCAATCAGGCATTGGAACAAATTTCAAATTAATCAAATCAGCATATGTTACAATTTTATTTTCGGATATAATTTCCTGAGATCCAATAAATAATTTACCGTATTTAGGAAGGCTTACAATTTTGACATTCTGCAAAGGATTTTGAAGCGGATCAAGATCTGTATTATAATGAGAGTCAAATAATGTTCTATCTATTATTTTCTCAATATCCTCAACACAATGTTCAATTCTGAAATCGCTAACTATTGGAGGGTTATTGATTACATTTACAGTTTTTTTAATTTGAGATTTACATCCCTCATTATTAGTTACAGTCAAGCTAACTTCTATATCATTAGCTATCTCTTGATAGTTAACAGAAACACTAGATTTATCAGAATTAACAGGATTAGCTTTTGAGAAATTCCAATCCCATACAGTTATCGTTCCATTGGAAATATTTGAAATAGTAGAAACAGAATTATCTAGATAGTTAATATTATTGGCTCTGTATATAGTTGTTTTATCGATACTAAAATCTGGTTTTATTTTATATATGCTAATATCAACATCTGTAGATTTCACACACTGAGAATTATCAGTAACCTTTAGGCTAATTGTTTTTGTTTCACCTTCAAGTTCCTTTGCATAGGAATGGTTTATAGTTTCTCCTGATTTCTCAGTTCCATCACCCATAGTCCATTCGTATTTAGTAATGGTATTATCTCCATTTGTAGTTGATGCATGAGCTATAAATTGAACATTATCCTCAGAACAAAATTTATTGTTTGTCACACCAGGTTCAACAAGCTCGATAGGATTCAAAGTTAAATTAGATATATCTACAACCTTAATAAATTTATCCTTTTTAAGAACCGTTGTACAACCAAATGTAGTTGTAACAGAGAGAGTAACATCATACTCACCAGGATGATCATAATGGAATGTTGGATTTGCTTCATTCGAGTCAATAGTTCCATCACTATCAAAGTCCCAAGCATATGTTTCCACGGGGAACCTTTCATCCATAAGGGTAACAGAGGATGTAAACTTGAAATCAATATTACGACAAATAGTAGGTCCAACCTCTTTAGCGAAATCAATATCAGGCTTTAAGGAAGTATAATATCTACCTATATCGAGCCTCCAATAAGAAAGAGAACCGCAAGTTCCGTTATCTTCAAGAATAACCAAAGGCAGATTATATCCTTTTTGATTATATGTGAAATCATGCTGCATATTCTTTTTTGAACCAACAGCCTCTTTTAATGTAGAACCAGCACCAGCATCCCAAATTACATTATTTACATCCTTCAAATTTTCTACCTTCAGAGTAATATTATGAGGTGCACACTCTTCTGTTCTGTCATAAGAGAACTCACCATAAGGACCTGCCACAACTACAGTTTTTTTACTAGTCTTAATACATCCCCCAATAAGTTTAATCTTAAGATTTACCTCATATTAACCAGGAATATCATAAGCATTTACAGGGTTTCTCAAATCAGAAGTGACACCATTTCCGAAGTCCCACTCATAAGAAACAACATTTTTAGCCAAATCGTCGGAATAGAAATAAGCCAAAGCAGGAGCACATCCCAGATTTGTTTCATTATCCATAAGGTGAAATTTAGCATCACCTGTAACAATTTCAATTTCTTTGGAGAAATCAGACTCACAGCCCAGACTTGATATTAATTTAAGGCTGACATTTATCTTTCCTATTTTGTTATAAGTTATAGTTTGATTTTGGGCAGAATTTGTATTGATTTCATATATGCCATCTCCGTCCAAATCCCACATATAGTTTGTGATTGAAGCTGAACCATTTTTTATTGTCGAAATATTCTGAAAACTAACAGCATCTCCTTTACAAAATGTATTTTGACTTGTTTTAAATTTTGCAGTCATACTAGGTATGATAACCGCGCTTTTCTCGGTATAAGTAGAACTACATCCGTTACCATCGTTTACCGAAAGCGTCACATTATAGATATCTTCGGATGAATAAGAATGAGAACTTGTAATGCCTGTTTGCTTAGCCGAGCCATCTCCAAAATTCCATTCATATGTAAAGTCATTAATATCCGAATCATCAGTAGAATGATTAGTACTTGTAGATTTGAAATTTACAGTATTTCCAGTACAGGATTCTTCTGGGTCGCGAGTAAAAGAAACCAAAGGTCCTTTGATCCACATATATTTCGATTTTGTTGCCTCATAAGAGCAGCCTTTAATATCTGCAATACGTACCTTTACATCATATTTGTTTGGTTTGGTATATATGTGACTCATTTTATTTTTTATTCCTTCAAAAGAATCTGTACCTTCAAAATCCCATGAAGTTTTTGATACTATAAAATTACTGGAACCAGAACCATTCTGAGTAAACTCTATCTCATCAGGATGACATCCGATCGTTTTGTCAGCTACAAAATCAGGAGAATATTCAACAACATGAACCGTTTTTTGAATTGTACTAGTACACATAGTAACAGGTACCTCAACAGTATAGGTGACAGTAAAATCACCTGTCTTACCAAAGACATGACTTGGAGACTCTTCATTACTTATAGGCGAACCATCTCCAAAATCCCATGTATGAATAGTTCCAGGAATTATACCGCTACTTTCATTTTTGAATTGAACTTCTTGATTTCTATCACATACTTTTTCATCAAAAGAGAAATAAGCATTAGGTTCTTGAATAGTAATCGAGGGGAATGACTTAGTTGTCTTACATTTATTATCTTGAGCCACAACAGATACTGTATGTAAACCAGGTTTTGGAAAATTAGCAATAGTTTCATAAATAGTTGTTTCTCCATTTTCATGTCCCGCAAATGACAATTTATCGTTTACTTCCAAGTTCAGGAAATTAAATTCTAATTTATCAGTATGTTCAGATGATTTTATTTTAAAATCGACACCAAATTTCTTACAACCTATTTCATCATACATCAATTCGCCAATAACAGGCTCTTCTCCATATTCTAATTCAATTGTATTGGATTTGACAATACAAGAATTCTGAGTTGTAGCAAATAGTTGAATTTGGTGTGTACCTCTTTCGTTTATAGTGTGATTATTATTTGCCTGAGTTGAGAATTCTTTACCGTTTATTTTCCATTTATAACTAACAATAGGGTCAAAATCGGCATCATAAGTAGAAGTAAAATCGACATTTACAGGAACACAAAATTGATTTTTGTCATCCTCATCAATAGATAAAGTTCTTCTTTCGATATTGATAGTTTTTGTTACAGTTCTGGAACATCCACCAGAGGTAATTGTGAGGCTAGCAGTATGTTCACCTGGATATGAAAAACTCACTTCAGGATTCTGCTCTGTGCTAGTTTTACTAATTTTATTATCAAAAATCCAATAATAAGTATCAATGTCCCCAATATCGGAGCTTGAATTATCTGTAAATTGAACCTTGTAATTCGGAGAGCAAGTATGCAAATCTTTATAATTAAAATCAGCCTTTAATTCCGAAATGCTCAAATCTTTAGTTGTTGTCATCACACATTTATCATCAAACTCTGCCCATAGTTTGACTGTATAGTCACCTTTTTTAGAATAGGATTTAGAAGCATTCTTTGTAGTTGAATCGTAAGAACCATTATTTTCAAAATCCCATTTGAACTTTACTGCCGATTCAGAACTTTTGTTTTTAAAATTAACAATTTCGCCTGGACAAGCATTTGTAATATCAAAATCAATTATATTATCATCATTAAATTTAACAGTCTTAATTACAGAATTGGAAGGACATGAATTCAAACTAACAGCACTCAACTTAATTGTCTTAAGTCCAGGGCTATTAAAGTTGTGAGTATAATTCTTGGAATTATTTTCAATACTTCCATCATTATTAATATCCCACTCATATTTTTGAATTTGATCGGGGTCGATACCATTTACTTCGGCTTTAAAATCAACATTCCCAAGACCACAAGCATTTTCTTTATTAAGATTGAAATCAACTTTGGGGCTTTTATAAACAGTAATACCTGAGTTCAAACTAGTAGAAGCACGACAGCCTCTTTCATCCACTACAGTCAATATTACTTTATAATCGCCACTATTAATATCATTTAAACTTATATCTGGTGTTGCTTGACTAATATTGTCAATTTTTCCCATAAAATTCCAATCATAAGATTGAATCAAGCCACCGCTTACCGCACCAACAGTAATAGTAACATCGCCTTGAGATTTTGTGGACTCCTTTACACTAACATCATTTAGAAATACACCCAAATTTAGATTAAACGGCTCACAGCCTTTATTTTTAATTCCAAAATTGGTTGTTCCATCGATTGTAATCTCAGGATCAGGATTAGGGAAGATTGTAATTTTCTTTTCAATGACATTAGAAGGGTCATTATTAATAATAAGCTTTACGGTATATACCCCTGCCTCAGGATATATTACACTAGGATTTTTACCCTTAGATGGGTCTGATGTTTTAAGTATATTGAAATTACCAAAACTCCAATCCCAATTATTAACCCCACTACCACTATTATCTACAAATCTTACTTCAGCATTTCCACATCCTCCTTTTATCGTATATGAAAAATCTGCTATCTGCGCTTCTGCTTCTTTTATGTTAAACATCAAAGAAAACAATAAAATAACTAAAAAATAAGTTATTCGAAAAAGACCTCTTAATTTAAAAAAACTCCTGAGCATAGTTCAATTTATTATTAAAACATTATGATGCAATATACAAGAGGTAAAAATGGGATATTTTCCTATAATTTCAAAGAACATAAACTAAGTTGAATATAAACATATTACAATATCCAAGCTCCCTAAAACTAAACTTCATCATACACTAACGACTATTTATAGGGTCTACATGTCTTTTTATCACAATTATTCAGTTTTTCAGAAAAAGCTCAAATATGTATTCTTAATTAACATAATTCACCAAACATACAAATTTATAAAAATAAATAGCTCTGTATTATTATGTTTACAATAGATCTTGTTTATTAAAATTATAGAAATAACAACAAGCATTAGCATTAATTTAATCATCTTATGTATAATATTTTAAAATATAAACAACACAAAAAACATTAAACACATAAACACTAATTATAATATAAAAAGCACTATTTATTGTATAAATAAACATATTTTGATGATATAATTAGTCTTTATATTTGTTTACATAAATATAAAACAAGAAAATTATAGTTTTTTTTTATTTTTTTTTGATAAATATTATTTTATCTCTCCAAATTTATAAAAAAGGCAATATTAAGCTTCTTAAAAATAAACAAGTAGATATATTTTAACTATATATTATTTAACAAAATCTATAAGCTTATCTAAAATAAATTCCAAATATTCATCCAGCAAGTTTTGACACAAACATGAAACTCGGAATTAAACCCAAACTAACAAAAGTTCTACACATCTTTAAAATAAACTAAAGTTACTAAAACACAAATATCAAGTAAGCCATTTATCACACACATATAACACAACAAAAGAAACTAACTGAGTTATATCAACATAAAAGAATTAACACAACATAAAATATAAAAAAACATTTAAACAATTGAAACCTTTTAGACATTATCAAAGTAAATAATATACAAACGAGGATGAAAAATCTAAGGAAAGTGAATTTACAAAGAGATTTTGCGAATTAATATTACATAATTTTTAAGAAAGGGGTGAAATGTGAGAAGGTTTATTATTTTATTGTTAAACATAAGTTTTGTGCTTACGGGTGTGTACTTATACCTGTCCATATACAATTCCAAGTACAACTATCGCTTTAAAAAAGAGATAAAATTAAATAGTACTCAAGAATTTTATATTTTTAAAAACACTGATAAAATGGGGCATATAAAATCATTTCCCAATTTAAAGCAATACACAGATTATGAGCTTTTGGGGAATTTTTCAGATTTATTTTATCTCGATCTAAACGATCTAAATCTTTACATCAAAAATAGAGATTCAATACTAAAAAAGATAGATAGAGATATAATAGAATTGAATCTAAAATTATATTCAGAAAAAATAGAGTCGAATTGGGCAAAACTTATTATCAAAACAGGTATAGAACCAGCCGAATATGATATTTGCAAATTAAAACTAAGCATATCCGAAAATTCAAAAAATGGGGATTTAATTTACCAATTCGAAAATCCCACAAAAATAAATCCCAATTGCAAGTGGCATATCAAGGAGGGTAACAAAGCAAGAATTTTTAAACTAGACAGCAATTGCGGAAAATTAAAAATAGAAAGAATCGAAAATTTAGAATTTAAGAAATACCACAATTTACAAATTGATTTAAGGCTCAAAAACAAAATACTAACAAGATACCTAATAACAATAGTAAATAATTCAATAAAGAAGGACAATAATATCTGCATTATAAAGCCAAATAAACAGACGATAAGGCTACTGATTAGGAATTCGGGAAAAAACAAACAACTTAGTATATTAAACACAGATGGTAATGCGGTTTACTTCAACACTATAAAGGAAAATTCCATTACAATAAAAAATAATTTCCCAAAAGGAATCTATTTTCTAGTATTTAAATCTCGTTGGGAATGCGAGATAAAAAAATTCCAAATTTAAATAGGCTCATTCTCTGATTGACAGGGCCTATTAAAACCCCAGACTACTATCTTTTACTTTAAAGCACAGTTTGTAAATTACGAACTGTGCTTTTTAATTTTCCAAAGCACAAGAATTTTGTCCAATATTATTATTATTAGTTTTTAGTTCATAATTAATTATGAACTAAACCAAATTTTAACTAACTTAAAAACTAATTTGATTAAGTAAAACAAGCAAATAAAAATATTAATTACCAATTACAAAACTTGCTTAATTAAATTTAAACAATACACTTACAGTAAATTAAGCAAATTGATAAGCAAATAAAAATTATCTATTATGAGAATCTATGTAATTTGATTTGTAATAAGTATTTTGCCAATCCAAATCAACTAAATATTATGTTGATATGATTTAAGATAATAAGATTAAATCCAAGCATAATATTCAATGCATTTTGGATAATAAATTATACCCAGATAATTTAACAATATGTCAAAAATTTTAAGCCTTCCTTCACGAATATATAGATTCTATTATGAGGGATTCAAAAACCAAGGAAAATGGAGTAAAAGACTATGGCTAATAATATTTATAAAACTTATAATTATGTTTGCCGTTCTAAAAATATTTTTCTTCCCTAATTATTTGAATACAAATTTTGAATCTGATTCCGAAAAATCAGAACATGTAATAAATGAATTAACAAACTCTAAAAGAACTAAATAATGATTGCTGATTTTGATATGTCTTTAGTCGATTGGTCTAGGGCGCAGTTTGCACTAACTGCAATGTACCATTGGATATTCGTTCCTTTAACCTTAGGTCTATCATTTATCATTGCTTTCATGGAAAGCATGTATGTAAAAACCAATAAACCAGAATGGAAAAAAACAACTAAATTTTGGATGAAGCTTTTTGGGATAAATTTTGCAATTGGGGTTGCGACTGGAATTATCCTTGAGTTCGAATTTGGTACTAACTGGTCGAATTACTCCTGGTTTGTAGGAGATATTTTTGGAGCTCCCTTAGCCGTAGAGGGTATTATGGCATTCTTTATGGAATCTACTTTTCTTGCAGTAATGTTTTTTGGTTGGAATAAAGTTAGTAAAAAATTCCATCTAATGTCTACATGGCTAGTTGCGGTCGGTTCAAATTTATCAGCATTGTGGATACTAGTAGCTAATGCATGGATGCAAAATCCTGTAGGCATGCATTTCAATCCTGACACTGCACGAAACGAGATGCTTAATTTTTGGGATGTTTTATTATCGCCTACAGCAATGAATAAATTCTCACATACAATTACCTCATCCTATACCTTAGCAGCTGTTTTTGTTATTGGGGTTAGTGCATGGTATTTATTAAAGAAACGCCATATCGATTTTGCATATCGCAGTATTAAAATTGCTGCTATATTTGGCTTAGTTAGTTCTTTATTCACAGCCTTTTCGGGTGATACTTCAGCTCGTGAGATTGTACGTGATCAGCCTATGAAATTTGCTGCTATGGAAGGCTTATATGACGGTGGTGAAGGAGCTGGTTTGGTTGCATTTGGCATAATGGCTGGCGAGAAAGTAAATAATAATGACAATATGAAGGAATTTAATCTTAAGATAGAAATTCCAAATCTGCTTTCATATATGACATATATGAGAAAAGATGCTTTCGTACCAGGGATAAATGATATTATAAATGGCTACACCGATGCTGAAGGAGTAGTTCAACCTAGCTTTGAGGAAAAGAGAAGACAAGGAGTATTAGCCTTGAATGCCTTAAAAGATTACAAAGAGGCGAAAAAGACTAAGAATGACTCGATAATGAAATCCTCTGAAAAAACACTTCGAGAGAATTATGATTATATGGGTTATGGGTATTTTAAAGATCCATATGAAACCGTTCCGCCTGTATCACTTTCATTCTATACATTCCATATAATGGTAGGTTTGGGTATGATGTTTATTTTATTATTCATACTAAGCTTAATTTACCAAAAGAAAAAAGTATTGGAAAACAAAAGATGGTTTTTGAAATCTGCTATCATATGTATTCCTTTAGTATATATAGCATCACAATGTGGATGGATAGTCGCAGAAGTTGGAAGACAGCCATGGGTTATTCAAGACTTAATGCCTACAAAAGCTGCTGTAACCCATATAAGTACTGGAGCAGTTCAATTATCATTTTTCTTATTCCTTAGTCTTTTTACAGCATTGTTAATAGCTGAAATTAGCATTATGATCAAACAAATAAAATTAGGACCTAAAAATCAATAAACTATGTTCGAAAATTTATCACATGCAAGCCTACAAGAATATTGGTGGATAATAAACTCACTTTTAGGTAGTTTATTGGTATTCTTAATGTTTGTTCAGGGCGGCCAAAGTTTGATTTTTCAAATTGGCAAAACAGAAAAAACAAGAACTTTAATTATAAATACATTAGGGCGCAAATGGGAGCTAACATTCACCACTCTTGTTACCTTCGGTGGAGCTATGTTTGCGTCTTTTCCTCTATTCTATTCGAGTTCGTTTGGAGGAGCCTATTGGGTATGGTTGGCTATATTATTTTGTTTTATAATACAAGCAGTATCATATGAATACAGATCGAAACCTGCAAATGTATGGGGAGCAAAGACATTTGAAATTTTTTTATTTCTAAATGGTGTTTTGGGTACTTTTCTTATAGGAGTAGCTGTTTCAACTTTTTTCAATGGAGCAAATTTCACACTTAATGATTTCAACTCGGTGCGATGGGCAAATCCTTATCGAGGTTTGGAAGCTTTATTAAATTGGCACAATTTATTTCTAGGTTTTACTGTATTGTTTTTAGCTAGAGTATTAGGAGCTATGTATTTCATAAAAACTGTAGACAATCAAGAAGTTGCAGATGCTTCACGCAAAGAGATATTATTTTCTGGAGTGGCTTTTCTATTTTTCTTCTTAAGCTATATTATCAGATTATTACTGATGGATGGTTTTGGTTTTGAAGCAGAAACAGGCGTATCAAAACTAATTGAATACAAATATCTATTAAACTATATCGAAATGCCCGTAGTAGGAATCTTATTCCTTCTTGGTGTGGTATTATTCTTATATGGTTTAGCAAAAACTTTATTTGTAAAGAATTTTGAAAACGGATTTAGTTTTTCAGGAGCAGGAGCAACTATGGTAGTATTTTCATTACTTCTAAATGCAGGACTAAACGACACTTACTTTTATCCTTCATTGGTTGAAATCGGTGATTCTTTAAGCATAAGAAATGCTTCGTCTTCTAAATATACTCTAACAGCTATGAGTTATGTATCCCTTATGGTTCCATTTGTTATAGCATATATTGTATGGGCATGGCGCAGTATAAACAAAGAAAAGATTAATGAAAATCTAGATGAATCGGAAGAACATGTTTATTAATTGCCAATAAACATATAGATAAAACAATGACCCGTTGTAGAATACAAAATAGTATTTCCACAACGGGTCATTTATATTTCAGCCACAGCGAAAATACTGTGTAATATCAAAATAGAATTTAAGCTGTTAGCTGCTCAGTCGTTTCGCTATCTTCTTCCTCATCTCTTTCTCGAGATTCCCTCTCCCTTACCATTTTTTCTTGTTCTTCAGGATCTTTAACCCAGTGACTTACACTTAAAATCATACCAAAGGCAACGCTTGTAAAGATAAGAGATGTTCCCCCCATACTAACCAAAGGCAAAGGCTGTCCAGTTACAGGAATAAGATTTACCGAAACCATCATATTTATTAAAGCCTGAGAAACAATGCTTAGACTTAAACCGACGACCAGAAAAGCGGGAAAGGTTCTGCTACATTTTTTCACAATAGAACCTGCCTGATATATCAGAAACATATATAATAGTAATATTCCAAAACTCCCCCATAATCCCATCTCTTCTATAATAATAGCAAAAATAAAATCAGAATAAGGGTGAGGTAAAAAGTTACGCTGCTCACTATTACCAGGGCCTTTCCCCATTACACCACCTTTTGCAATAGCAATTTTGGACTGAACTACCTGATAATTCATGCTTTCGTTCTTGGTTACTGGTTCCTTAAAGAAAGTATCAATACGACTACGAACCGTTTGAATACGTCCAACACTTGGCATATATGGAGCTAATGCAATTACAATTATGACGAAAGCCAATACAGATCCGCCTGTTATCAATAGTAATTTAGCAGGAACTCTACCAATAAACATCATTATAAAAGAAACGACCCCTAACAGAAGAGAGGTAGAAAAGTCATCCAGAAAAATAAGGAAACAGACTACACCTACTGGAGCAATTATTTTGAAAAAAGCTTCCTTGCTGCAGGCATTCTCCAACTGATATTTTGACAAGGTTCTGGATATATGCATAATAAGAGCAAGTTTTGCTAATTCAGAAGGCTGAAAATTGAAGCCTACCCCTGGTATCGAAATCCATCTTGAGGTTTCATTTAAACTAATCCCTACAAACTTCGCCAAAAGTAGAAGAATTACAGCTAGAACCAATGCAAGATTTGCCATAGAAGAATATGCCCGATATGGGATCCTATGTACAACAAAAATAATTAGAAATGATGCAAAAAGTAAGACTAATTGCTTGACGAAATAATATGATGTATTACCTCCTCTCACTTTATAAGCCAATGTTCCTGTTGAACTATACACCACAAGAAGAGAAATAAGAGATAATAAAAATATAATTATCCATATTAGACGATCTCCCTTAAGAGCTGAAAAAAACTTTATCATAGAAATATCAGATTATAATTTTAAAACCTCTTCCTTAAATTGCTTACCTCTATCTTCGTAACTATTGAACAAATCAAAGCTTGCGCATGCAGGCGATAATAAAACAGTATCGCCAGGCTCTGATAAATTGGATGCCTCAGTTACAGCAACTGACATTGAATTAGCTTCAATCATTGGTAAATTAAAATTCGAAAAAGCTTCTATTATTTTAGAATTGTCAGTCCCAAGACATATTATAGCCTTTAACTTTTCTTTTGCCAGATCAAACAATTCCGAATAATCATTTCCTTTATCAACACCCCCCACAATCCAAATAGTGTTCTTTCCAACACTCTCTAGTGCATACCAAGCTGAATTAACATTAGTTGCTTTAGAATCATTTATATATAAAACATCATTATGTTTTCTACATCTTTCAAGACGGTGTTCTACACCTACAAAATCTTTTAAACTTTCTCGAATATCCTCTTTCTTAATATTAAGAATATCACCAACTAAAGCTGCTGCCATTGAATTATATAAATTATGTATTCCGGACAGAGATAGTTCAGCTCTATCCATTAGTTTTTCATTCTTATTCGTAGAAATTATAATTTCATTATTCTCTACAAAAGCTCCCTCTGATATATCTTGACTTACAGAAAAAGCATATTCTGATGCATCTATACTATTATTAGACAAATAGTTAACAGTCTCTTTGTCATCTGCACAATAAATAAATGATTGTGCTTCAGTTTGATTTTGTGTGATTCTGAATTTTGAATTCACATAATTGCTCATTTTATAATCATAGCGATCCAAATGATCAGGTGTTATATTCATCAGTATAGATATATCAGCTTTAAAATCAAACATATCATCAAGTTGAAAACTACTCAATTCAACCACATAATGTGTATAATCATTATTGGCAACTTGAAGCGCAAGACTATTTCCAATATTTCCAGCCAAACCTACTTTAAATCCTGCCTTCTGGAGCATATGATGTATCATCATAGTAGTAGTTGTTTTACCATTACTACCAGTTATGCATATCATTTTTGCATTGGAGAAATAGCCAGCAAATTCAATTTCCGAAACTATTTTGATATTCTTTTGTTTAGCCTCAACTATTATTTTAGCCGTATCAGGAATACCAGGACTTTTCACAATAATATCGGAGTTTAATATTTCATCGAAACTATGTTTACCCTCTTCGAATGGAATATTATTATCTGATAATATCTTTTTATATTTTTCTTTTATTTGACCATAGTCGGAAACAAGTATACTATATTTTTGTTTTTGAGCTAGGATAGCAGCACCTACGCCACTTTCACCAGCTCCTAATATTGCTATTTTCTTACTCATAAATTGTTATGATATATGTATAATAAGTAAAAATGCAGTCTTACATATAGTCAAACTGCATATAGTATTATTATCTTATTTTTAATGTTACTATAGTGAATACGGCTAAAATAATACCTACAATCCAGAATCTTGTTACTATTTTAGGTTCAGGATATCCCTTTTTCTGATAGTGATGATGAAGAGGAGCCATTAAGAAAATCCGTCTTCCTTCACCATATTTCTTTTTAGTGTATTTAAACCAAGAAACCTGTAACATTACAGAAATATTTTCTATAAAGAAGATTCCACATAATATAGGTATAAGCAATTCCTTTCGAATAATAATAGCGCATACAGCAATAATACCACCAAGAGATAAACTACCAGTATCTCCCATAAACACTTGTGCGGGGAATGAGTTATACCATAAAAACCCTATAGTTGCACCAATAAAAGCGGCTATAAACACCACCAGTTCACCACTGTTAGGAATATACATTATATGAAGATATTCGGCATATCCAATATGTCCAGAAAGGTAGGCAAATATACCAAGTGTAAGTCCAATAATGGAAGAAGTACCGGTGGCTAAACCATCCAAACCATCAGTCATATTAGCACCATTGGATACAGCTGTCACTATAAATATTGTTACAAGAATAAAAATTATCCATGCAATAATATCTGAATATTTACCCGCAAAAGAAACCAAGTATTCATAATCGAATTCGTTGTTTTTAACAAAAGGTATAGTTGTTTTTGTTGATTTGGCATCAGTTTCGTAATATCCACAACTATCTATAGCCTGTTGTTGTTTCTGGCTAAGCTGAATGCTTGGATTAATATCCTCTTTGAAAATTTTTTCCCTTATCACAACATCATCACTAGTGTATAGACATAGTCCAACTATCAAACCCAAACCTACTTGACCCGCTATTTTAAATCGACCCTTAAGTCCATCTTTATCTTTTTTAAACACCTTGATATAATCGTCTATAAAGCCTATCATACCTAGCCATACAGTAGATATTAGCATTAAAATGATATATGTATTTTCGAGTTTAGCAAATAGTAATACAGGAATTATAATTGAAAATAGTATTATAATACCTCCCATAGTTGGAGTTCCTTGCTTTTCCATTTGTCCAGCTAGGTTTAGGTCTCTTACTATTTCTCCAATTTGTTGTTTTTGTAGTTTTCTAATAACTTTTTTCCCAAATACAGTAGCAATCAACAAAGAAGTAATAATTGCAAGTGCTGAACGAAAAGATATATATTCGAACATACCAGCTCCTGGCACATTCAATTTGTTTAAATAGTCGAATAAGTAGTATAGCATAATTAGTTGTTAAATATTTTTGTCAGTATTTCCTTATCATCAAAATGGTGTTTTGTGCCCTCTACATCTTGGTAGGTTTCATGCCCCTTACCTGCAATCAGTATTATATCTCCTGAATTGGCAATAAGTGCAGCCGTTTTTATTGCCTCTTCTCTGTTTGTTATTTTTAATATCTTTATTCTGTCCTCATATTGTTTACAGGCAACGTATATATCAGCAATAATTTCTTCAGGCTTTTCAAATCTTGGATTATCAGATGTAATAACAGCAATATCTGTTAATTTACAAACCGCCTTACCCATTTCAGGTCTTTTAGTTTTATCTCGATTACCACCAGCACCAAAGACAGTGATAATATTTTTACCTTCTGTTTTCAGTTCGTTTAAACTTTCCAGTATATTTACCAATGCATCAGGAGTATGCGCATAATCAATAACCCCTATTACACCTTTAGGAGAAACTATATGTTGAAAACGCCCATTTACAGATTTAAGATTACTCAAAGAAATAAGTACCTCTTCCTTCGAGAATCCTAGATTTATACATGTGGCATATACTGCCGAAAGATTATATGCATTAAAATCGCCAATTATATTAACCCACAATTCGGAATTATCTATTTCCAATTGCATTCCGTTAAAATGACGCTCAATAATTTTACACTTATAGTCGGCAAAAGAATTTATCGAATAAGAATATATATTTGCTTTGGTGTTTTGCATCATATAATTACCATTTTTATCATCGATATTTGTAATAGCAAAACCTGTTTTTCTAATATTCTCATCAAAAAACCTTTTCTTAACGTTTATATAGTTTTTAAAAGTTTTGTGATAATCAAGATGATCATGAGTAATATTTGTAAATATACCAGCTTCGAATTCTAATGCTGCGATTCTGTTTTGGTCAATAGCATGAGAACTGACCTCCATAAAACAATATTCACAACCTTCATTCACCATTTGATCGAGCATACTACAAACTTGAATAGAGTCGCCTGTAGTGTGTGTAGCTTTATATATATTAGCATTTATTTTATTTTCGATAGTTGACAGCAAACCTGTTTTGTATCCCAACGACATTAGCATATCATACAAGAAACTAGCAATACTAGTCTTCCCATTAGTTCCTGTTACTCCAATAAGCTTAATCAAAGTATCAGGTTTATTGTAAAAATTTCTTGCTAAATGCGACAAACATATTTGACTATCTTTAACCTGCACATAACAAACATCCTTGTTTAGTTCTTCGGGTAAGACTTCACAAACAATAAGTTTGGCTCCATTTTCTATAGCCTTATCTATAAAATCATGACCATCAACAGCAACCCCTTTATAGGCTACAAATAAAGAATCATCAACTATTTTTCTAGAATCAAATTCTATGCTTTTAATACAAGAAGTAAGTTCACCTTCTTGTTTGATTATATGTATATTTTCAAATAATTTTCCGAACATAATAGCTGTATTAGGATAATTCAATTGTAATTTTCTGACCACGTCTAAATTTAAATCCAGGATTTAGAGATTGTCTTATAACTGTTCCATATCCTTTTAATTTGACTTTAAGTCCATTTTTTTCTAAGATATAAATAGCATCCTCTGCTCCCATTCCTTTAACATTTGGAACTATTCCTTCCTTTATTGCCTTTGGTTTATATTTTATAAGCGTATCCTCTCGTGATGAAATCACCCAAGGATTATTGTATTCAGGATTGGAAACATTCACTCCAAGCTTATCAAACACCATATTCAAATCATTTTTATTTCCATTTAACGAAATAGGAGGAGTGTTATTTACTTCAGAATAATCAAGCTTTACAGGATGCATAGCATATGTTTTGGCATACACCTTATCAGCTATGGTTTTGAATACAGGTCCTGCCACTCTATTTCCATAAAATCCTTTTCTAAAGTCAGGATTATTTATAATGACAATACAAGAAAACATAGGATTATCAGCAGGAAAATATCCTGCAAATGATGCCTGATATGCCTTTTTGCTATATCCTTTATTATTGTCAGCGATTTTTGCAGTTCCTGTTTTACCTGCAATTTTGTAGCCTGTATTTTTAAGATTTCTTGCGGTACCATTCTGCACCACACCTTCCAGCATTTTGTGTAAAGTACTTATTGTTTCCTGAGAACAAATTTTTTCCGAAATCACCTCAGAATCATATTTCTCAAGAGTGTTTCCGTGGTATCTAATCTCATCTACAAATTTAGGTTTAACCATTCTACCATTATTTGCTACCGCATTATAAAATGTTAGAGTTTGTAATGGCGTCAGTTTCAGACCGTATCCAATGGACATCCATGCCAATGAGATTCCAGACCATGAAGGATCATCAGGGTATTTGATACTAGGCTTACCTTCCCCAAATATTTCAACCCCCAACTTGTCGTTTAACTTAAACTCATATAATCTATTAATAAAATTTCTCGGATTATTATGATAATAATGATTTATCAATTTAGATATACCAATATTGGATGATTTTTCAAAAGCATCCTTAACAGATATCCTTCCATACCCACCATAATGAGAATCTTTCATCTTCTCCTTATAAAACCTGTAGACACCATTTCCCGTATCGATAGAATCATCAGGAGTAACGTAGGCGTCTTCAAGAAGAGCCATCATAGAGGCTAATTTGAAAGTGGAACCAGGCTCAGTTGCCTCTCCTATTGCGTAATTATAGTCTTCCTTATATGAATTTGTTTTCTTATCCAAACCAAGATTAACAATAGCACGAATGGCACCAGTTTTGACCTCCATAAGAACAGCAGAACCATGATCCGCATTATAGTCTTTCAACTGTTTTAACAGAGCAGTGCGTGCAACATCTTGAAAATCTATATCTATACAACTTATAATATCGTGACCATCCTGAGGAGCTATTTCAGTAATTGGCACCCATCTACCAGGGATTTTTTGCAAAACACTTACACCATCTACGCCTCTAAGTTTTTGTTCATAAGCCCCCTCAAGTCCGACACGACCAACTATTTTCTTGTCCGAACCTTCAATAAGATAGCCAATCGTGCGTGTAGCAAGATTTATATGAGGTTGGACACGTTTATCAGTTCTTTCGGCAATCAGTCCACCTTTATTTCTAGACAACTTAAATATCGGGAAGGTTTTTATTTCCTTAAGTTCACTATAATTAACGCTTCTTCTATTTATCAGAACATATCTATTTCTGACTTTTTTATATTTAGAAAATCTCAAAAAACGCTCATATTGTGCCTTAGTTTTATCTTTAAAGAACTCAGATAGACATGCAGCAAGATCCTTATAATCAGCCCTAAATAAAGAATCCGTCAAACCAGCAGCTTGAAAATCCATTCGCAGCTGATAGTAAGGCAAAGAACTAGCAAGCAAACGACCATCTCTTGCACAAATATCGCCTCTATTAGCCTGTAATTTTTTCTTATTTTGTGCATATTTTTGAGCCTTATCTTCCCATTTATCAGCTTCAATAAATTGAATATATAATGTTTTTACGACGATAGAAAATGCAGCAATCAGAATTGCGACATACACTAATCCAACTCGCCATACTATATCTTTTTTAATTGACACTTTTTCTATGTTTTATTTTTAATGGTGGTTCTAGTGATTCAACTAGATCTAAATTTACCTCTTCTAATTTTTTTATTACCTCGGATTGTTTACTAATAAACATAAGGTTGGATGCAGTTGTTAAAGACTCGAATCTAAGATTTTTTAATTCTTGTTCTAATTCGATCATTTCTTGATAAATTTTCTCCGATTTATATCTGTTTCCAATATAAAAAATACCAAATACAACAAGGTAGACAATAAATGGCATTTGTTTAAGAACTTTCTTTCTAGTTAAAAATCTTCCATTTATTATATCCTTGAACGAGCCATTAGATATCTCCTTAAGCTCCTCGTCAGGTTTTATAAAATCTTTGTATTTCTGCTTAAATTTAAACATTGGTTTAATTTATTTTGATAATCCTGCTATTCTCAATTTTGCACTTCTAGCTCTATTGTTTTCGGCAATTTCTTCTTCAGTTGGTAATATTATTTTTCTATTAATGGCACACATAGGAGATTTAGTATTTCCATAAAAATCCTGTTCAAGTTTACCATCAAATCGTCCACTTTTTATGAAGTTTTTCACTAATCTATCTTCTAGTGAGTGATATGTAATAACCACTAATCTACCATCATCTTTTAAGACATCTGGGATACTTTCTAGCATTTGTCTCAAAGCATCCATCTCTTTATTCACTTCGATACGGAGTGCTTGAAACACTTGTGCTAGATATCTATACTCTTTGTGTTTAGGAATACATGAGGCAATAATATTTTTAAAATCCTCAATAGATTCAAATTCACCAGTCTGTCTATGTTTATCAATAATATTTACAAGTTTCGAAGCATTCTTTATTTCACCATAAGCTTTAAAAACATATAATAAGTCCTCCTTCGGATAAGTATTTAATAATTCGGCAGCAGTAAACTCAGCACTTTGATTCATTCTCATATCCAACAATCCATCAAAACGGTATGAAAAGCCACGGGTTGATTCGTCAATTTCATGAGAAGATACTCCCAAGTCAGCTAAAACACCATCGACTTTATTAAATTTTAAATATTTAACAAAATTTTTGATATATTTGAAATTATGTCTCACAAATGTAAATCTATCATCCTCAGGAGCATTGGCTTTGGCATCTATATCTTGATCGAAACCAATAAGCCTACCATTTTCACCTAAGTGTTTAAGAATTTCACGAGAATGTCCGCCTCCCCCAAATGTCAAATCAACGTATACTCCATCAGGCTTTATATTTAAACCTTCTATACATTCTTGTAATAAAACAGGTACATGATATTCGCTCATATGTTTAAATTTCTTTGATTCGTTAATTTTTTACTACTGTAAAATCAGGCTATATTATTATCTGTAATTTATATATACTATTGTCAAAAGTATAATTTCAACCTACAAAGTAATATATTATAATAGAGTCTATCTAATCTTGGGATGATTTTTTGTTAACAAAATCCACTTGTCAAAACTTATATATATTTGAGCATACATTTAATTATCATTTACATATTGATACATAGGCTAATGAGAGATTTCTCAGATAAGTTAAAATAATTTTCAATTAATAAAAAACATAAAATTTAATTTAGTCTCAGTAGATAAATGTTTAATTTTAATTGGATATTTCAATATTAGGTAACTCAATAGAATATTAATAGCTTAAATATTTGAAACAAATAAAGTTATCATACATTATTATCAATTGTAAATTTAATATTTTTTGAATAATTATCCACGAATAGAAGAAAATTATCATAATATTTTAATTTAATCAAAATAAGAATTCAGATTTAAAGAAAAACTTGCAAAGGAAAATACTATGATAATTTTATATGATATGTATATTCAGATAAATATTTATACTAAAAACGAATAGGTAGAATTAAAGTTAAATCGAGAAATATGGAATATTCAGCAGACAAATTAATCTGAAAATAATTACAATTTTATAAAAGCATTTTATATTTTTGCGAATCTGAGGATAAATTAAGTAAAACACTTAATTCTATATAAATACAAACTTGTAGCGAATAAGCGATATGATTATACATAAAAATATAGATAATTTTAATGTTACTAATCCTGTAATTACAATTGGCACATTTGATGGAGTTCATCTTGGTCATAGATCAGTAATAGACAAACTTAAGAAGCTTGCAAAACAAGTTAATGGAGAGAGTGTTATTATAACTTTTTACCCACATCCAAGAATAGTTCTCAACGCAGATGTTGAGAATTTATCATTGGTTACATGTCTTGAGGAGAAGGAAGAATTATTGGCACAGACTGGCATTGATCATCTGGTTGTTTTCCCATTTACCAAAGAATTTTCTAATCTTTCGTACACTAATTTTGTTGAAGAGATTCTTATTGGCAAGTTAAATATGAAAAGTCTTGTTATAGGATATGATCATAGATTTGGGAAAAACAGGGAAGGAAACTATGAAGATTTATTACCTCTTGCAAAATCACATAATTTCAATATTGTAAGACTCGAAGCCTTGAATATGAACGAAATTAATATAAGTTCAACTAAGATTAGAAATGCACTTTACGAAGGAAATATAAAATTGGCTAATTCCTATTTAGCATATAATTTTTTCCTTAAAGGAGTTGTAGTTAAAGGCAATAGAATTGGTCATACAATAGGTTTTCCAACTGCAAATCTACATCTACCTGATAACTACAAACTTGTTCCTCAAAATGGAGTTTATGCAGTAAGAGTGCATCACAAAAATTCTGTATACCAAGGTATGTTAAATATTGGAGTGAGACCTACCATAGAAGGTAAAAACCTTATGAGAACAATCGAAGTAAATATTTTTGACTTCGATCAAGATATTTATAATCATGACCTTAAACTTGAATTAATAGACAGAATAAGGTCTGAGAAGAAATTTGATAGCTTAGATCATCTAAAAAAACAACTTCATGATGATGAATTAACAGTTAGGAAAATATTTTCAAATCAGGCTTCACAGTAATTATTCATTAAGATAGGCTTTCCCTTGTCTAATGATATCGATTTCACCAGAAGTTAAATCAACTATTGTCGAAGGATTATTGTCTCCATAACCTCCATCTATAATGACATCTACTGTTTTTTGATACTTTTCATATATCAATTCAGGATCAGTAATATATTCTACTATCTCATCAGAATCTTTTATAGAGGCAGTGAATATTGGATTGCCTAATTCCTCTACAATTCCTATGGGGATAGGATTATTTGGTATTCTAACCCCTACGGTCTTCTTTTTATTGTTTATTATTTTGGGTAATTTCTTACTACAATTTAAGATAAAGGTAAAAGGACCAGGGAGATTTCTTTTAAGTAGTTTAAAGTCGAAATCTGATAAATTCGCATACTGAGATATATTGCTCAAATCAGAACAAATAATTGAAAAATTAGCTTTTTTAACATCAATTTTCTTTAGCTTTGCAAGCTTTTGTAATGCCTTGTGATTATTCAGATCACAACCAATAGCATAAATAGTATCAGTAGGATATATAATTAATCCGCCTTTTCGCAACTGATCAGCAATAACTCGATACTCATCTGTGTTATTATTTTCTGGGTATAGTCTGATAAACATAAGTTTGGTTTTAAGATTTGTCCTTTTTCCTCAAAAAATTCTAATGCCCAATATTAATGTTTTTAAACAAATAAATTGTAATAAATCAGAACAAGTATTTCAAATTATAAATAAAAATACTAAATATTATCTAGCCCCTATACTTATTCGCAACCGACTTATAAGTTTTTCCCAAAGAGCCAGATCACCTTCGTCAGGCATATATTGTTCGTTATCTACCTGATCATCATCATCCATATAAAAGCTCTCTTCTACAACAAGAATTAACTCATTAGTCATTCCGTCTTTATCCAATATAAATTTGAATTCTCCTTCTCCATCGAGCCATTTAAAATGAATTTCTTCATTATCTTTCTTGTATATAAGCTCAGCTTCTCTTTGTTCCTCCTCGTCCCATTCGAAAATAAATTTGTTTCCAACTATATCAACCTTATCGGCAAACCAATCAGATAAGCCTTCAGGAGTAGATAAATTTCTGAACAAAATAGATCTTGAAGAGCCTATTATAAAATCTAATTTTATAGTATCCATAATTATTAAGTTTTTCTTATCGTATAATAAATCAATACTTTACATTCTTGGTTAGCTCCACAATATAAATATTAAGTATAAATTCTACAAGTAAAACTGAATTAATTTTAATTAGACTCACAATATATGATTACGAGAATATACTGCTTATTGTCAGCCAATAAGTAGCTCTCAATAATAATAGTTTTATTTAATCTCTTTTTTCTTTCGCAATAAAATCAAACCTATAAAACAAATTAACCCATTATAAATTAACAATTCAAAGCCAACTTTATAATTGAAAAACAAGTAGCAATAATAACTTAATAAATATGCAATAATAGGTGATATAAATGCTACTATAGGTACATATTTATCTTTTAAATCTATTTTGGTAAACATTCCAGTAAAATACAATCCTAACAATGGACCATAAGTATATCCAGCAACTTTAAATATTTGAGAAATAACTGCTTTATTATTTATAAAACTAAATATTAGAACTATTAATATAATTATTCCGGAAAATAAGAGATGAACCCTAATTCGAGTTTTAGTTCTCGTTTCTGATTCAGGGATTGACAATATATCTAACATAAAAGAAGTGGTGAGTGAAGTCAATGCAGAATCAGCACTAGAGTATGCAGAGGCAAAAAGACCCAAAATAAAAAATACAGCAACTGTAGTTCCTAGATGATTTATTGCCAAATTTGGATATAAATTATCTGTCAGTTCGGGTATGCTTATTCCATTTTGATTTGAGAAATTAATCAACAGAATTCCCAAAACGAGGAATAGAATATTTACAGGGATGAAACCAAATCCATAATAAAGCATATTCTTCTTTGCTTCCTTATATGATTTACAACTCAGATTTTTTTGCATCATATCCTGATCGAGTCCTGTCATTACAATTGTTATAAATGCTCCTGAAAAGAACTGCTGCACAAAGTGTTTTCCACCAGTCCAATCATTAAATTCAAATATTTTGAAATGACTACTACTATATATTTGACTTAAAAAGCCAGTATCAGAAACTGGCATCTGCTTATAAATCATCACTATGCTCGCCACAAGAGCTATTAACATAAATAGTGTTTGAATACAATCAGTCCAAACGATTGTTTTTATTCCAGCCTTAAATGTATACAACCAAATAAAACAAATAGTTACAATTATGGTTACAAAATATGGGATATTATATTGAGCAAATACAAAACTGTGAAGAACATTTGCAACTAAGTATAATCTAAAAGATGCTCCTATCAATCGAGAAATAAGAAAAAACACAGAACCTGTTTTATAAGAATATTTCCCAAAACGGATTTTCAGATATGTATATATCGAAATCAAATTTAATTTATAATACATTGGCAATAGGACATATGCTATAAATAGATAACCTAAGAAATAGCCAAATACCATTTGAAGATATATCATATTATTATTAACAACCCATCCAGGAACAGAAATAAATGTAACTCCAGATAGACTAGCCCCAATCATCCCAAAAGCCACCAAGTACCACTTAGATTTTTTATTACCTACATAGAAAGATTGATTATCAGAATTTCGAGATGTGAAGTATGAAATTAAAATTAGGCATATAAAATATGATATTATTATACTAAGTATACTTACTGCTGACATATATTTTTGTTTGAATGTTTTTTTGAATATAAAATAAAGTAAAGATAGTTTTTGTACAATAAGAATTTAACAATTCAAATTATACTAAATTAGATTCAAGGACAATAATTGTATCAAAAAATCTAATAGTCAATAAAATTAGAATAATAATATTTATTACAAAATTAAAACTCGCAATAAAAGTAAACATAAATCATTGTTTTTATTGACTTATATTTATAACTTGAAACATAGAAACAAACAATAATCAATTATAATAACTATTAGTTCATCCCTTGTGAAACTATTTTATTGTAAATACGTACAATATAATAGTAGATAAAATGGATTCCTATTTTCACATAAATTAAGTAATTAAATGATAGCAAAAGATCTTTTATCAGATACTGTGCCTGTACTACGTGAAACAGATACTGGCTTAGATGCTCTCAACTGGATGGAAATTTCGCGTATATCGCATCTTCCAATAGTTAGAGGCACAGAATTTATGGGCTTAATTTCTGATACTGATATATACGATATGAACGAAGCAGAGAAACCAATAGGCAATCACTGCTTATCTTTATATAGTCCTTTTGTTAATGAAGATACTCATATTTACAATATTATAGGTTTAATATCTTCACACAAAATAACTGCAATTCCTGTATTGAAAGGCGAAAAAAACTATATTGGCATAATTACCTTGAATGATATAATGAAAAATATAGGTCAGATTTTTTCGGAGGATGTTACAGGGGGAATTATAGTTTTGCAACTAAACATTATTGATTATTCTCTTACCGAAATATCTCAAATAATTGAAAGCGATGATGCTAAAATTTTAAACTTACACCTAAAAACTATCCCTAATTCAAAAAGAATAGAAATAACTATAAAAATAAACAGAACTGATATAAGTTCAATAGTACAATCTTTCAACAGATATGGATACAAAATAAAAGCTAGCTACCTGACCAATGATAAAACAAAGGATCTTATGCAGGAAAGATATAATGCTTTTATGAGGTTTCTGAACACCTAGTTTATTAAAATTCTCATATCTGCTGATTTGGATGATTGGTCTTTTGTTTTAAGTACATTAACTAATGCTTAATCCTCTTAAAATTTCTGAATATCAGCGCTTAGACACATTGCCCTCGTTAATATCCGTCTCTTCCTAAAGTAATATTCAGAGCTGACTGTTTAATTTGTTTTAACATCTTCAGAAACTTTTAAACTAATTAAGTTTCATATACATATAACTATCAATATATTTGTATAAACTCAACAAAAATCAGAACAAACTTTTTCAAGAATAAATTATCATAGCAACTAATATTACACATTTTAGACTAAACAAAAACTTTTTATCTATGAATCAACTTACAAAATTATTTTGCATATTATTACTCTCAATGATATGTAATTTTTCATTTTTCGGAACAGCTAAATTATATGCTGGCACTGATAATATCCCTGTATTTCAAGGGCATTTAAAAACTGGATCAGGTGGGCATAGTTTGAGCTATTCGTTTGCCAAAGGAGATAAAATCCAGATTACCTACCAAGTAGAAAAAAACAAAGCTCTAAAACTAATTCAAATATCTGATGCCAATACAGGAATGAAATTATATGCAGAAATGAATCAGCCTACAGGTAACATACTTGTAAATATTAAAGATGATGGAGTATATACTATCAAATTTGCTACTAAATCACTAGGAAAGAGAATGGTTAAAATAGACATCATGAGAATTCCTGGTGGCAAAAAATATTATAATACAGCATATTACAAACACAACGAATACACACCAGAAGAGGTTAACTACCAAATAGATACTATGCTAGGCTATCAGCCTGTAATTACAAATGATACTATCATACCAGTATTCAACAAATACTATTATCAAAATATTAAATTTAAAGATATAAATAAACAGATATTAGGACAAGCAGGTGTACATAATTCTCAAGCAGCTGGATATAATATTGGTCTTGATAAATCAAGATTTCCTCGTAATGCTAAACTTAAATGTATGACCTATTCTGTATCATCTGTATTGGGAGGTGCAAAACACTGGTCTATAGCTAACACAGCCGTAACTATTGGATGTGTTTTTATTAATCCGGCAGCTGCATTCGCTGCTAATAGTGCAATGTCTATTATTGGTCCTGAACCAGGAAACGAACCTGTACAATATTTCTTATCTGCTCGTGAATCTGATATTGGAACAGTAAAAGAAATCTACAGACCATATAATCGAGGAAGAAAAATCACAAATAAAGGTAAAGATTTTTTATCAAAAGGATTTAAGAATGTTGGTCTTGACAGACTATCAAACGCTACTTCAGGAACAAAAGTAAAAGAATACTCAGAGGCGGATTTATGCTTTGATCAAAAAGGTAAAGTGACTCAATTATTTGTTATGGGAGGTGCCGAACCAAACACTAAAATGTTTATAATGGCAAATCCAGAAAGAACACAAGCCAAAAATACACATCTAGAAACTACAGCTATATTCTACGCTCCAACATATAGAAAAATAAAAGCAAAAAGATATATCTATAAAGCTCAGCTTCAAAAATTAGAAAAATCAAAAACTAAATATAACAAAAGCTCAAAGCTTAGATCAATCGATTTTTAATATCAAATAGACATTTAAATTATTATGAAATATATAAAATATAGTATATTCCTTCTGTTTTTAATTGCATCTACATTAAGTGCAAACTCTCAAGGAAAGGAGATAATATCTGGAGAATTTAGCTCAAAAAAACGTACACAAGAACTGATTACCTTCACAGCAAAAAAAGGAGATAAAATAAGATTTAACTTTGAGGCTCTGCACAAAAGAAGAGGATCGGACATTTGCATAACACAATATCCTGGTAAATCTATTTGTCTTAAAATGGACAAAATGAGAACAGAGAATAAAATAATCGTTGCTCCTGCTGATGCAATTTATAAAATCACTTACGGTGGAGCTAGACTTAAATTTAATTGTCAGATACATAATGAAACTAGCAGTGGCAATGGCCCGAACAAAGGCGAGATTTGTTATGTTAGAATTCCTGACACCACGCACCTACAAGGCTACGTTAATAAAAAAATAGGTCAGGAATATTCTCTAAATCCAAGGAAAGAAAAAGTTGTTTTATCATCTGTAAAACAATCAGATCAAATATGTAATAGGGATTTTTTTACAGGTGTTGACATAGTTAAGTTAAGCATCCCTGGAGATAGAGACGATGAGTACAGAAAACAAAAACTTTTGTCTTATTCTATTAGTTTAATTGTACAATCACCAGGTGTTTACAATAAAATGATAGGAGTAATGGATGCGGGTATTGATGCATTCGTTAAAATGCCTGAATTTGGTAAAAATAAAAAGAACTCCTCTAAAAAAATGAACCACAAAAACAGGTATGAACAAACAAAAGATTTAGACAAGGAAAAAGAAAAGTGGGAAAACTCTATGGAGGTTCTTGATATACTAAAAGATGCATCAGAGGAATCGTCTCCAGACAGTCCACAAACTGAAGCTTTAAGTACCACAGCTTTTTTACTTGATACAGATGGAATGAAGAAAATGGCAGTAAAAAAAGGGATGCAAGCAGCTGGAGTACCTGCAGGTGTTATATCTCTTGTTGACAAAGTTGAAGAAATACCTTCTGCTACAGATTTGATTAAGAATGGAGTTCATGAAATTCTACCTAATGTAAAAGGACAAGCAGTTCTTAATGTTTTTGAATATTCAAAAGAAAATAGATCTGTACCAATTATTTCAAATTCAGAATTCTTAATCCAATCTGCAATGAACTATGGACAAAATGATGGTGCATATTGGGATGTTCCAGGAGATCCAACTCAGACTCATCCTGGTATGAATATTGGAATATGGAATCTTTTAAATCAAAACAATGTAGGTGATAGACGTTTTAAGTTTGTACCATCAAGTAGATTTCCTGGATATTATGAAATTCACTGCTGTCTTGCAGGAAACACAGTCGTTTTGGATAATGCAGGTGGAGATGTTGTAAGCGAAAAGAATGGGAATAATATTCAATTATGGTCTCGTCATGGAGGAAAATGTCAGGTCTTCAGAGTTAAACACATTGGCGGTGGCAAAATAAGGATTTATAATTATTGGGGTAAAATATTATGTCTTTCAGGAAGAAGTAATCACGATGGAACAAACATACACATTTGGGATGATCATGCAGGTAATTTTACCGAATGGTATCTTGTAAATCCAACAACAAAAACTGCTTATATTCCAACAGGAACAAAAAATGCAGAAATGAATATCAGAAGATGCGTTCTTGGAAAAAGATCTGGAATAATAGCAGAAAGTATTAAGGTTGCCAATGAAAATGACCCACTAAACCTTAAAGAAAAAAATAAAAATATCTATTTAGATATCAAGAAGAATTTAGCTGAATCAAAAGCTAAACTGATTGTAGAAGCAAAATATCAAATTACTGACTATACCGATGTAATCAGATATGATAAAAAAACATCAAATGTTTCAACTAATGATTTTATAACTGCATATAAAATCAAATATCATTACGATATTATGTTTAGAGACCAAGTTAAAGACTACTATCAGATAATAACAGAAGATCAATTTAAAAACAGATCTCGTTTATCAGAAGAAGTGGAAACAGATAATCCTGAACAAAAGTCAAGATTATTGAGATATAAGATTCTAAGTTCACAAAAATAATTTTTTGAATTGTCTCAATACTGTAATTATTTAAATTACAATATTAAAATATATTCCTAGTATGGGATAAATTTTAAAATCCAGATATATTATTACTATAATCTTCAGGTAATAATTTATCTGGATTTTTATTTGACTTGTTACAAAAGCTCAAAAACCCAGCAAAATCAAGCTATTCAAAAGAACAGATGCACCGCTGCTAGGCGTTTCCAACGCCGAAATAATATAACAAAATTCGATTTCAATTTATCAGATATCACCCCAATTACCAAAATTGGAAATACAGCTCAATAAACAAACTATAAGAGGATCTAATGTTAAAAATGATATAATCCATAAATTCAACAATAATATCTCTTAAAAGCTCTAAAAATACAGCAAAATCAAGCTTTGTAGCGCACTAGTCTAAACCACCAACCCTAAACGGTGAAAGCAATCCAAGAACTACAAAAGCTCCAAATCTCACTAAAATCAGGCAATACAGCCCACCAACCCAAACGGTTAAAGCAATCCAAGAACTACAAATGCTCCAAATCTCAATAAAACCAAGCAATACAGCCCACCTAGGGTCAGCGGTAAATTTTGGGTATTGAGTTAAACAGTATATATTTGTGTTGATAAAAATATAATCAGAATTTCGATATGTTAGATAATAATTTACTTAAATACGTTTTGCCAGAAGGAATCTTAGATT
>JAOARN010000096.1 GCA_025210485.1 Marinifilaceae bacterium | reverse complement strand
AATTCTGATTATCATAATGTTTTGTAGATTTATTTTCCATGATTTTTTTTATAAGGATATTAATTCCTCATAATTCAAAATCAATAAAATATAGTTCTCGTTTATAGGTTGACCTTGAATACACTACAAAGATAGTAATTTGTTTAATATTTATTATTTGTAAAGGCGATTTCCCTGTTTATATAACTAATTATTTGTATTTCGAAAAAATAAAACTACTGAATTTATATCTATATCAAATTGCCTTGAATTGTTCTTTGCCGTATATTGATATTGTGTCTTTGGTATATTTTTATTTTACTGTTTTAGCATAGTTGTCATTTGCTTAAAATGATTAATGATATGTTCAATACCTCTATTCGTTTCAGGATAATTAGTTGGTTTTTCAAATATATTTCCCAAATTAGATAGATTGCCGATATTATTTGACGAGGTGATTTTCATGTCATTTAAATTTAATTTTAATATGTCATCGATACCAATATAGAATTTATCAAAATGTATTTCTTTTATATGAGCTATATTTATTTGTTTTAAAACAGGAATTAGTAGTAGGAAAAATCTAATTGTATTATTGTGAACTTGATCAGGGTAAAGCTTGTCCTGATTCAGATTTGATGTTAAGCTCCGATCTGATAGGATGCGATGTAATATGCTAAATAAAATTTGAGATTTAAATTTATCTGCTTTATTAATATTATTAGGCTTTTCAGTAATTATTACTACTGATTTTTTTTGGTTTTAAATTTTCATATTTAACTCCAATTTTTTTTGTCTCGTTGTCGAAACAGATTGAATCTGTGGGAACTGTCTCGATTTTAGCAGCTTCAAAATATTTGTCGAAATTTTTGATTATTCCTTTTATGTCGTCTATAATTGCGGTTTGCTTTTTCAACACCGAATAATTTATATCAATCCCAAATGTGTATGATATATTTTTATTTTTAGTGAAAATAATACTCTTGAAATTTTCTATCATCCTTTTGACATCATTCTCAGACAAAGGAGTTTGGGTTTGATCAATTTGATGTAACTCTTTCTTTATTTGTTCCATATTTATTTCTCTTTTTTATATTAGTTTAGATTCTTTGTTTTATTCAAACTGCTTAATAAAGGCAATACATTGGTTTTTAATTTTGCTTGTATCGTAATAAAATTTGTTTGTTATTTTGTTAAATAATGAATTGGATGTTTCCTCTGTGTGTATTTCGAAATGCACTCCAAAGTCATAAGTTCGTAATTTTTGAATTCCTTCCTTATCTATTTTTGTATTAATCAGATAAATTGTTTCGATTAAATTTTCTGGTAATTGCCTTAGTATGCAATTTAGTAACACAATGAATTTTATATGGTTTATGCTTGGTTCAGAGTCTTGAAAAAGCGAATGAAGATTTGTAGGAAAGAGTTTATAGTTACAAATTAGTCTGTTTAATAGGTATAAAAGAATATTATTTATTTCTATTTTAGAATTATCTTGTTTAAGTTTAGAGTTCATTTTTATAGTTTGTATATTAGGTAGATACGATAATCCCGAAATGATTTTTGTGTTTAAGATATTACTATCGTAAATGATATCTCCTGTTCTTATTTCTTCGTTGTATATTGAGGTTTTTTGAAATATATTTTGAGCTTCTTTCCCAAAATCTAGTAGTTTTTCAATAATACCTTTTGTTTCATCATATTTATATTGCAAATTGGGATGAATGGAAAGAATCAGGGATTTAGTATTGACTTTTAAAGGCTCTGAATTTTTCAATAAAATTGAAAGATTAGTCTCTATAATTGATTTATTATGGTCGAAATTTCTAATTGCTTTCTGCCTTTTTTCTTCATTTTCTGTATAGTTCATTTTTTTATGGTTCTTAGTTCTTTTAGTATCTTATTGTATTCTTCAGCTATCTGATCTCCAGAGCAGTTATTGATTTGTCCAATTTGCATCTTTTTAAGACTGGAATTTTGATTATTGTTTTGGTTAGCTTTGGATACTAACTCCATTATTCGGTTTATATATTTTTCATCTTTAAAGTTTTGTATGTATTCATATTGTAATTCTTCTGAGATTTTATTTTTCTGACCCTCAAATATCTCGTTTAGTTTTTTGTGATCTAAATTTATTTTTTGTATTGTAGGCTTTTTATTTTGTAGAATTATTTTTTTTGTTTGTGCAGGATTAGTTATTATATCAATATACTTATTATTGGCTTGTATCTTTAATAATTCTGCTGTTGTAGAATCTAAATTATTGTTTGTTTTATTTTCTATTAAAGCAGTGTATAATATAACTAGCTTTTTTCTTCTACTTATTTCTTTAAGTAAATTTTTAAGTCTAATTATTTCATCATGATTTTTTGTGATTTGTACTAAATTTATTTCTTCTTCTGTATTTTCATTTCCTATTTTAATATTTGTTATTTCACTTAAGCGCAATTTGGCTTTTTCTTCAAGTGGTTTTAGTTTATATTCAGTATTAGAGTAAATAAGTGCTTCTTTTAATCTTTTATTCTTAATTTTGGAATAATCTCTTGTAACTCTTGTTGAGTCTTGATTTATGTCTTGATTTATGTCTTGATTTATGTCTTGATTTATGTCTTGATTTTGTGGAATCGTATGTTCTTGTTTTTTTATATTAATAAGTTCCGTTTTGTGTATATTTAAGCTATTCCCTGTTTTTTCTCTGTTTTTTGTTACCTTTTCTGACATAATGATGCTATGAAGTTTAAAAATTTATTTGATAATGACTGTGGACGTTCTGTATAAGTTATTTGATTTAGAATATCAGTATTATTCATGTAATTGTACAATTCGAGAGCACTAGATTTTTTATTGTTAATAATGCTTATCCTGCATATATTATAGTTCTTATTTCTAGAATTTATGTCTTGGATTTGTTCAAATGTATTATTAATATATTCAACATTATACTGATTAAAAAAAGACGAGTAAGCATCATCTCTTCTATCAGCATGAATATTATTATAATAAGATTTGTTAAAATCTTCATTTATGTTGTTTTTTATATTGTGCTGAATAATGGCCTCTATCTTACATGTTATATCTAATGCAGTTTGATTTAAAGTCGTGTTTTGCGGGTTTTCACTTTCTCTAATTTGATATTCTGACATACCTATAAATTTAAAATTTGTATATACATATTTATGACATTACTTCTAAGTAAACAAAAAAAGTACTTTGTCAGACAATTAATACTTCCTTATAAAACACTATTTTATTTAATGCTAATTATAAGCTTTAAGTTTATTTCGGTATTTATAGATAAATGGTGTTTTCGAAATTTTCAATATAGTTTTTAATCGTATGATACAATAGTATAAATATGTTTGATTAAATTGTTTTACAGAAAATAAAATTTTCAAATAGTTTTTTGTTCAAATATTTCAGTTAAAATAGGGGACGAAAACTGTTTGAAACTAATATTAGATCTTTATGTAAAAATATTACCCTCTATTTTTCATAAAGAAACTTTTTTTAAGTATGGATTTAAGAACTGTTTTATGAATTTCATGACATACGAAAAAAAAACTTTGTTTTGTAAAAAATTGTTTGTCAGTACAGTGTGGGTTTTTTTCAAAAAAAAGGAAAAAAAAGGAAACCATATAGCTTATTTCTACGTACAAGTAAATAGAACGCATATTTAATTATGTATATTAAATATGCGCTTAATAAACAATAAACACATGCACTGAAATCACTAATTAACCATATCGAGTCATATGAATATTAAATGCATTATTTTTATTTTATTTATGATTAGTGTTTATTCTTCCTTTTCGCAAGCATATATTAAAAAGGACACTAATTCTAGTTATCGTGACACTACAAAAAAAGAAAGACAAAAAGAGGATAGTAATAATGATTTTTACAAAAAATTAATGTCAAAGGCATATAAAAAATCATTTACAAAATCTATGTATAAGCTCTTTTTTAAAAATCCTTATAAAAAAAATGCGAAGTTGCCAAAAGCTGAAATCGACAAAACATATGAGGAATTTGATAAGTTCGAAGGTAAGATTATCTCTAGTATAACCATTATATCAGTAGAACCATTTGACAAACTTCGAAACGATAGTATAATAAATCCCTCAAATAAATTTCAGTTATTTTTAAACAAATTACACCATAATACAAAACACTCTTATTTGCGTAAAAAAATTAAGTTCAGTAAGGGCGATACAATTAATACATTAAAATTAATAGATAACCAGAATTTAATTAGGGAATTGCAGGTAGTTCATAAGGCTTATTTTATGTTATACGAAAATCCCAAAGATTCTAGCAAAGTCGATATGTATTTGTTAGAAAAAGATAAATATTCTTGGGGTGGCTCTTTTGGTTTTGGTTCATTTACAAATTCAAAATTAAAAATTTACAACAAAAATTTATTTGGATTAGGACATTATGCTTCAGCCCGAATAATATATAAAGAAAATGACAGTAGTTCATCCGTAGGGTATGAATTAGGCTATAGAATAAATGGGATTGGACAGAAGAAATTGGATGTGGACATACGACATGATGATACCTATGTTCGAAATTATAATTCATTAAAACTTGGTCGAGAATTTAATTCATATTCTTCTAAGTATTCGGGTATTGTAGAATTGTCAAGAACTAAAAATACAGAGAAGGTGATTGATCATCCATCTATTTCAAATGTAATTCCTCTGGATTTTGATTATTTTTCATTATGGTTAGGTAGAGAGTTTAAAACAAATATTATGAAAAGGAATGAATACAGTATTACTAAACTGTATTTATCGGCACGATATAATAGGCGTAAATTCTTTAAGCGTCCGGATGTGGGTAAGGAGTCTAATAAATATTTCCATAATTATCATGAGTATTTGTTAAATATCGCACTTGGTAATTACTATTATGTAAAGAATAGTTTGGTTTATAGTTACGGTAAAGTTGAGGATATACCATTAGGAAATCTTGTAAGTTTAAATCTCGGATTTGTAGACAAAGAGTTTGATGATAGATTTTATACGGGAATCGAAGCAAAACAAGCCTGTTTGTTAAAAAAAACATATCTTATGACTAAAACCAGATTTGATTTTCATTTTGATTCTGATCATTTTGATGAAGGAATGTTTGAGTTTAAATCAAGCTTAGTAAGTGATTTATATTCGATTTCACGCTCTCAGCTCCGCAATTTTGTGGATTTATACTATTTGATAGGAATACGTAGATTTCCTGAAGAATTTGTTAATATAAATGGAGAGAAAGGGATAGCAGGTTTTGAATCAGATAGTGTTTTTGGAAAACAAAAGCTATCTGTAAAATTACAAAATGTTTTATTCACGCCTTTAAGGTTTTTAGGGTATAAGCTTGCATTATTTACTTTTGCCGATTGTGCTTTGATAGGCAGTAATACTAAAAGCATATTTGATCAAGATTTTTACACTGGTTTTGGTTTGGGTGTTCGACTAAGAAATGATATGTTTATTTTAAACTCGATACAATTTAGTTTTGGATTTTATCCTAATGCACCGTCAGATTTAGGTGTTACTAATTATAAAATATCTAACCCTGAGAGAGGAAAGTTTGAAAAATTTATTGTTAAATCTCCAGGGAGTTTCACATTTCGATAGTTATTCATAATATTTTTTATTAGATTTAAATGAAATTCATATGCATATTTTTAAAACTAAGAAAAAAATGAAAATTAATGATTCTGATTTAATACTTAATCCAGATGGAAGTATATTTCATTTGCATTTATTACCTCAAGATATTTCAGATAATATTATTCTAGTGGGAGATCCCTCACGAGTGCAGCTTGTGGCTAGCTTTTTCGATGCTGTCGAATTAGTGAAAGAAAATAGGGAGTTTAAGACCATTACAGGATATTACGGAAATAAAAGAATTACGGTTATATCAACAGGAATAGGAACCGATAATATTGATATTGTTATAAATGAATTAGATGCATTGGTGAATGTTGATTTAGGAACGAAAGAAGAGAAGCAAGAGCATCGGAAGTTAAATTTTATAAGAATAGGTACCTGTGGGGCTTTACAATCCGATATTGAGATAGGTGATTGTATCCTTAGTGAAAAATCTATAGGTTTCGATGGAGTATTAAATTTTTATCAGGGGCGAGACAAGGTTTCTGATCTTGAGTTTGAGAATTCTTTGGTCGATTATCTTAAGCTAAATCCACAAATAGCAGCACCATATGTTGTTTCTGCATCAAAAGACTTGCTAGATAAAATATCTGTACTGCCTCATGTTGTATTGGGAGTTAATATTTCAGCAAATGGTTTTTATGGACCTCAGTCAAGACGCTTGAGATTGAAGCCATATGATATGAATTTAAATTCTAAGTTGGAAAGTTTTAGATATGGAGACTATCGAATAACAAATTATGAAATGGAGAGTTCTGCAATTTATGGTTTGTCTAGTTTATTAGGTCATTCGGCTGCTACGATTTGTCTTGTTATTGCAAATAGGATCGGAAAAAGTGGGGATTCAGATTATAATCAAAATATGAAAGACTTAATTCGTTCAATTCTTTCAATTGTCTGATTTTGACTAGTTTTTTTGTTTGGAAATATTATAATTAAAACTCATTTTTTATTTTATATATTATATCTATTTATCAAACAGAAGTTATGTGTTGTTGAAGTTCAACACATGGCTTCTGTTTTATTTATCAAGGTTCGTCACATTCGTAATCGTGAGAAATAAATAGTTTGTTGAATTCTTTACCTCTATTTAAATCATCACTTAGGTGGGGTAGTAGATGGTTTCCTCTATTCCACCAGCCAAACATAATAACTTGTAATTTGGCTTTGTTGTATCTGTCATTAGAATTTAAAATTTCGTTAAGTTCCTTGTTTAAATTTTCAGCCCAACCTCCAGCTTTTATCTGTTCCTGAGTTAGATGTTTTAAAGCTTCAATAATTTGTTCTTCTCCAGAAATTATGGCATTACGATAATAGTTTAGTATCTTATCATTTGTTTTGTAGTTCTTTAAGCTATCGATATTTTTATATGAATAAATAGTTGCTGAACCAAATTTTAGCAATTCTTTCAAATAGTGTATTTTTCTTGTTTTTATGTCTTCCCAAAATTTACCTTTTACAAAATCAGTAGTTTTTAGAAACTTGATTCTGTTAATTATGTTATTTCTGAATTTTACGGGATCCAAATTATTTACACCATTCTGATCCCATGCTGTTGTTGAACCAGCATTGAAAAAATCTCCTACTAGGTTTATCCTAGTGTTGTCTAGTTGTTCTTTGGTGTATTTGTTAGAATCGTATTTTCCTGTAAAATAACACATTCCATCCTCGAATTGATAAGTTCTTGTTTGTGAGAAGCAATTAAGACCTAGGATTAAGAATAGTGCAAGTAGAGTGTTTTTCATGACTATTATATGTTTGTTTGTTAATTATGCAATTTTAATTATATTACGAAAATAAATTGCTACAAACATCAGTCCAAAAACTTAACTGATCTGTGGTTTTTATATTATTTGATGGAAAAAAATAATTTTATTGAACTTAAGTTTATATTCTGTTATTTTTTGTAAAATAATAATTGTAGTCTTTAATTAATGTTTTAAGGAAAAATTCAGGATCAATATTTTTGTCTATTGGAATATCTAATTTTTGCATAAACTTATTTCTTGCAAGCATACCAAACCTATTATAATCAATTTTGTCTTCTAGCTTTGATAGATGTTTTATCGATTCATTAATCAGATTGATGTCTTTGTCTGAAGCGAATTTCATTTGACTATATCTTGGTGTGTATGTGTCTTCTAGTTCTACTATTATATTAGCTCCAGGTTTTGCTTTTTTGTTTTTTGCTTGCGTGTTTATAACAGTTGTATTTGCTAATATATCCCCAAGTCTTTGACCTTTTCCTTTTGCTGCAATAATTATTATAGCCACAGCTCCTTGGCATAATATAATGTCAATTGGTCTGAATATCCATCTAATAAAAGTTTGGAAAAAATTAATTTTGGCTCCTGATTTATCTATAACTTTTATGTTCATGATTTTTTTTCCAATTGTATAGCCTCCACTGATGGCTTCGGAAATAAAGCTATATAGCATGATTGGAAGAAATAAGATGGTGAATACAACATAACTTTTAATTGTTACTGTCATACTGATGATTATAATACAGCTTATGACAATAATAAAAAAGTCTATAATAAATGCAATTATGCGTTCTGTTAAGCTTGCTAAGTTGTGTTTGATTAAAACGTTCTGGTTCGTGTTTATATAATTTGACATTTACTAGGAGTTTTTTAGAATTAAAAAAAATATTTGTGTAAAATAAACATAAAGTAATTAATAGTTTGTTTCAATTATACATATTTATAGATGTAGTCTTAAGTATATTGCTTATTTTTTGTTTCCAATATGATAAATATTTCTCAGTTTGCGAATTTAATAAAAATGATTCCAAATTTACAGTCTTTAATCTTTAAAATGAATTATTCGAGATTTAAGATACTAGTTTGATATTAATTTATTGTTGCAAATTAGTAAGTTGAACTGTGTTTTATTATGTATATAATTATTCTTGTTTTAGTAATAGAATACTTATATTTGTTCCGTTTACAAATCAATTATAGAAGGATGATGAATTGATAAATAGAATTCATCATGTGCTTAGCATAATGAAAGAAATACAACTTTTGATGAGTCAAAAATAAATCATAATAATGAAAGAAATTCAGTTTATACAAAACAATAAGGATAGATGGGAAGAATTTGAAAATGTATTGTCTGGTGAAAAACAGATAACGAGCCCAGATTCTTTATCTGCTTTATATATTCAAATAACTAACGATTTAGCTTATGCTCAAACATATTATGAGAACTCAGACACAACACTATATTTAAATCAACTCTCTCATCAGGCTCACCTAAAGATTTATAATTCGCAAACAAAAAATGAAAGTCACTTTATCGATTTTTGGAAATTCGAGGTCCCAGTTATTATGTATAAATACCGAAAGCAATTACTCTACGCATTTTCTGTTTTTGTAATATCATGTCTTTTGGGAATAATTTCTACTAATATAGATTTAGATTTTTTAAGGATGGTAACTAGTGACATGTATGTCGAAAAAACCATTGAAAATATTCAATCAGGTGATCCAATGGCAATATACAAAAGTCAAGGACAGACCGAGATGTTTTTGGGAATTACTATCAATAATATTAAAGTCGCTATTCTAGCTTTCGTTGTAGGTCTGTTTGGTTCTTTTATGACAGGAATTATTCTAATGAAAAATGGTGTTATGTTGGGTAGCTTCGTGTGGTTCTTTGTAAAGTATGACCTGTTTGTCGAAAGTACAAAAGTTATTTGGATTCATGGAACTCTAGAAATATCGGCAATAATAATAGCGGGAACATGTGGATTTATAATAGGTAATAGTTGGATGTTTCCTAAAACTTATAGTCGAAAAGATGCATTGATGAATGCAATGAAAGATGCAGTCAAATTATTTATGTCTTTAATACCAATATTTTGTGTTGCGGGCTTTTTAGAGGCATTTGTCACCCGATACACCCAAATGCATTTAATCCTAAGTTGTACTATTATATGTTTATCTTTATCTTTTGTTTTATGGTATTATGTTTTGTATCCTAAAAAGTTAAATAGTATTATGAAAACAAAAAAAATAATAGATCGTATATAATTAAAAATTTATAATATGAAAACTAATATTGAACTTCAAAAACGTAGAAGTGTTAGTGAGGTAATCTCTGATACTTTTACATTTCTATCAATGGAGTGGAAGTATATTTTTACGCAAATTGCTAAATATGCTTTGCCATTTTACTTTATTGGTATCTTAATTATGGCTTTTTCTGGTTTTTATAATCAAGCTGGAATGAATGGTGCTCATATGTATCAAAAACTTCTAGCAAGAGGGGGAATCGCAAGTCTTTTTCTTGGTGCATTTATGATGTTTATTGGAACATGTGTGTGTTTGGTTGTAGTTAATTTACATATCAAAAATATTCATCATTTCCAAATTGGCAAAATTATTAAACAGGAAGAGATTTCTTGGAATAGTATAGGTAATTATGTAGGCAAAGTTTTGGGTGGTTATATCTTGATAGGTATCCTGGTTGTGTTGGGCTTTTTATTGCTTATAATTCCTGGGATTTATTTGGCTATAGTCTTTACTCTATTCCTGCCGATTATGTTTTTAACTGATTCATCTATAGGTGAAAGTATCTCTATGTCTTTTAATTATATTAAATCTCATTGGTGGGAAACATTCGCTATAGTTTTTGTGGTTGGAATAGTAGGTTCTATTATTTCTTTTTTCACCCAGATACCATATACTGCCTTTATTTTTGTAAAAGGAATCATGGGTAGTTTTGGTAATGTCTCATTCTCATTTACTTTAATAGTTGCCCTTACTCAAATTCTTACAGCTATTGGTAAAATGTTTGCTCTTGTGTTGAGTTCTATAGCGGTAGCATTGCAATTTTTGAGCTTGAAGGAAATGAAAGATGGAGATAGTCTTCTTAATAAAATAGAACAAGCAGATGAGCTTTAAAGTTTCCCTTAATTATATTTTTATTATGGTGTTTTGTTTTTTACAAAGCACCATTTTATATGCAAAAGAAGAAAAAGAAATTATAGTTGAACGAACTATCGATTTAAAAAGTATTGAAAAGTTCAAATCTCAAAAAGATTTCCAATATGAGATTGATAATATTGAGGAACCAAGTTTTCTTCAGAAATTCATTAAAAATATAATTTCAAAGATTTCACAACTATTAGGAGATACTTCTATTGATTTAAAATGGCTTTGGGAAGCTCGTTACTATTTTTATTTTGCCATAATATTAATTTTGGTTTTGATTGTAATAAGAAAATCTAATAAAAAACTTTTTAAAAAACCAGAGCATGAAAGCTTCGAAATTATTGAAAAAATAGATCAAGAGAATTGGAATCAAAAAATAGAATTCTATGAGCAGACTAATGATTTTAAAAATGCTTTGCGCTGTATTTTGTTTTCCAGCCTTGAGATTTTAGATTCGAATAAACATATTAAATGGCAGATTGATAAAACTAATACTGAATATTATTACGAGATAAAAGATAAAACTATTAGAAATAATTTTTCTCAAATATATACTTACTATAATACAATATGGTATGGAGGATTTGCATTTGAAACTCAAAAGTATATTACTGTTAAACAAAGTATGAATGAATTAATAACTGTGTGTCAAAAAAATAATAAATAAAGTATATGCCAAAAGCTTTTTTTAAAACGCTAAAAAAAATTCCTCGAAATTATATATTGTTGATTACGGTTTTAATCATCTTCATTATTTTTGAATTAGTTAATGTTTCTGCGCAAAGGGATTGGAAACAATTGTATAGATATGATAAGAAGGAAGCTTTTGATACATATATTTTTCAAAATCTGCTTTCTCAGGACTTATTTCCCGATAATGAGATCTCTTTTAAGAAATTAAATAAGTTGGATGAATTTACAAATGCCTTTAATTATATATATATTGCAAATTCATTTTATCCATCTGATAGTCTTGTAAATCAGATTAAAACACAGGCTGAAAAGGGAAGTTATTTTCTTATTTCGTATAGAAATGGCGCCGAAAATTTAGAAAAAATATTACAATACACAAAGAGATTTAATTATCTGATTTCGGAGAAAATAAGACCGCATAATGATGAAATTAACAATGAAAGTTATAGTTTAAAATACTCACCAAGTGCATTTTCGTTGGATGTTTCAGATAGTATTTCTTTTAATATTGATACTCTTTTTACTAATCAAGATAATAATGCAAAAGTTATAAAATACAATATTGGTAAAGGGGCTATTATAATTGCTTCGGAACCAAGCTTTTTTGCAAATTGTGAAATAATACGTGACGATAATTATAAATATAGTTCTTTGTTAACTTCATATTTACCAGATAATGAAGTTATTTATGATTATTATTTTAGCGAAAAAGAATCAGTTAAATATCAATCTTTATTATATTTTATAATTTCGAACAAGGAATTGAAATTAGCATTATATCTTCTGATTATATACCTCTTTATAAGATTTATATTTGGATTTAAAAGGAAGCAAGCTATAATCCCAATTATTGCAAAGAAAAGAAATTTGAATTTAGATTTTGTTTTGAGTATGTCGACAATATATTACCTTCATGCAAGTAGATATGAGGTTATTATGAAAAAGTATAGTTACTTTGTAAACCACATATATCAAAAAACTAATAAGAATTTCAAAACTCAAAACTTCGAATATTTTTCAGATTTAACAGAAATTGATATAAATATATTTGTGGAAATTTATGATAAATTTAATGATTTGTCTTCAGATGGTGAAATTAGTGAAAACCAATTTATATACTTGTTTAAATTATTAAGAAAAGTAAAAAAAGCCTTATAGCTTTTGTTAAGTATTATGTTGACAAATGAATTGTCAACTGATAAATATGTAAAATACCTAAAAAAAATGCTTGAGAATACGGAATTAAATAATAGAGTTGATTTTCAGTTATTACTAGAAAAGAGAGAGAAAATAAAAAAAGAATTAGCAAAAAATATAATCGGTAATGAACAAAATATTGATTTGCTTTTAGTTGCGCTTTTTTGTCAAGGACATGTTCTTATTGAAGGTGTGCCAGGTTTAGCTAAAACATTAATTTCAAAATTAATGGCAGAGACAATTTCAGCTGATTTTAGTAGAATACAATTTACCCCTGATTTGATGCCTTCAGATGTAATAGGAACTAGTGTTTTTAATATGTCGACATCAAGTTTTGAGTTTAAGAAGGGACCTGTCTTTTCTGATATAGTTCTGATAGATGAAATAAATAGATCTCCTGCAAAAACTCAAGCTGCACTTTTTGAGGTGATGGAAGAAAATCAAATTAGTGTAGATAGTATAAGTTATAAAATGAATGATCTTTTTTGGCTTATTGCTACTCAAAATCCCATTGAGCACGAGGGAACATACCGATTGCCTGAAGCCCAACTTGATAGGTTTTTGATCAAGCTAAATGTTGAATACCCAAATTATGAAGAAGAACTTGAAATATTGAATTTGAAATCAGATGCTACTTATAAAAACAATTTGGTAAAATTAGATTCAGTTATTTCGATTGATGAAATAGTGGAATACAGAAAACAGATAGCTAAGGTTGTAGTGGAGGATAAATTAAAACGATATATTGTCGATATTATTCGTAAAACTCGAAATCATAAGGCTATTATGTTAGGTGCTTCTACCCGAGCATCGGTTAATTTAATGTTGGCATCTAAAACATTTGCAGCTCTTAATGGTCGTGATTATGTAATACCTGATGATATTAAATATCTTGCCTCATATATTTTGCAACATAGGATTATATTGAGTCCTGAGGCAGAGATGGAGGGAATATCACCTCTTGACTTAGTTCATGATTTGGTTAAAGAATTAGAAGTTCCTAGATAGTTTATCTATACTTGGATGTAAATTATCTTTATTTTGTTCTTTTCGGTATTTTAAAAATCGCTAGTAAATTATGTAAATTAATTGCTCTTATAATAGTTTAAGGGGTTTTACATTACATAATATAAAACATTGAAGTGTATGCTTTTCATAAAATCTATATACATAAAGTCAAAGCTGTTAGTGTGCATACTTTTTATAAGTTTAGTTGCGGCTTTAGGATATTTTTTTCCTTTTTTCTATAGTCTCGCTGTTTTTGGCTTGATGATATTAGTAATAGTTGTAAGTCTGGAACTAGTTTATTTGGGTCTGAATATGAGATCTATAGAAGCTAGTAGGTTGTTGCCTAGGAGGCTTTCAAATGGAGATGCTAATCAGGTAGATATTACTATTCGAAGTAAATTTAATATCGGAGTAAATCTTGAAATTATAGATGAAATACCATTCCAATTTCAGCAACGCGATTTTTCTTTAAAGATAAGATTGGAATCAAATAGTTGTCAAAGTCTTAGTTATAAACTGACACCAAAAGATAGAGGGGAGTATAGATTTGGTAGATTAAATGTATATGTTGATTTGAACTATGGATTCCTGAAAATAAGAAATATATTTGATAATAGTGTTAGCCTAAAATGTTTTCCTTCTTTTCATAATTTATATAAGTATGAACTTATAGCTGTACATAAAACCAGTTCGAATATCGGCTTAAAACGAATGAGAAAACTTGCAAATCAAACTGAATTTGATCAAATAAAAGATTATGTAATAGGGGATGATGTAAAGAGAATAAATTGGAAAGCCACAGCTCGGAAAGCTAATTTGATGATAAATCAATATGTTGAAGAAAAATCTCAAAATATTATTTCCGTAATTGATGCTGGTCGAACTATGAAACCAGCTTTTAATGGACTGAGTCTTTTAGATTATTCCATAAATTCTTCCCTTGCTATTTCAAATGCAATAATTGCAAAACAGGACAAGGCATCCATGCTTTGTTTTGATAAAGATATAATATCTTATATACCACCTGATCACAAGCGAACTCATGTTGAAAAAATGTCAAATGCATTATATAATGTGCAAACTAGTTTTCCCGAGTCAAATTATGAATTGCTGTATTCGCATCTTCGTTATAAATTGAAGGAGAGAAGCTTGGTGTTTTTGTATACAAATTTTGAAAGTGTTGAAGCTATGAATCGTCAGCTCCCATACTTAATAAGGATAGCCAAATATCATGTCTTGGTCTGTGTTATTTTTAAAAATAGAGAATTGTCAAACTTTATCGATGATAATGACAATATCAATATCAGAGAAATGTACACTAGGATTGTTGCTGAAAAATACGATTATGATAAGCAGTTGATATCTAAAAAGCTATCTGCTTATGGAATTATTTCTATCTCGTGTTATCCTGAAGATTTAACAGATTCTGTAGTGAATTCATATTTAAACATAAAAGAGAAATCATTAATATAATTATATTTTACATATTTATTTAAAAATAGACTTTGTTGTAATGTAAAATCATTCTAAATTATAAAAATATCTAATAAATTAGATATTTTCAAACTGATAATATAATAAGCCTACTTAGGCCTTTTGTGTTTGGAGTACTGGCGAAATTAGCTGTTTTTTTTCGATTAGTTTATTGTATATATAAAAATTCTTATAATTTTACGCTCAATATGAAAAAAAAGCTAAAAAAACCATACTCTATAGAGTTAAATTAAGCTAACCCATCACCATAAACCAAAAGGCAAATCAAGATATGTGATTTGTCTTTTTTTTTAGATTGTTCACTTATTTTCTGTCCGAGAATTAAATTGTTCGAATGTCGATTTTAAGCGCTTTTGTTATAATTCATTAGCTAGAATCTCCTTTTTTGACATTTAAAGATTCTACTGAAGTTTTCGTAATAGGCGATTAAAATGTTAATCTATTTGATTTTATAAAATTTACACTTAAGTGTAAATAGTAATATCTTTCGGCTTGAGATTTACAACTCCATTTTTTAGGTAGGTCTATTAATGCTTTTGTATTTTTTTCACCGTTAATGGTTGGTGGGCTGTATTACCTGAATATACTGTATTTAGAAACTTTTAAGCTCTGTTCTTATTGATTTAAGCTTTGTTTTATGTATATTTAAGATTCTCTTCCAATATGCTAATGGGATTGAAATAGGATTTTGTTAATTCGTTAATTTCAGATAATTGATATTTAGTTATTCACTTAGTCATAGGAAATACTTGATAAGTATGCTCTGTGTTGATCGGATAGTCTGCTTTCTTGGTTTTTGAATTTCTTTCACCGTTTGTGGTTGGTGGTAGCCTATGCAAAATATAGCTTGTTTTTTCTTTTAAATTATTTCTATATTTGGAAAATATACGAGCATGAAGAATCTTATAATTTATATAGCCAACTCATTGAATTATAGTAGATGTTTCGCAAGCTCAACAGGACGTTCCCTCTTCCTACTATTGCTACTACTATTCGTCATCTTGTAGCGAGGTACGAGTGGAAAGATCTCATACATTACAAATAATTAAGTCTATATAAATTTCAATTAGGATTCATAGAATTTATCAAAGCTTCTTTCTTTTCTCTTTTTAATTCTTTAAATTATTTTTCTCTGGTAGTAGCTTCTTTTATATTCGTGAAGTGCTCAAAAATTTGATGTCAACTTCAAGAAAAATCATGGAATAGATTTTTCATACAAGTATAATTACTTGAAAAGACCACAACATAACTAAAATAAATCATATAAGAGAAGAGGAGTATTGAAAAATGCAGGGTAATTTCTTTATGACTTTTGCTTAGGCTAGGTTGGTGGGTCGTATACATTGTTCCTGCTGTGTTTTAAGCTTTTTACTATGAAAATTGACGATTCGTTAAAATTATGATTTATCAAAAAGTTTGGTGAGCGAAAGACCAGTTAATAATTATAAATAGAATCTATTTTGTGGATTTACCAATAGTTTTATAGTTTTGTTTAATTTTAGAAAAATAATTATTAGTTTATAGTTTAGTAATTATAGAAAATACAATATAATAATATATGAAAGATTTCAATTTTGAAATAGATATTACAGCATCACAAGAAGAGGTATATAATGCATTAACTAATCCATATCAATTGGAGTATTGGACTGGATGTGAGGCTCAAATGCAAACCAAAGCAGGAACAGAGTTTTCTCTATGGGAAGGGGATATTTGTGGAATGAATATAGAGTTTGTAGAAAATTATAAAATTGTTCAAGAATGGTTTTTTGGAGAAACTAGTGAGGCTTCTATTGTAAGTTTGGTTCTCAAAAAAAAGAAAAAAGATTTAACTTGTGTTAAATTGACTCATACAAACATTCCTGATGAAGCTTATGATGAGATAGTTGAAGGATGGGAGGAGTATTATCTAGGTGCTGTAAAGAGATATTTAGAGTTTTATTAAAGATGGTATCATTGATATTATGATTTGTTTATTCATAGCTAAATTTATAATAGAAGAATAAACAAATCATAATGTTTCGAGTATTTATGAAATAATATCCTGATATATCCCTTGACATATATCCTCCAATAAATCAATTACTAGTTCAAAGCCTTTGTCCCCTCCGTAATATGGGTCTGGTACTTCAGAATAGTTATATTTTTTAGAAAAATTCACAGCTAATCGTAATTTTTTTTCATCTGATTCATTGCGACACATGGCTTTTAAATTATTCATATTGCTATCATCCATAGCTATAATCATATCAGAGTTGTCGAAATCGAATTCAGGATTAAATTGTCTGGATCGGGAAACTATATCATATCCCCGTTTGAGGGCATGTTTTCTCATTCGTGCATCTGCTTTTTCTCCTGAATGCCCTCCATATGTGCCAGCTGAATCACAGCTTATTTTATCTAACATTGAATTGTCAATTATTAGTTTATTGAATATGGTTTCTGCACTAGGAGATCTACAGATATTTCCTAGACAAACAAATAATACCTTGTATTTTTTCTCAAATTTAGTTTTCATTATTTTCTGATTTAATAAATTATCATAAAAGAATGGCTCTTAATTTATTGTTAATTAGTGTTTTCTATTTAAAAATATAATTAATTATGCAATTTATGGAACAAAAATAAAAAATTAACGTATATATAGTAAATACTTCGTATTGATAGCGTGGGAAATTATTTAAAACTAGACTATATTTAGGTATATTAATATTATATTTAAAGCCTAAATGTATTTCGAGTATTAGTCATAATATTCAAAAAATACTATTAAGCTGATAAACCTAAATTTAGTTTCCCTATTACTTCGAATATATTTAATCTTTGTTTTTTATCTATACGATAGGTGAAAATACTGTCAATATATATGTGATTGTTAAATTGATATAAATTAATACTTTAAGCTATGAGATTTCAACTTAAAATATTTAGACTACTCATATTATGTTTTTTGATATCCGCTAGTGCTAAATTTTCATTTTCCCAAAATACCTTATTGCAAGCGTATAAAATTAAAAGCCTTTTGGATTGTATTGAACATAATTATGTTTCGGAAGTTGATATTAATAAATTGACAGAGTCTGCAATTGTTAAAATGTTGGCTGATTTGGATCCACATTCAGTTTACATAAGTGCTGAAGAAATAAAAGATATGAATGAACCTCTGCAAGGAAGTTTTTATGGAATAGGTATACAATTTAATATTTTAAAAGATAGTTTATATGTAGTTTCTACGGTTCCAGGTGGCCCTTCTGAAAAAATAGGCTTGCAAGCAGGGGACAGAATTGTTAAGGTCGATAATGAAAATATAGCAGGAATTGGATTAAAAAATTCTGGAGTTAGAAAAAGATTGAAGGGTGAGAAAGGAACAAAAGTTAAGCTTCATATTCATAGAAGAAATCATAAAAAACTTCTAGAATTTGTCGTTACTCGTGACAAAATTCCGATTCATAGTCTTGATGCATCTTATATGATTGATGACAAAACAGGATACATAAAGTTAAATAGATTTGCAATTACATCCTACGAGGAATTTACTGCAGCTGTGAAAAAATTAAAATCGAAAGGTATGAAGTATCTTGTTTTCGATCTTCAGGGAAACGGCGGTGGAGTTATGGATGCTGCAATTAGGATTGTAGATGAGTTTGTGGATGATAATAAGCTTATTGTCTATACTGAAGGTGTTACTAAAGAGAAAAATAAGTATTTTTCTACTTCGAAAGGTTTATTGAAAGATTGTAATCTTATTGTGCTTTTGGACGAGAATTCTGCTTCTGCTTCTGAAATTGTAGCTGGTGGTATTCAGGATCTTGATAGGGGTATTATTGTAGGGCGACGATCATTCGGTAAGGGACTTGTTCAGAGGCAATTTCCATTGGCTGATGGCTCTGTTATTAGGCTGACTACCTCTCATTATTTTACACCTTCTGGTAGATGTATTCAAAAACCTTATGATAAAGGAGTAGAGGCTTATCGCCACGAAGCTCTAAATAGATATTTGTCGGGAGAATTGGTGAATAGGGATAGTATAAAATTTCCTGATTCCCTAAAATTTAAAACAAATAAAGGAAGAACTGTATATGGTGGGGGTGGAGTTCAACCCGATGTTTTTGTCGCTTTGGATACAACAAAAAACTACAGTTATATGAACCAATTATTAAGGAAGAATATTTTGTATCCTTTTGTTCTAGATTATTACGATAATAACAGAGATAGGATAAAATCAATATATTCTAATTTTAAGGATTTTGAAAAGAATTTTAAGTTAGATGTAGGCTTATTGCAGAACTTATATAAAGCTGGAGAGAAAGAAGGTATAGAACGCCCTGAAAAAATAGAACCTTATATAGTAATTGCATTGAAAATGCATATAAAGTCCTTGTTGGCAAGGGATATGTGGACTATGGAGGAATATTACAGAATAAGTAATTATGATAATTCTGCATTGTTGAAAGCTATTGAGATAATAAATTCCAAGAAAAATTTTGCCAAGATTTTATCTGAAACTGATAGTTATTATATGAATAAAAATTAATATCTATTTTCATTATAGTTATACTCCTGCTAATATTTAGTAGGAGTTTTTTTACACCATATTTTTTCCTTATTCCAATTTTAAAACTACGGAAAACAAGGAAGTTTGTATAAGAATAGATATTTCAATATTATTTTACTTCTTTACTATCCGCTGTCTTAGTCGTTAAAACACATAACTTCTTTAGGGATTTTGTGTTTTTGTGTTTGAAAAATGCACATATACTTTAGTGGCGATACTTAATTTTAAACCATAAAAGCAAATCGTTTGAAATATCTATGAACATAATTGTTATCTGCCACTTCTTTGTTTAAAAATATAAATATATTTCAATATTTAAGCTAAATATATTAAGTAATAAAAATAGAGATGATACTAGATTTAATTTTTCTCTTTTCCTCAAATAAGAAAATGCATATATAAAAAAGAGAGTAATGAAAATTAAAGTATTGTTATTCATTTAATTATATAGATATGTAGAAAAGCGTAATAAGCTGTATGAATTTGCGAATGTAATTCTTTACTGTTGAATTAACAGTATATTATGTTGTCTACATTGGTTTTTTGTAAACTTGTCTTTTTTTGAAAATGTGTAAAACAAGCTTGAAAAGGTTAAAAAAAGTTAAACAACCTGAGTGGTTGTAATATATTGTAATTAACATAATAATAATAGTATCTATCTAGTAATTAAAATTGAGAAAAGAAATATTATGTAATAAAAGCTCCGAATATCCTTTTAAAATGGCTTTTTTGTGTTTTTTTTAATGAAAATATTTAAGTTATATTTAACAAATCATAAGATAATATATGAGATAACTATAAATAAGAAATTAAAATAATAACATAAATAATAATACACTAGATGAAAGAGAAATATCTTAATATCAAGGATTTTGCAGACGTACCAGGAAAAGGAATTCAAGAAACAGCAGATTATTTCCAAGCATGGTTCGATCAAATGGACGAATATCAAATGAATGCCTTTGATATAACTACAAGTACTGCAACTGGTAGAGAGGTTGTTGTAACCGATCATTATGGTGAAGATTTGATTACTGCAAAGAGTTTCGTTTCAAGTAATTATTTAGGATTAAATACTCATCCAGAAGTAAAAAAAGCTGCTTCTGAGGCAGTTGAGAAATACGGTATGGGTACTTGTACCGCCCCTATAATTGGTGGATATATCGACAATCATAAAGAATTAGAGCAAAAGATTGCTAGAATCCATAAAAAAGATGATGCTTTAATATTTTCATCTGGTTTTGCTGCTAATATTGGTATTGCTCAGGCCATTTTAGGGAAAGAGGATTTAGCTATAGTTGATAAGTTTATTCATGCTAGTATGTTTGATGGCTTAGCAAATACAAATGTTAAGTTTTTCGGTCATAATAATCTAGAATACTTAGAAACAAACTTACAAAAAGCTCAAGGAAATTATAAAACTGTTGCTGTTATTGTAGATGGAGTATACTCTCAAGATGGAGATTTGCCTGTGTTGCCTGAAATTTGTAAAATGGCTAAGAAGTATGGGGCTATTGTTATTATGGATGATGCTCATGCTTTTGGTGTATTAGGGGAGAATGGTTATGGAGCTGCAGAGCATTTTGATGTTGAGGAAGAGGTTGATATCATAACAGGTACTTTAAGTAAAGCTGTTGGTACAATTGGTGGATATGTTACAGCTAATAAAAGTATTATTAGATACCTAAGATATTATTCTCGTTCTAGTATTTTTTCTGCTTCTTTACCTCCTGCAATGGTTGCAGCTGCATCTAAAGCTATTGATTTGTTTACTGCTGAGCCTCAGCTTAAGGATAAGTTATGGGAAAATACTAAATATATTAAATCTAGACTTGCTGATTGTGGATATAATATCGGAGAATCTGAATCGCCGATTGTACCTATCAAAATTGGAGATGATAAGACAGCTAAATTAGTTGCTCGTAAATTATTAGAAAAAGGAGTTTATATTATTCCTGCTGTATATCCTGCTGTTAGATTAAGAGATTCAAGATTGAGATTAAATGTTTCAGCGACTCATACAAAAGCTGATTTAGATCATTTTGTTGATTCTCTTAATGAGGTTAATGAATTATTAAACTTCAAGAAGTAGATTTAGCTGATTTTTACATCTAAACTGAATTTGTAAAAAAAAGAGCTTGTTTTGAACTGTCAAAGCAAGCTCTTTTTTATGTTTAAAATAAAGCTTTTAAATATAAAAAAAAAGGAAGCTTTGAGCCTCCTTTTTAGAAGTTTATTTAATAACGACATTTTTATCGTTAGGTCCTCTTTCGGTTACTCTACCTACTTTGTAGACAGTGATATCGTGTTCGCGACAGTAGTCTTCAAATTCTCTTTGGCTAGTGCTGTCAACCACAATTAATAAGTTACCACAACTTTGTGGATCCGATAAAACTAATGATTGTTTACGACCTATAGAAGAAACACTATCCTTGAAGAATTGCCAGTTTTCGATTGTCCCCTGAGGCATAATTCCTGCATCAATACATTGGTCAACACCATCCATTTTAGGGATGCTATGATAGAATAGTTCTGTGCCAGTACCCCTAATTGTTGTTACTTCGCATAAAGAACCAATAACACCAAGGAATGAAATATTAACCATACCTCTAATGTATTCCTTTTCTAATAGTTTTGGAGCAAAGCTATTAGGTTTTGTGACACTCTCAATAATCTCTTTGTTTTGTTCCGCAGTCCTAATACCTTCTCTTTGTCCTTTTAAGCAAAATTCTATTCCTAGAGGTTTTGTTAAGTACATATTAGCAGCTTTTACATCAGGGCGTGAAGTTCTAGAGCATTTATCAATGTCAACAATAAAATCTACAGATAGACCGAAAAATAATTCTCCCGCCTCAGTTGCGTATCCACCTGTTATTTTAATACCAGCCTCTTCGCATACTTTATTTGCACCACGCATAATTGTCATGCATTCGTCCTGAGTATATTTGTCTTTTGGCCATCCTGCAATGATATGAGCAGTAATAGGATTACCACCTTTAGCATAACCTTCGTTTAATGCATTGGTAGCAGCAAACATTCCAAAATCGTACAGATTCTCAAGAATTCGAGGGAAATAGTTCACGGTTCTGAAAAGTGCTTTTCCATTTCCTAAGTCTCTGTAGGCAGCTCCTTCAGACATTTTAGAAACAAGAAAATCAGGATTGTCCGAAAAGTAATCTTTTTCTAAGGCTGCATCCATATTGTATGGGCTCATCTTAAACCCTAGACCGATTCCTCCATTTTCTACATTATGGGAGGTATATATATCTGACATAAATTTTGTTTTTTCTATATTTTATTATCTTAATGTAAATTATTTTTTTGAGTAAAAAATATTAATAAAAATTAAAATATATCTTTTATTATATTATTTTTAACCCATCAAATAATCATTGTTTACAATGTTTATAGAAAATATTATATTTCAAAACCCATTTAAATTTTATTACTTATGAATAAAGATGAATTAAGAACTTTCCTAGTAAACGAAGTTGCATTCAGAGAATACATAAGAAACAATGACGATTTAAGTCCAGATTTTATCGAAAATTATTTTAATCACATTCGCAAGTCTTCTGATATTGCAAGAGAAGGCATTGAAGAGTTTAGTTCTATTGTAGTAAACCTAAATAATGGTGGTACTATCGAACTAAAAGCATCTTGTGAGGAATGTAGTTCATTCTCACCATTCTTTGTGCAAGAAAAAAGCTTAAAGAATGTTATTAAAGATTGTGATATTCTAATTTCGTCAAATTCTGAAACAGAATAATAAAAGGGGTATTTATACCCTTTTTATTTTAAATATACTCTTTTGCCATCTTCAGGAATACTTGTTACTTTTCCTATTTTGCTAGGCGTACAACCATATTCTTGACATGCTTTTATGAATTCTTCATCCTTGCCTCTTTCAATTGCACATATGATTACGGTATTGTTTTGAGGTGACGCTAATAGAATTGCTTGTTGATCTGTTAGTTCCTGGCAGAAGTTTTTGTAATAATTCCAGTTTTGTTTAGCTCCAGTTGGAAATACTTCCTTGTTTGCAAGTTCCTTAACTCCTTCGAAAAATGGAATTGCATCGAAGTCTAGTTCTACTGCATCTTTTTTGATTTTACAGATTTCTACAATACTTCCTAAAAGACCATAGCTTGAAATACTACCTATTGTCTTTACAAAATCCATTTCCGCTAAATGTGCACCTATTTTTTCAGGATTACCTAGTTTTTTTACAGCTTCATGATTCTCTGCCTCTGTTCTTAAGCCAAGTTTTTGCGCTAGAAGGCAAGTTTCGCCACCTAGTTCTGACATTAAATAAAGATTACATCCCATGGTATCGTAATCTGCTTTTTTTATCTTGTCAGTATCAATAATTCCTGTTACCGATAAGCCAAAAAATAGTTCAGAAGCATTAACGTAGTATCCACCTGTGATTTTTATATTTGCATCGTCACAAACTTTTGCAGCTCCGCGAAGAATAGTACTTGTGTCAGCTAAACTAATTTTGTCTTTTGGCCATCCTCCAATCATAAGTGCAGAAATAGGTGTTGCCCCGCAAGCATATATTTCGTTTAGTGTATTTGATACGGCTACTTTACCATATGTGTAAAGATTATCAAGTATCATAGGGTAATAGCGAACAGCTTTGACTAAAGATCTTCCATCGCCAAGGTCGTAGAAAACTGTATTTTCAGTTGATTCGGAAATGTTAAGGTTTTCACAAGAATCAAAGTAATTAGGGTAGAAGCTGTCTTCTATGGCTGAATTCTGAAGTTTAGCACCAAACCCAATACTTAGGTTCTCTTTTTCAGTTATACTCATATTATAAAATTTAAATAATAGTTGGAAATTATATTAAATTATCATTCATAATTTATATGCTTGGAGCAAAATAATAATCTGCAAACCAAATGTTAAGAAAGATTAAACTTCTTGATTGTCTGGTGGTCATGATGCAGATCTTATTTTGACTTATGATATATAGTTAAATTCTTGTGGAATTCTACTATACTGCGCATTTGAAGCACAAATATATGATTATATTTGACATAAAGTATGTTTGAAATTAATTATATTTAAATATCTCTATTATTTATAATAATACTAAAATGATTTTTTTGAATGACTCTGATTATTAATATGTAAGTATGGCTTAGTTAATCAATATATTTTATTATTCTAAATAACCAAGTTGAACTGATTTGTTGGCTTGTTTTCCATTTGCTGGTGTGTACTGGTTTGTTTCTTATTAAGATAAGTTCTTGTTATATGTATTTGTTTTGAAGTGGTTTCCTGTTTGGGCTTTTTACCGCAGATTTTTTTGTTTTTAAACAGTATGAACCGCGGAAACCACAGAAACTATTTAAAAAGATAGGAATGTTTATTGTGTTTTTAAGCGCGGAATCCGCAGATGATGCTGATTTTTTTGTTTTTAAACTGTAAGAATCTCGGAAACCGCAGAAACTATTGGAAAAGATAGGAATGTTTATTGTGTTTTTAATCGCGGAAGCCGCAGATGATGTTGATTTTTTTTTAAAAACTGTAAGAACTGCGGAAACCACAGAAACTATTGGAAAAGATAGGAATGTTTACTTGTGTTTTTAATCGCGGAATCCGCAGATGATGCTGATTTTTTTGTTTTTAAACAGTATGAACCGCGGAAACCACAGAAACTATTTAAAAAGATGGAATGTTTACTTGTGTTTTTAATCGCGTAATCCGCAGATGATGCAGATTTTTTTGTTTTTTAACTGTAAGAACTGCGGAAACCACAGAAACTATTGGAAAAGATGGAATGTTTATTGTGTTTTTAAGCGCGGAAGCCGCAGATATTGTTGATTTTTTTGTTTTTAAACTGTAAGAACCGCGGAAACCACAGAAACTATTTAAAAAGATGGAATGTTTGTTGTGTTTTTAACCGCGGAAGCCGCAGATGATGCTGATTTTTTTGTTTTTAAACTGCTAGAAGCCTAGGAACTTAAGAAACTATTGAAAAGTCTAGAGTATTTACTTTTTAAATAATTTCCTGCTCTTGCTGTTTTATTCGAATTCTATTTTTTCCAAGTTTTTATCTTATGACCTTTCCAAGCATAGAATAGTATAAAAAGATAGCAGGGAATTAATATTATATAAGCATATTGTAATCCAAGTATATTTGATAATTTCCCATAAATTAAAGGTAGAATAGCTCCTCCCGATATTGCCATAATTAGAATAGCAGAACCAGTATTTGTATGTCTGCCAAGTTTCGAAATTGCTAATGGCCATATTGCGGGCCAAATTATAGCATTAGCTAGTCCTAGTATGGCCAAACATATTGCTGAGAAAATACCATTGCCTACAAGAACTAAAACACTTAGACTTATACCAAGTATGGCAGAATACTTTAGCATGCTTTGTTGTTTAATGTATTTTGGAATTAGAAATATACCAAGTAAGTATCCTACAAGCATACATATAAGGGTATAGGAAGTAAAATTAGTAGCAATTTTCATGTCAATACCAAGAGATATAGCATAATTAATAATGGTATCACCTGCTAAAACTTCAACACCAACATAGAAGAATAACGCAATAGCTCCTAAGATTAAATACGGAAATTCTGCAATTGATTTCTTTTCAGTATTTTCATCTTCGATGGTATTCTGATCTGAATCGAGTTTTATATTTGGTAATTTTGAGTATTTAATCAGTATTGCTAAAAGTCCTAATACTAGACTAATTAGTATATAGGGATTGATTACTCTTAGGATTAATTCGTCCAAGATTAGAGCTCTTTCACTTGCTGTTTCTTTAGCAAGTATATCAATTATTTGGTCTCCATCGTGTAATACAAAATAGCTCAGTACTAATGGCGCTATTGCTCCTGCTACTTTGTTGAATATTCCCATTATGCTTATCCTTTTAGCAGCTGATTCTTTTGGACCAAGCAGTGTTACATATGGGTTGGCAGCAGTTTGTAATAATGCTAAGCCCGCACCCATAATAAATAATCCAATTAAAAAAATATGATAATTTCGAGTATATGCAGCAGGAAGAAAGCAAAGACTACCTATTGACATTACAGCTAGGCCTATGCTCATGCCCTTTTTTAGTTTGGTGCGCTTAAGTAGATAGGCCGAAGGTAATGCCATTACCGTATAAGCTATGTAAAAAGCAAAAGCAACAAGCATGGCTTGAGAATCAGATAGCTCGCATGAAATTTTAAAGTAGGGTATCAGTATTCCATTTAACCAGGTAACGAATCCAAATATAAAAAATAAACTACTGATGATTAGCATTGATAAAAATGATTCTTGCTTTCCTATTTTTTTGTACATGTTGATATGCTTGTTGATTTAATTATGTTCTTATTCTAAACTCGAAATTTAAATTTTTGCTCTATAAAGATAGTTAGGAAATTTTATTTAACAAAACTTTAATTGCTTATGACCTCGGTATCAAAAAAATGTTTATATCATAGTTTTGTATGTTTGTTAATTTATCATAAATAATTCTACTTTTTATTCTTGTTTTTTTACAAGAAATATTTTTTTTGACTTTTTAACGATTCGTCATTTATCTGTATTTCAATATTTTATGTTCGTGGTTTTGGTTTCTGAGCTTTTTTATTGTAACAAATTTGAATCTAGTAAGTATAATCTATTATATAAATATATTGTTAATTAATTGTAGTTAGAATAAAGGAAAACTTATTAGTAAATAATTCATACAAAAAATTATAGATTTATGGAAAGTCAGCAACATAAAAATGGATGTTACCAACCTAATGAAAACGATAGGTTGCTCAACAAAGAATCATCTGAGGAAATTTTGTCAAAGATTGCTTTCAATGATATTTTTACAAAGTTCTCTCAAAAACCTATCGATTGTTTTGCATCTTTAGGATCCATGCTTTGGGAAGATTATAGAGATGCCAATGGGAATAAAGTGAAGGTAAATTCGTTTAAAGGAGGTAAAATTGTATTTCAAGCTGATGAAAATAGCTTGAATAAAATTAAAAATAATAAAAGACTTATAGCTTTGATGAAAGAATTTAAAAATTTATTCGCAAAGATTTATTCCTCAAGTATAAAAATAAATCCCCTATCTATTCTTAAAGAGGGAAAATATAATAAGGATGTATTTATTCTTTATTTTTTGGGAGTTTTGATAAATAAAGTGTTACTTAAATATAAAGCAAATAATATATTATTTATAAAAGATGTAAACGGGAAAAAAATTAATATTAAGTTTATTTTATTTGATGATATTAGCCACCATATAGATTTTGCAGTATGTAAAAATGTAATTAAGAAAATATTTATTGAAAAACCAGCTTGCTTTTGGGGAGATTCTACATATTCATTAAATAAAAAATATTTAGATGGGTTATTTGAAAAAGAAATTCTGAATATCAAACAGAAAGGGGATGGTAGTATAGAAAACCATAGTGAGTATGAAGTACCAGAAAGTAATCAATTTAAGAGGGATAATAACAAACAAAATTTCAAGATAATAAATTTTAAACAGATACAAATAGAAATACCTCGAAGAAAATGTCTAGCAAATAATCAAGGAGGTGAACAAAACCAACAAAATCTATCTGGCTCTAAAGGGGACGATTCTTCTTTTGGTGGTGGCGAAATTTTTAACAAGAAGCCTAAATTGTTACCAGATTTTAAATCCGATAGTAAAATTTTACAATTAGATGAGAAAAATATTGCAGCTCAATTTAGAGGTATAAAAGAAAGTTATTTAAAACGGACTAAGCCCCAAAAAAATATTTATGGAGAAGATATTAAGTATGAACAGCAAGGCGTGTCAAAAGAACCAAAAAAGCTTAGCGATTTTACTGATGAAAAAGAAAAATTTCAAGGTGGAGATTCAGAAAAAGACGATAATGATCTTAGAAAAAAACAAACAAGATCTTATCAAAATGTGACTTTCCAGGAAAGAGATTTTTTGTCAGAATTGTCTTTTGCTATGATGTTTTATATTTATTCAGGCATAGGTGTTTTTTTTCAAATATCTGATAGATATGGTAAACTACTTGAAAACAAGGATGCTATAATTGATTATATACTAAAAAAGATTAAGCTACAAGAAATGTTTATTAATAATCATAAGGAAAAATATGACGAAATATTGACAGAAATTAAAAATGAATTAGAGAAATATGATTTTACGAATATTATTAATAATCTCCGGAATGTAAAAAAAGACTTGAATGTTTTATTTCAAAATGATTTTAATAATGATAGCCTTATTCAATTGGAAAAAGATTTCAGGACTCTTGTTGAGAATCTAAAAAAAACTTTAGATGGTTTAATTAATCAAGATAGAACAAATCGTGATGTTTGTAGGATGCTAAGAAGTAAATTGAATTTGAATTTTAAAGATATACCTTATGCAAAGGAAAGGATGGAATTATTTAAAAAGAACCGCGAATCCATAAGAGCTAATTTAGATCAGATTCTGGCATTTTTGAATGGCAATCTGAAGGTGAGAAATTGTAGTTTTGCTGAAAGTGATCAATGGAATTCTATTTTAGATAAAATGAAAAAATTTACCGATCTTAGTATTGAAGAAATATGTGATTTATCTAGTTTGACTTATTTGAATGATTACATTTCCCAATTTAATAAGGATGATAATAGTGATGATAGCAGTCATAAACTATCGCCAAGAGGGAACAATAATAATCCTGGATTTTTTGAAAAAGTTAACCAGTTAAAACAAAATAATCCGAATTTTGGTTCTAATTTAAACCAGCAGCAAATAGCTCAGCAAAGCTCTCATCATTCTCAATCTTCACCACAGCAGTTGAATCAAAATCACAACCCAGTTGTTTCGCAAATACAACATACAGATAATCAGAGAGGAAATTTACTAGCTATGATTAAATTAGCGCCATCAATTGCATATAATTTCGAAAAATATACTGATTATAATGGTACATTAGGAAATTTATATAATAATAAATCTGTAGATGATATTATTCAGGAATATAGGGAGAATAGGAATTCTGAGGATTTTTCAATACATATCATGATTGCTCGTATGATTATTGAGTTAATGCTGAATACTAAGACTTTTACGAAAGAGGAAATTGATGTTGTAAGAAAGGTTATGAATGGATGGGAAAATGGAGGAATTCGTAATTTAGGGGTTCGCGAAGCTACAAGTATACTAGAATTTAATAAGAAATATTCGAATAGTTTCAATGAAATATATAAAATTTCTAGAGATTGTTATTATGTTGGAGGTGACAACACTGCTAAATTATTTATGAATCGTAATAAGTTTGATGAAATAATGAATACACCACAGCAGTTGAATCAAAATCAAAGCCCAGTTGTTTTGCAAATGCAACAATCGCAAATTATATTTCAACAACCTGAGAAACAACATGTACAGCAAAAAGTTCCAAGTGGTTCAGGATCAAGCGATAGCTATCTGTCTTTGTTTTACGAAATACAAAATAAGCAAGGTTTTGGAAAACAGCAGTCAGAAATTTCACCGCAACAACAAGTTGATCAAAATGCACAACACCAGCAAACACAAAAGTTAAAGCAACAAAACAATATACTTCCTAAGTGTTTTGTTTCTACTAGAACTTCTATTAAATACAATTTTGATCGTATTTCCAGCTATTCTTATGAGACTAATTTATCAACAGAATATAACTTAAAAAAGGATGAACTTCTTAGATGTTATCAATCTGGTAATCAATATTATAATTTCGCAAAAGAGATCTTAATTGCATTTTTCATTATAGAACAATTCTTATTAAAAGAATATGATTTTAGTGAAGGTGATGACAAGGAAGTATTAAAGATAATTAATAATCTATTAAGTAGTATTAACCATCGAGATGATAAAAGGATGGTATACTCTGACGCAGATAAAATATTGGCTTTTAATATTAAAAATGCGAAAAATTTTAAGGAAAAATACAAAATATATATAAATAGGTATTTTATTGGCGATCAAGAATATAGGTTTGAAGAAATTCACCAAATAGATAAAAAGAAATTGACAGAATAGGTTTAAATTATTATCTATTCACAGCTGTAGTAATTATTCAAAGCCCAGATTTATGATCAAAAATCTGGGCTTTGTTCTATTTTTATTGTTTCTCTATCCAGGACTTATCATATGTATTTAAAATATTTTTTAGAAATTTAAAAATACTGTTTGCAGAGCCATCAATATCTCTGCGCAACCAAAAAGATAGTATGTTTGCGTAGTTTTTTAGATTTAAGTGCTCGTTGTCGTCAAGTTCGATATAAGTATCCCACTCCGATATATTAGCATTCTGATAATATTCGCCTTTGTCTTTTACTATTTCATCATCGTAGAAACTTTCCCTAGTTTTTAATCCAATTTTTGAAATATGTGTGTAGTATAAGAAATTATTCATATTTGCATAATTTCCTTTGTCTTTGAATTCAATATACTTAGAGGATTTGGATAAAAGTTTTGTCTTAGAATCGTTTTGTTTCCACTGTTTGTATATGCTGTAGTAATCCCTTGCTATTTTTCGAAATACCGAATTGTAAATTTGCTGATAACTATACTGTGAAATCTTGGTATTGGCTTTTGGGATAAAATTATTGCTCAAGTAATCGAAAAGTTCCGGATTAGCAAAACTAAATCTTCCATTGTTTCCAGCTCTGTAGGCTAATCTATTGCTCGAAATAGCATCAGGCAGAAATAATGGTTCTCCGCTTATCCATTCCAATATATTTTGTGCATATGAATATTTTGCTGTTTCTTCGGCTGTGTAATTATTTTTTAGAATATAATTCCCCGCATTTACAATTCTCAAACTACCAAACATGTCACTTATGTTTCCCTTGAATAAATCGCAGTATACATTATTGTATTTCAATGAGTTTGCTTTTTCGTCTTCTTTACCATAATAAGTTAAGGCTTTGTCAAGCATTTGACTCAGATATTTTTTATCAAATTTCACATCTTTCAGTACAATCACTCGATGTCCTAAATCACTACTGCTTGTATATTTTTGTATATTATTTAAATCAATATTGTGCGAATAAGCAATAATCCCATGTTTAATTTCTCTGTCAAATTCAATATCGCTTATTCTGATTTCCTTGGACAAACTATCAATATTAATCCCGTTATTTCCAAAACCGATAAGTTTTATCTCTTGTATGTTAATATCTCTCGAATCAATTATTTTTACTATAGCCTCCTTGTCTTTGCCTGATACACAGATTCCATTAATTCTAATATTCTCCGAATTTTTTATTATAATACATTCTTTCGAGGATTTAAATAAGCCTGCTTGTGTGTTATTGTTTTTTAGAAAATCGGGAACAATCTCAAAACTAATATTTTTACAATTATCAAGTAGAATAGGAGAACTAATATATATTTTTCTATCAAACAGGAAGCTGATATTTTCCCTATCAAGATTATCATCTATATCTTTTCTTGTTTTTACAATAATTTGATTTTCCGAATTTCCATCTATTATTTTCTTATTTCCTTTTTCATCAATATCTATAGTTGCAAATTTTCGCCCAGTCTTTGTATAGGCAAACCATTTACCTTTAGGGATAGAGTCCAGATCTATATTTTCCGATTTGCGAATAAAACCTAGGTCATAACTAACTAATTTAGCTCTAGTTCCCTTTAGATTTTTCTGTATTATTAATCTCGTACCATTCTCCGTATTTTCAAATACAGTACGTAGATCTTCAAAACAAATATCTTTCTTTTTTTCTGATATGATTAATATCATCATAAAAACTGATATTATAAAAACAATAGCAGAATTAGAGCATAGTAGTATTTTATTTAATTTCTGATTTTCCTTAAACAGACATAAATATAATTGGGCTATAGCAACCAAGGAGCAAATAATGGATATAGGACCAATGCCATGAATAATAATCATATAAATTATAAATAACAGAAATAATGACTGAAATACTATAAGGCTAATTTGTATAAATTTATTGCTGTAGTATAAATAGCTGTTTGTAGTATACAGTAAACTACAAATAGAAAGTAAACTAAAACAGATGATAAAACAACTAAAATTGAACCATTGGTAACGGATCTCCCATGATTCTTGTATTAAATTGAACCATATACAGAATAAAACTGATAGGCATAGAAGCGCTGAGGATGCAATTAAGATCGGATTTAATATTTTTCTCATTTGAAGTTTTATATTAATTAAACATTTAGCTTATGCAAATATATATTTTTAAAATAAATATTTATGATTAGTTAGTATATTACTTATTCAAAACTGATTTAAATTCTTTGCTTATAATTTAAGTTTAGCATGCTGCCTTGTTAGTTTTTGAATAAGAAATATTAATAATTAGTTATGTTTTTTAATATATATTGAAAAAAAATTGTGATAGCCTTAATCTTTTAGTTTAAATTTAGATAAGACTATCTATTAATCTTAGAAATGATAGTTGGCTATGTTTTACTAATTTAATATTTGTAAATTATGAAAAAACTATTTTTATTATCAGTATTTGTGCTCCTTTTTTCGAGTATAGGAATAAGAGCTCAACAAATTGATATCAATAAATCAAAAGTATCGTGGATTGGTAAAAAGGTTACCGGAGAACATTCGGGGACAATAAATCTAAAATCTGCTGCAATTCAAATTAAGGATGAGCAAATAAAATCGGGAGAGTTTGTGATTGATATGAATTCCATGATTTGTACGGATATCAAAGATGCAGCTTATAATAAGAAGTTAATCGGACATTTAAAATCAGATGATTTTTTTGGAGTAGTAAAATATAGTACTGCCAAATTAGTTATTAGAGGTGCCGAGTTGGTGAAAAATAAATATGTGATTCAGGCTGATCTAACAATAAAAGGAAAAACTGAGCGAATAGAATTTAATGCTGTCAAAACCAGTAGCGGTTTTATAGCATTACTCGAAATCGATAGAACCAAGTTTAATATTAGATATGGTTCAGGTAAGTTTTTCGAAAATTTAGGGAACAAAATGATAAGTGATATTTTCACTCTTAATATAGAACTTGTTCTAAAAGCATAAATGTATAACAAATTGAATAACTAGGCGTCGAAACTAAAATAATTAGTTTCGACGTTTTTTTTATGTTTTATAAACCAGTTTAAACATATAATTATACGGGGGGGTTATTGCTGATAAATTTGAATTTTTATTGTGTTGATTATTAGTCTTATTATGTAGTATTTGGAGCTTTTGTTCAAGTACGATATAGGTGCGTTTAATAAAATAAAAACAGGTCTTGAAAAATTATGTCTTTTATTGGTTGAAAATTATAACTCAGAGAAAAGGGACAGTTTAAATAATAGGTGGATTACATAAAATTATGCATATATTATACTTAAACTGTATAAGAAAAAATGTAAGTTATATTATGAAAAGAATATTCATAATGAAAGTAAAAATTGAGTAAAAAAACATAATTATATATTATAAGTGTAAAATTATGTCTGAAAGGCATTTATAACAGAGTCCAAAGCAACGCATTGGGTTGGATAGCAATAAAAAAAAGGCAACTATCTTTTTATTAATAGTTGCCTTTAATTTTATTACCAATTTATATCTTTTCTGCGAACAGGCATTGTCATACATCTTGCTCCGCCTCCTCCACGAGGTAGCTCTGAACCATCGATAGTAATTAAATACTTGTCGTAATCCTTAAGTTCTTTCTTATGACGAATAACATCATTGGCTCTGATGATTTCAAACCCATTTTTATTCATTTCCTCTACAGTGTGTACATTTCTACCATAACCTACAACCTTGCCAGGACCAACACAGAAAAAGTTAGCTCCACTGTGCCATTGTTCTCTTTCCATATTCCATGGGTCTTGACTTCCTCCACAATTGATAGGCTTAAGATCCATGCCTAATTTTTTAAGTGCATCAAGAAGATTGTTTTCATTTCTAATTTCTAAAACCTTACCATTTTCGATGGTGATTCGAACAGTTTGATATTTGTTTGGTTTTAGGATTAGTGGCTCATAAACCATACATTTATCACGATCCAATAGAGTGAACACCATGTCCAGATGAATGAATGATTCAGGATGACTAGGAAGTTCTTGTACAAGAATGTGACGCTTTCTGTCTTCTTTTTGAGTAAGCAGTTGTGCTAGAATGAAATCAATACCTTGAGTTGAGGTTCTTGTTCCATTACCAATCACTAAAATGTCATCGCGTGCGATAAGTACATCTCCACCTTCGATTTTTGCATTTGGATCGAAATCAGGAGTGTCGATTACATTCACTGTATTTGCTTTGAATTCTGGTGTGAAATCAAAAATACTTTGCATGATTAAAGACTCACGATCACGAACCGCATTTGCCATTTTACCAATCAATACACTATTGCGAACTGACATTGAAGCATCGCGTGTAAAGAAAAAGTTATGTAATGGGCGTAAAGAATATCTCTCATCGTTCAAGAATGAGGTGAGACTATCTCTATGAATAGGTACACCCTCAATTAATAGGCGTGCAAGATCTTCGGCAGGTTGATCTAATAAAAAATCCTTTAACCTGTAAGTGTTACCTTTCTTGTTTATCTCAGGTTCCATCTTACTTACTCTGTCTATAACTTTCTCCTTGTATTCAGGATTGCTTAAAACTTTTTCTAATAAGTCTTTTACTTGATATGTATTACATATTTCACCCAAAACTCCGCTAAGCTGCTTATATTCAGTTCTTGCAATATCAAGATTTAGGATATCACTATATAATGCTCTTTCGGCATTCTCAGGAGTCATATTTGCAACCTCAGAACCAGGAGTATGAAGAATTACACCTTCTAATTCTCCTATTTCAGAATTTACATTTACTTCAACTATTTTACTCATATTTCAATATATTATGCCTTACTCTATATCAAGTTTAGATAGAGTGTTATGTTGTGTTATATATTTTTAATGTTTTTTTGTTTAGTGTTTTACTGAAAGATTACTTGTGAGTTTATGATAATAAAAGCAAGCTCTTATATTTCCATTTTAAAAGTCTTTGTCAAGGGAATGCAAGCAATCCTTGATACTTGGTTTTATGTTGTTGAAATATAAACTCATGCGCTCTATTTTCTCTAAGTATTTAAATCACAGTATCACTTAAATATTATGCAAAAGAATAAAAAAAAATCTGAGTAAAAAAGATAGTACTCAGATTTTTTAATATATTTTCAAAAAACATTACATAATCATTGATATCTGATTTTGTTTATTTTATTGTTATCTTGTTTGTAATCTGTTTTAAATATAACATAAAATTATTCGTAAACCTTCTCGTATGTTTTTAAATTAATTATTTCGGCATCCGGATATTTGTCTTTTAATTTTCGGTATGCTTTGCTTAATTTTTCTATGTTTTTTTCACTGTATTTTGTGTAATAATAAATGCCATTTTGGTAAGATTCCTTGATGTCTTTTTCATTTGGAAAATCCTTGCTAATATCAAGTTTGTTTTTTGATTGCTTAATACATACAGCAAACTCGGCATCGGTATAAACACTATTATAATCTTTTATATAGATTTTACCCTTGTCGATTAGAGACATGTGGAAATAACGCTTAGGATTGTTTTGGAAATCTAAAAGTATATTGTTTAAATTATTGGTCGCGTTTTCTAGATTAGTATATAGTTTGTTGTCTGTCAATAAGCTATTTATATTATTTTCCCCATTGTTGATTTTGTCAAATATTTTATTGCTAGCTGTGAGCAAGCTATCAGTTCTTTTGGCCATTTTACTAATTCCTGCATTACTTAAACTATCGGTAATCATCTTTATATTTCGAATAATATCATTTATATTATTCATATTTTGATTCAATTGATTTGAAATATCGGCGCTATTATCTACTATTTGTTTTAGTTCATTAGATTTTTGACCTACAATTCTATCCATGCTGGCAGCTGTATTATTCATATGTTTAATAATACTATTGAGATTTGCTACCGTTTCGGCATTCAGTATTTTATTGACAGCTATTAAGCTGCTGTCAAGATTACTTAGCATGTTTTCAGCTTTTTTCTGAATAGGTTCTATCTGGCTCGTAAACTGTTTAATCATTCCTCCCGTGATTTTACCATCAATAGTATCGCCTACAGAATGGTATTGGTTTGATTTGGAGCTAAGAATTTGTATTTCTTTTGAACCCATTAGGTCAGAATCAGTAAGATTCAATTTACTTCCTACAGGTATCTTGTAATCAGCCGAAATATCGATTTTGATAATGAAATTTGAACTTAAGTTTTTCAGATTTATATCACTAACTTGTCCAATTTTGTATCCGTTGATATTTACAGGATCAGAAGTTTTTAAACCGCTGATATTATTATATTTTACGTAAAAATAATTGTGACTGTAAAAAATATTATGCCCCTTTAAAAAATTAATCCCCCAAATAAGCATCAATATTGTTAATATTACCAATATACCTATTGTTCTTGATTTTTTAATTTTCATATTGAATAATTCTAAGTATTATGTAATCGTAATTATGCAAAAATACTCATCTTTTGGTTTTTGTATTATTCTTAAAAGTATTAGTATGATTGACAATTAGACTACCAAATTAAGCATAAATTTTGATTTAAAACCTGAATGAATAAATATTTGCTAAATACACAATAAAGGTTTTTGTTTAAAGTGTTGCTGTATAATAGTTTATGTTTAGTGATTGTCTTGTCCTGTTTTTGTAGTTTTTTCTTTAGAAGACTGAGGTTTTTATTAATTTTAGTTTTTGTTACCAAATGATAGCTACTGAACTCAGAAATAATTATTGATACAAATTGATTTTTTAGTTTGCCAATCTTGTAAATTTATTTTTCTACATAATTAGAATATTAGACTAAAATCTATAAATAGTCATGCTTTTGTTCTTTAAAATTTCACAACTGATAAATTTTGACAAGAGAGTAAACTGTGTTTTTTTTCTTTTTACGCTATCGATTGCGTAAAAATGACATTTTTGTGGATAAAATCTACAGTTTTTTTTATGAGTAAGCACAATTCAATGCTGGGTAGCTTGTCTAAGTAGCAGATTATCAAAAGGAACACCACTAGTTGTATTTTTTTAATTAATTCTTGCTTAATATTAAGGAAACACTACCTTTATCCCATGAAATTTATGTTGCAAAACAATAAAATTTCTTAAAATAATAATCTGTCAAGATTATTACAGTTCTTGTATAAATATATTAATTAATAAAAGATATAATAAATGACATTGATTCAATGTCATTTTTTTTATACCATTATTTTTTAGAATTGTATAAAGAAAGTAATAAATTAGATAAATTATTATGTATCTTGTTTTATGTCAATTCGTATATCTATAGGTATTCTTATATATTATATTGATTGATGTGATTCGCTTTAGGTCTAATATTTATGATTAGCTTTCTTGAAGTTTTATGGCAAAAAAAGGAGCTTTAAAAAACTACTTGTAAATATGGTCTTAAGGAATTAATAAACAATATTAAACCTAATTTAAAAAAGAATTAAGCATAAAGGCTTAATTTAAAGAAGTCATGAGTCAAAAGACAAAAGTCATTGAAAAGGAAGAAGTTGTAATTCGATTTTCGGGCGATTCCGGAGATGGAATGCAGTTAACGGGAACACAGTTCTCAGATACTTCAGCGTTGTTTGGGAATGATGTAGCTACCTTTCCTGATTATCCTGCAGAAATTAGAGCCCCTCAGGGGACAGTAGGCGGTGTATCAGGTTTCCAGTTACATTTTGGAACAACAGAGGTTAACACTCCAGGTGATTATGCTGATGTTTTAGTTGCTATGAATCCAGCGGCTCTAAAAGCTAATCTTAAGTGGGTAAAAGCCAGTGGAACTATTATCGTAAACGAAGATAGCTTTACTGACAGAAACCTTGAAAAAGCTGGTTATACAGAAGATCCTCTTCAGGATCGTAAATTAGCAGACTATAATCTTATTAAGGCTAAGGTTACTTCATTAACTAAGGAATGTCTTAAAGATTCAGGCCTAGATCAAAAAAGTATTCTTCGATGTAAGAATATGTTTGCCTTAGGTATGGTATATTGGATGTTTGATCGCCCACTTGAACACTCTGTAAGTTTTATAGAAAAGAAATTTCAAAAAAAACCATCAGTTGTTGATGCCAATATCAAGGTGTTAAAAGCAGGTTATAATTTTGCTAAAACCATAGAAGCTCTAGCTTATAACTATCATGTCCTTCCTGCTCGTATCAAAAAAGGAACGTACAGAAATATCACTGGTAATAAAGCAACAGCATGGGGGCTTATGGCTGCAGCTGAGAAATCTAATCTTCAGCTTTTCTGCGGTTCTTACCCAATTACCCCTGCTACCGAAATTCTTCAAGAACTTGCTGCTCGAAAAGATTTAGGTGTTAAGTCATTTCAAGCTGAAGATGAGATTGCTGGTATATGTACTGCTATTGGTGCAAGTTTTGCTGGAAAATTTGCTGTAACAACTACATCGGGTCCTGGTTTAGCTCTTAAAACAGAGGCTGCCGGATTAGCTGTTATGACAGAGTTACCTCTTGTTATTGTTAATGTACAGAGGGGTGGTCCATCTACTGGTTTGCCAACTAAAACTGAGCAATCAGATTTACTACAGGCAATTCATGGTAGAAGTGGGGAATGTCCTATGCCTGTGATTGCGGCAAGTACTCCTTCAAACTGTTTCGACTATGCATTCCAAGCTAGTAAAATAGCTCTTGAGCATATGACTCCGGTTATTTTACTTACTGATGGTTTCTTGGCAAATGGTGCTGAGCCATGGAAAGTTCCAAGTATGTCTGATCTTCCTGCGATTGAACCACCTTTTGCTAAGGAGGGGGACGATTATCTACCATATGATAGAGATGAGGAAAAGCTTGTTAGAAAATGGGCGGTTCCAGGAACCAAAGGATTAGAACATAGAATTGGTGGTTTGGAAAAAATGAATGTTACAGGTACTGTATCATATGTTCCAGAAAATCACCAAGTAATGTCTGATATCCGTAAGGAAAGAATTGAACGAATTCAGGTACCTGATCTTGAAATTAAAGGAAATCAAGATGCTGATACTTTAGTTATTGGATGGGGTGGTACATACGGACATCTTTTAACTGCCGTTCGAGAATTGATCAAAGAAGGTAAAGATATTGCTTTAGCTCACTTTAATTATATTATGCCTCTTCCAAAGAATACTGGAGATGTATTACGAAAATATAAGAAAGTAATTATTTGTGAACTTAATGATGGTCAGTTTGCTGAATACTTAAGTTCTAGATTCCAAGATGTAAAATTACATCAGTTTAATAAATTACAAGGATTACCATTTACTGTAATCGAATTGAAAAAAAGATTTAACGATTTAATAGAGGAGAAATAGTTATGGCAGATTTAAAAAATGTAAAATTAGCTACGAAACTTACTCCCAAAGATTTTAAAAGTGATCAGGAAGTAAGATGGTGTCCTGGATGTGGCGACCATGGTGTATTGGTATCTGTTCAAAAAGCAATGGCTCAAATGGGTGTCCCTCGTGAGAATTTTGCAATCATTTCAGGTATTGGTTGTTCTTCTCGTTTTCCATATTATATGGAAACATACGGATTTCACTCTATTCACGGTCGTGCTGCTGCTATTGCCTCTGGTGCAAAAGCTGCAAGTCCTGAATTGCAAATCATTCAGGTTTCGGGTGATGGTGATGCGCTTGCTATTGGTGGTAACCACTTTATACATGCCGTGCGCCGTAATATTGATATGACCATTCTTTTGTTTAATAATGAAATTTATGGGCTTACTAAAGGTCAGTATTCTCCAACTTCTAAACTGGGAATGAAAACTAAAACTTCTCCTTTTGGTACTATCGAACAGCCTTTCCATCCAGGAGAGCTTGCTATTGGTGCTCAAGGTAAGTTTTATGCCAGAAGTATTGATACTAGCATTGCTTTGACTGCTGATATTATGGTTAAAGCTGCTGAACATAAAGGTACTTCTATTGTTGAAGTTCTTCAGAATTGTGTTATCTACAATGATGGAGCTCACGAAATGATTACCAATAAAGAAACTAAGGATGATTATCAATTGATTCTTGAGCATGGCAAACCAATGATTTTTGGTAAGAATAAGGATAAAGGATTAATAATGGGGGGTAATGGTAAGTTGATTGTTGTTACTATTGGACAAAATGGTATTACAGAAGATGATATCTTGGTTCATGATGCTCAATCGCCAGATCCGCATATGCACTGGTTGCTTTCTAATATGAGTGCTCCTGAATATCCTGTTGCTTTAGGCGTTATTAGAGATGTTTCTTCATCGTCATATGACGAAAAAATGGAGAAACAAATTGAGGCTATCAAGGAAATTTCTGATATCAAATGTATGGATGATCTATTGAATAGTGGAGACACTTGGGTGGTAGATTAATTCTGAAATATATTAATATAAAAAAAGGCTGAAAATCTAATTTTTCAGCCTTTTTTTATGTTCGCACTATTTATTTTTTTAAGCTGTGTAAGGTCATTCCCAATATTACTAAGCCTATTCCTAATAAAGAATAAATATTTGGTACATGGATTTTTAATATCAAAATCTCTCCAATAAGCGTAAAAACCACCTCTGTTGATAAACTAGCTTCTACTGAAGCCAAAGAAGATTGATTATGCCTAACTCTATCTGTAGCCATAAAGAACAGAACTGTTGCAATTACTCCAGAACATATTGCAACGATTAAAGTGTCAAATATTTGATCGGTATGCGGAATTGCATTTTCAGATATCCCCCAACATGAGATAAGTATCCAGAATGGTATACTGCATATAGTCATACCTAGTGTCCTTTCAATAGCACCTAATCTACCATTAGTTATTTTCATCATCTTTCTATTGCCCAAAGGATAAGCAATTGCCGAAATTAACACAGGGATGGTTCCAATAATTATCTTACCAATCTCCATTGATTCTGCTTGGCTAAATTGCATAATTCCAATACCTAGTAAAATTATCAAGGAAAAGATTAATGTTTTGGCAGAAATGCAAGATTTGAAACTGGTATTATTAATAATAGGAGCTAATAACATTCCTGCTATAATTGTAACTTGCCAGGTGCTAGCGACCAACCAGGAAGCTCCATGAACAGTAGCATAAGTTAGAGGAGCATAGAATAATCCAAAGCCCACAGTGCTCCATAAAATCCACTTCCAAAGATTTTGTTTGATTTCTTGAAATAGAATGCCCAACTTTTTTCTCAATAATACAATGACAAGAAGGATAGGCAACATCCAGAAAAATCGTAATGAGGCATTCCAAGTCCAGTGCCCTCCATTTACCGACATAAGTCTATTAAATACAAAAGTAACTGCAAAAAATAAGGCAGAAAATACACCTAATGAGATTGCGATCGATTTGTTAGAATTCATAGAAATTGTGTTTCTGTTTTGTTATTTAGTTGATTGTTTAATTTATGAATGGATTGGGAGACTGACAAAGTTTATTTTTATAATTATATGTTAATTTGGAGGCGCTATGCTTCATTGTCTGAATATTATATTTAGATAAGAATAAGCCGGGAAGTGTATCTATATATAATAAATATTAACTAAATAAAAATTGTTTATCTCTTTTGGTTTTTATGATTATAAATTTTTTTGTATCTACTTGTAATATAATTTAATAATTGAATTGTGAATTATTTAACGGCGGGCAAAGATGGTTATTTATGAGCATATAGACAATAGCTATAAGATTAAAAAACACAGGAATAGATAAAAAAGATATTGTTTACTGTAAGTCTGGCGGTGTTTAAGTATTGTTAATCAAAATATTGAAATAATAGTAGATTTGGTTTATTTTACAATATATATAATAATAAAACATCTAGATGCATAGATGTGTATTTTAGTCTTTATCTTTAACCTAATCTACCGAAAATGAGGGTTTTGAGTTTTTTGTTAGATCTTAATCTGAATTTATAGAACAATAAATTATAATTGAAAAGATTTGCTTTTTAGTTTTACGAATACAGACTTTTGTTTTATTTTAGTTTAAAAACTTTATGTATATAAAATTATTAGTATTTTGCTAGAAATTAATTTTGGCAAAGCTAATTTCTAGCAAAGTATTTCGCAGACTTATAAATCAGATAGTTTGATACCTTCGTCGATTAATTCCCATTCTACCCATTGCATATATGGAAAATGTGGGTTAAGGTCAATATTGTTTTCAAGAATAAGTTTTTTTCGAAGACCACTAAATGAAAATTCTTCGTGAGTTTCATCGAGTTTAATACATTTACTTCCTTCTCTAAATATGGTTGCGGTTTTGTGAATTCCTAAATTTTCGAGTGGGAGATATTTTAATTTTTGACCAATTCTCAATTTTCCTTCATTAAATAGACTTGTAACATATCTTCCATTTTTCTTCTTTAAACTCTTTTTTGTTTTGTATTTCTCGTTTACTAAGAAATTTCTCGATATGAATTCTTTGTCTCCGTCTCGGTAATAATTAAAAGTGAGTACGTTAATTTGAAGTCCATTGTTTGCAAGATATTTGCAAATACGTTCGGTTATTGAATCTACTGATGAGGCAACGATGAATATTTTTTGATTTTCGTTAATATCTATATTTTCAGCATTTTCAAATTTTTCAGAAAGTAATTCTGCAATGCTTTTATCTTTACCATTCTTTTTTAATATTAAGTCTATGTCTTCTTCGTTTAGTCCATCAGCCCATGAAGCGTAATCGAGAGCCTGGGCTGTAACTTCTCGTGATGTTAAGCCTCGTTTGAGCTCGATTATTATTAAATCTCCATTTTCGTCTATTGCCATTAGGTCAACCTCTTTGCCATGATCTGTTTTGACTTTTGAGCCTATTAGAATTGTATTGGGCAATATTATTGAGATATCTTCTTCTATCCATCTGTGTATTCTTTCTTCGTAATCTAGATTCTCTGATTTGAGTTCTATTAATTTGTCATTTTGAACCTTCCAGATCTTTGTCTTTTCCATAATTTTTTATGTTTTGAATTGGCTGCAAAAATACATTATTAAGAATAAATTATGTATGTATTATTTAACAAATAAAAAACAATAGCTGAGGGCACATCTGAAACCCCTGAAAGATTCTTTTGCTTATGAACACTTATATCCCTGTATACCGCAGTAAGAGTTCTAGTTGTGTTTTATTGTGTAAAGGTAGGTTGTTTAGAAAAGGAGAGATGCTAATGGCTTTTCTCTCCTTTGTTGAAAGTATGTTAAATTTTATGATACTATACATTCCTATTTGATTCTGACTGGTACATATGTTCTGTTTTTATTATGTCTAATCTTGTTTGCAGATTGCGAAATCTTTTTGCTGCTAATCTATCTGTCGTTTTGTTTATTTTCCTACTTGTAATCCCCATAGTTATGGCAAAAGCACTAAATACTAGTAAATTTCTAATAGTAAAATTGAAGCCTCCTCTGGGACTAATAAATAAATTGTCAAAGGCTATAGAATAATCAGCTAATTTTGTTATACATAATGAAATTATCCCCCATATTAACCAAGTCAAAATAGCATATAAAGCAAATTTTCTAATTCTCTTGTTTTTCACGATTTTTGATTTAGATGCTTCATCTTCAGGTTTAGTTCCTCCTACTGATGTTTTATTAGTTCCGTCTATGATAACAGAATAAGCATTGGTGTTGTAGAAATAGTCTATCTTCCAATAAGGTAAATATATTTCTGAAATTGTTGAAATTTTGAAATCAATTTCCATCTCATAGATCGGATTTATATTATAAGAAAATTGTTTTGTTATGTTTTTTTTAACTAATTCGCTTAATTCTTTACGGGCTTCATTTATCCACACTTCTTTTTTATTCTCAAAAAGCACTAATGTTTTTGTGTTCTTGTTGTAATCACCATTAAATTCTTTAATCTCATTAGGTCTGATATTTCTAGAGGCAATAAATTTTTTAGCTGCAGTATCTATCTCTGATTTTTCACCAGCATAATAAGGAAAGCAAAAAGAACAGGAAATAGACTCTACTAATCTACTTTTATTGCTTTTGCTGTATAGATTGCAAGTATATTCCCCTTCATATAGAAAACATGGTATATATAAAGCTGTAATTTTATCAATATCTTCTGAGAACAGAATATCTCCAGCGGTATATTCTCCAGCACAGAGCCATTTCAATGCGTATTCTTTAGCTTCAATATCACTTATTGTAAAATTAATTATGCTTTTACTTTTAGCTGATGTCTTATTTGTATTTGTCTGTTGCATTTGTTTTTCTGTTTTTGGATGTTTACAAAAATATTTTGAGTCGTTGATTTAATTTATAAATTGTTAAGAATGCAATATAGTAATTATTGTTAAAAATAGTAATTATGTTAGTAATATGTTGTGGTTTTAGAGGGGGATTTTATTCGGTTATTAAATACTTTGTATTAGTTTTATTATTGGTTTGTTCATTAAAACATTTTTTTTAGCAATATTTTCAATTGTTAAAATAAAAGAACTTAAATACGAGTAGCTAAAGATTGTATTGTTATTATATTATGTACGAAAATAGTAAATCTGTTTTTTTCTGCTGCTTTTATGTTGTGTAAAATATAAGCACTTATTTTATTCTGAGATATAATTTTAAACTTTGTCCATAATTGTGAGTTGTTAATATTGCTTGTTTTCTTGGTTTTAATTTAAGTTGTTTTAAGCCATAACTTAAATTGATGAGAAACTTTTTTAGTTGATAGCTACATGAAAATAAGCTTAATTAGGCTGTTTTACTTAATAAGAAATGAATAAAATTTTAGAGGGAATATTATTGGCTAAAGATGATAGAAGCAAATTACGAAAGGATATTAGTTCGAAGTCTTTGGCTAGTTTAAGTTTGAGTTTAAATATCCCAGGTTATCCAAAATCTACATCTGAAATATCTGAATATTTCAATAATATATTATCAAATTTGAAGGATTTTTTATTGTCAAATAGAATATTCTTAAATCCCGATTTTACATATCATAAAATAGATGAGGCAGGAGATTTTTTTATCTCTGCTTTGAATGTTGATGATGAAAAAATCCATATTGTAAAAAGTTATACAGAAGACTTTGAGCAAAAATATGGGCGTCTTATTGATGTTGATATTACAAATAGTTGTGGGCATCCTATTAGCTCCAATAAGGTGAAGACATGTTTTTTTTGTGGAGAATATCCAGCCATTGATTGTATGAGAAATAGAAGGCATGATTATGAATATATGCAAAATCAGATTCTTTCTTATGTTAATATATTTAATAAGCAGGAAAAACTAAATGATTTCAAGAATAAAATTTCTGCACTTGCTACTGAATCTCTTTGGATGGAAATCAGTTTAACTCCCAAACCTGGGCTGGTTGATCATTCTAGTAGTGGTAGTCATACTGATATGGATTATTACAGCTTCGTTAAATCGACTTGTGTTATATCACAGTATTTTTCTGATATTGTGAATCTTGCAATAGATGATGATTATGTTGATTCGGTTGATGCACTTCCAGTCTTGAGACAAATTGGAATGAATATGGAGAAATCCATGTATGAACAAACTAATGGTGTAAATACTCATAAAGGAGGAATTTATATTATGGCAAATCTAATCTATGTTTGTTCTTATTTATATTATCATAATTCTTTGAGTATTCCGAATATACATGCTAAATTGAAGGCTATGTTTGCAGGATTGGTATCTAGAGAATTAGTCAATACTAGTTTTAAGTCAAATGGCGTTTGTTGTTACAATAAATATGGGATAAAGGGTATTAGAGGCGAAATGGAAGATGGTTTGCCTATTATATTTGAAAATCAAATTGAGATTTTGAGAAAGTTTATAGTCTCTGATAATTACGAGACTATAAGTTATGCTTTGAAAAGATGTCTGGTCGATATCATATCCAGAAGTGAAGATACCAATATAATCCATAGGGCAGGATATGAAGTGTATTTGGAGTTTAGGCAAAAAGCGAAGCTGACTAGAGAATTTGATTCCAAATCAGAATTTCTTTTGAATTATAATAATATGATTTCTTATTGCGAGGAAAAAAATATATCCCCTGGTGGAGCAGCAGATTTATTAGCTGCCTCATGGTTTGTTTATAGATTGTTCGAGAATTAATTTTTATAAAATGTAAAGGAGCATCTTTTTGATAGATGCTCCTTTGTATTTTTGAAGATTTAAATTGTGTTTTGGTATGGTTTGTACTTTTGAATTGCGGATAAACACTTATCACAAAACTTCCGTTTCTTTTTAAAATCTATAACCCCTTTTCCATTTTTCCCTGTTACAAAAGTATAACATTTACTTAATTCTTCTCTAAGCAAAGTTTTAGCTCTTTGAACTCTTGATTTTACTGCTGAGTATGAAATGTCTGATTTGTTTGCAAATTCATGCTGTTTTACTTTTTTTAAATAAGAATTAAATAACACTTCACTATATATATCAGGTAATGCCTCAATCGAAGGTTTAAGGCAAGGGCCGAAATTTTTATAGATATTTTCTATGTCTTCAGCTGCTTTGTGATGTTTTAATTCTTCATTGGGATGAAAGCTAGGCCTTTTTTTTCTTTTTATGTCAATAATTAATCTGCGTGCTATTTGGTATATCCATGATAACATTCTTTCTGGTTTTCTGAGCTGAAGTGCAGATTTATGAGCTTTTACAAAAGTCTCTTGTAGTATATCCTCCGTAATATGGATATCTCTTGTTTGAGATAGGACAAATTTCCCAATTCTGACATGATTTTCTTCCCAAGTTTTTACTAAGAGTTCGTGACGATCAACAACATTTGTTTCCATAAGTAGTAAATTTTAGATTTAAACAAAAATCAAAATTGAAGCGGTATTAAAATACCCTATTAATTAATAATTTGTAGTTTGGATATTGTTGTTGTTTTATTTATTATTAATTAAACACATACAAACAAAGATATAATCTTAATAAAAATACTGCAAATTTTTCATATCGTAATTCTCTATATTTTTATTGGTTTTGCTTTTCTGAATTCAGCCATTATATAAGTAGTGCATTTTTCTCTAGTCTACTTTTATAAGTATGTCTTAGGGTTTAATTCATTGATATGCATTGGGAATGAGGCTTTCTGAAGCGATGCTGATTTGTGTCTTTGTCTTTTTTGCTTTTTTGAAAATGAATATGTTCCTATAATTATTTTTTAAAATTGATTGTCAGACTTTTATTGTTTTTTATGCCAATATATTGAATTTTGTCTTGTTTAAATAAAACATAACATATATATTCGCGGCGCATTTGGTTTCTTATCATTGTGAATTCAATGAGGAATTAAAAGGGAATATCGTTTAAATCGATAACAGTTCCCGCTGCTGTGAAGCCCATTCGCTTTTTGCGATTATAGTTTTTGATTTTATACCACTATTAAAGTGCTCTACTTTATGGGAAGGTTTCAAAAAACTGGGATAAGTCAGAAGACCTGCCTAATGTAGATTTTGTAACCTGCGGGAAACAGGACACGATTCAGAAACTATATAGTTCCTATATTGTCAAAACCTCCCACACTTTACAAATTTTAATCGAACACACACAGAGAGTTTATTTTAAAATTTACAAAGTAAAATGAAAAAATTATTATTTGGAATGATAGCAATATTTGCTATCATGTTCTCATCATGTGATGATAGTGATGTAGCTATCAGAAAAGTTAAGTTTCAAACTAATTCAGAGCAATCAGTTAAAGATCAAGCTGTAGAAGATGGTGGATTTGCTATCGAACCAACTATTAAATTAGAAAAAGAAGGCTTTAGTTTTATGCATTGGACTCTTGATAATAAAGAGTTTAAATTCAAGTCTACACCAGTGAAATCCGATATTACCTTAGTTGCAAAATGGAGTGAAATTCCATCATATACTGTTAAGTTTACTACAGGAAATGATCAGGAAATTGAATCAATGAAAATAAGTCAAGGGGAAAAACTATTGGCTCCTCCGACAGTGCTAAAGAAAGATGGTTTTGTATTTAAATACTGGACTTTGAACGGTGAGAAATATGAATTTGGCAAAAGCATTGATAAAGATATAGTTTTAGTTGCAAAATGGGAAGTTGCTGTCAATAAATTTAATGTGACCTTTACCACTGGTACTTCAACTAGTATTGATTCTCAAGAAGTTATAGAGGGTGAATCAGCCACAAAACCTACAACCGCATTAGTTAAATCAGCTTATGTATTTAAGTATTGGACTTTAAATGATATTGAGTATAATTTTGATTCGGCTGTAACAAAGGATATTAACCTAGTTGCAAAATGGGTGAAAGAGTTCACAGTTTCTTTTGCTACTGGTACTTCTGTTGCTGTTTCGGATTTGAAAATAGCTGATGGTGAAAAACTTACTAAGCCATCTACAAGCCTTGAAAAAGATGGATTCAAATTTAAGTATTGGGCTTTAAATGGTAGTGAATATAATTTTGATTCACCTGTTAATTCTGATATTACACTAACAGCTGTTTGGGAAGATTTATCATTAGTTACTTATCAAACTATTTCTAGAGCAGATTTTGAAGCTTGGAATAGAGGCGATTTGAAAATTGTTAAGGCGAAAATTGCTGGCACTATGCCATTTGGAATGATGGGAGCCTGGGGAATGGAGATATATTTAGTCGATATGGCTGGTAATTCAAGTAAAGATTTTAGAGCAAACGATTATGGAATGTTTTCATTTCCTATTCGTGATAATAGTTATGTTGGCAAAACTTATGTATTCAAGTTAATGAAAGATATTTATATGTCAAGCACTCAATTAGGTTTTGGAGGAACAAGAGCTGATTGTTATAATGGGTCTAAATGGACAAGTCAATTTGCATATGGAGTAGACTTTTTTGACGAAGTAATTAGAGGAACAGTAAAAGAAGGAGTTTGGAAAGATGGTAAAGCACAATTAAGTTTAGGAAATGTAATAGTTGAATTCCCTGAGATCCAAACTGAAGCTGATGCAAATGCTAAATTATCTAAGTTTGTTGGTAAAAATGTTTATGCAAACTGTATAAAGAAAGATGGTAATTGGATTTCCAAATTTGATCATGAAGGTAATGTTCAAGTATCTGAAACATTAGGAGGAACTGGTAATCCAACTTCATTTAAATAATATTACTGACTAAGATATTTTTTAAAAGTGCTAAGTTTTTACCTTAGCACTTTTTGAGTATAATATAATTTTTAATTTTGTTGATTATGAAAACAATACAATTATATGCATTGCTTTTTATTTCTCTTGTTTATATATCATGTGACAATGAGGATGTTGGCGATGCAAAGATAAAAAATGATGCGAAAGTTGAATTGGCAAAAAGTGAATGGGTTGCTCAGATTAATGAATTTAAACCAGCTCCAGGGCAATTCCAAAATGAAGAACCACAAAAAAGTCTTATCCAAGTAGGTGAAAGCATATTGGGCGAAACTGAACAATATATATCTTTAGGAGTTTTTGGCGGTTATGTTGTATTCAATTTTAATGGTGCAATGTTAAATAAAACAGGTGAAGATTTAGCTATTTTTGGAAATAGTTTCGAAAATAATTCTGAGCCTGCAAGTATTCAGGTTTCATTCGACGAAAATCAGGATGGAAAGCCAAATGATAAATGGTACGAACTCAAGGGTAGTGAATATCACAAAGCCGAAACTATAAAAAATTACGAAATTACATACTCAAGGCTTGATGATGATGATCATAAAATAAAATGGGAAGATAATCAAGGCAAGTCAGGAATATATGATTTTAATATTGTTAAAACATGGCATCCTCAGGCAATGTATCCATTATCTTATCCAAATTCAGTGACTTTCAAAGGAACAAAACTTAAAAATAATGTTTGTATGATAGATCATCCAGCTCATGGTAGAATTGTTGCTTGGCCTGGATACGATTGGGGATATGCAGATAATAAAGGTTATGAGAACGAAGGAGATTTTGAAAAAGCCGATTTTGTTGATTTTTCGAATGCTGTAGATGAAAATGGTAAATCTGTTAATCTTAAATATGTGAGTTTTGTAAAGATATATAATTCTGTATCACCTTCAGATGAATTGGGAATTACAAGAATTGGGAACAGATCTGCAGAGATTTTGAAAGTAAAATATTTGCATTTTGAATAGAAAGTATAAGATAGTCTCTCAATGATTTTAACTTTATATATTGCTTGATTTCGATTAGTTTTGATAATCATTAGTTGTTTTAAGATAGTTGTTGAATATAAATACATATAAAAGGCTAAGTGAAATACGAATAAGAGTACATTAGATAAAATATTAAACATAAAAGGGCTGACTTTATTTAAAGTCAGCCCTTTGTTAATTTTGGTTTATATATAAAATTATCTTCTATACATCAATATGATTAGATATTCTCCGTATTGTTTGTTTCTTATGCTTGATTATTTTCGATTTTAAAATTAAATAATTCATTGACAGTCAATTTAACTTGTTATATATTTGATATTATTATTTTTTAAAGAGAATACACTCCTTTGGATTATTTAGATATAAGTGCTTAAGGAATAAATTGCATGGTGAAAAATTAAGTCAAATAAAAAAAAGTAATATTATGAAATATTTTATTTTAATTATGATGACTATTCTAGTGCTTGGATGTTCAAACGATGATGAGGATCTAGTATCATCTGGCAGTGAGCTTTTAGGAGGCTGGGGAGGTGTTATTTATGGAGATGAAGAGGGAACTTGGAGTGCAGTGATTTCTGATAATGGGGAGATAAACGGAAATCTTAAATTTGCTAATAGTTCAAGAACATATTCTATACAGGGAAATGTGAGCAAGACAGGTATAGTGGATGCTAGCATAGACGGAGATAGTTCGGAATCAAACTTTATAGGTTCATTTTCAGAAGGTGAATGTTCAGGAATATGGGATATTGAAGGTGATAAAGGAACCTGGAGTGGTCGACAGACTTATGTTAGTTCTGGTCAATCTAATTCAGATGCTTCGACATATAATGAATTTAAAATAACAAATGGAACTTACTCTTATAATTCAGATTGGGATCAAATTATTGATAATAATTTTGGTTCAGATTATCGGGTTGCCGACTGGAGCGATTTGGAATCATTCTATAAAGATGGTGGCAATCTTATAGGTTTGTATAATTATTTGGGGAGAACCCAATATAATAATTCCATTTATGTAAAAAGAAATGGTCGTCAATTTTATTCATCTTCGAGAGCATATTTTGCATCTAGGCATGAGGGTGATGTGCCTGACTCTTTTGCTGTTCATGATGATATTGGGAATAATATCTTAAGTCTTGGTTCTTGGCATGGATCAAATTATATTTTAGCAATTAGGAGAGATGATATAGCTACTGGTTTAGATGAAGATTTCAATGATGGGAACTATTCAAATAATCCGAATTGGACAGTCGAAAACATTGATGATATTCCAGGCTCTATAGTGGTAGATGATAATTATGTTAAATTTAGACGTACTGGAGCTGGTGGTAATGGCGGTGGAATTTATTTATCAAAAACAATAGATATTGCATTAAGGGAAAATACAAAATTAAGATTTGATGTAAATCCTGTTTATTCTGATGTAGGAAATGGAGCAGGTTGGAGCAATGGGGAGTATCCGGCAAATGTATATTTGTATTTGCTTGACTCTAGTAATAATGAGTTAGTATTGAGATTTTGCTACAATTACCGAGGTGGGCAAAGCAAATACGAGGATGATGATATACGTGTTGTGTTTCCTTACTGTTCTAAAAATAAGTGGTTAAGAAAAGAAGAATTTATTATTAAGGACTACTTTCCTCAAGCTATTAAAATTACAAAAATTAAGATAGGAGGGAATGGGTGGAATTTTGAATCATTAATTGATAATATAAGTATTCAAGTTTAGGTCTTTGGTTTAAATGATAGAAGATTAGACATATATAGCTAAGAACTACCTTGGTGATATTTTAGAGGAATGGCCAGAGATTTATATAGTCTTTCGCTATTTTATGTTTTATGAATACAGTAAAGAAGATATAGTTTTGTGATTATCTTATATTGATTTTAATTCTGTATAGCTATAGAGTGGTTTAAATTAAAAAAATATTTATTAATACTCATTTCAGGCTTACAGCCTTTTTTTATATTGATATCTAAGCCAATGCGTTGCATTGGCTTATGTTATATATGCCTTTCAGGCAAGCTAATGATTTATTATTTTCAGTTTTAAAAATCATATTCGCATAAAATGATATATTGTCCTGACTTCTTCTGAATATAATTTGTCATTTCAGACTTACAGCCTTTTTTTATATTGATATCTAAACCAATGCGTTGCATTGGCTTATGTTATATATGCCTTTCAGGCAAGCTACTATACTTGGAATATTATAATTCTTGAAATTTTCTAACTATAATATTTTTACCCACTTTTACTTTATCATAAATATTTCTTTTCTAATATGGCTTATGATTTTTTATACATCCTTGAATTGAGTCGTTGCAGTTGATACTTGAATTTAGGTTAAGGAAAACTGATTGCAACCATTAGATATATGAGATTTAAAATATTATTTTTGTATTTTGAAATTTAGCTAATAATCAAGACAAATGTTTGAACGTAAATTAATAATCACCGAGGATGGTTCCTCTAGTATTGAGCTAATCGATGCAGATGAGACTTATCATTCTAAATATGGAGCAATAGATGAATCTCGACATATATATATAAATAATGGGCTTGATTTTATAGAAAAAGATAATATTAAAATACTAGAATTTGGTTTTGGTACAGGTTTAAATGCATTGCTAAGTTTGAACAATAAGGGGAATCGAAAAATAGAATATCACACGATTGAAAAATATCCTGTCGAATTGGAAATAGTTGATTCTTTGAATTATGTAAATCAAATTAATCCAGATTTGACAAATCAATTCAAATTTATGCATGAATCAGAATGGGCTGTTTTGCATAATATAGATAGTGGTTTTGATTTTGTTAAATATAATATTGATATTAAGGATATAAGACTTGAGGTAAATTATGATTTGGTGTACTTTGATTGCTTTAATCCTGATTTACAGCCTGATTTATGGACAGAAGAAATATTTGAAAAAATATATGATAATCTTAATAATGAAGCTGTTTTAATGACTTATTCGAGTAAGGGGATTGTTAAACAGGCTTTGCGTTCAGCTGGATTTGAGGTGAAAAGACTTAAAGGACCAAAGGGGAAAAGGCATATTCTGCAAGCAAAAAAGCTAATCTAGTGAGTTATTTAGTTAAATATTTACCATATACAGAAGAGATGTAAATCTATATATGGTAAATATATCATTATTGATTTTATTCTAGGGCGGAATAACAATAGTTACTATGTTCAATTCGTAATAAGTCAAAAACATTTTTAACAGGATTGAAAGTAGTATTTGGTACTTCAACAAAAATAGTATTCCAATTAGCCATAGCGCCATTCCATAGACCTGGCAACTCCATAGCTTTAATGCTTTGACCCTGATGAGATTTTTCTGTTATAAAACCAGTGTTATGATCAACAAAATCATAAAGCTTAAATTTTTCTCCTTTGTAGTTATATAAGCCGCATACAATATCCACAGGGTTAAAATGAGTCGAATTTTTGAAAATATTATTCTGTTCCTCATTTGCTGTATCAACCTGTGCCGACTCTACTATTTGAAGGCTCGTATATTTTCCTGATTCATTCTTAACCCAAAATGGTCCACCACCAGGTTCACCTTGGTTTTTAACAACGCCGCAAACTCTTATAGGTCTGTTTAATATATTGAATAATTCTGTTTTTAATTTTTTAATTTGAATTTCTTTATAATCGAAATTTAATCTAGTACCAAGATTTTCTTCAATGAATTTTACAATTTCAAATAATAAATTATCATTAGTATTATCTTGTTCCAATAAGTTAAGATATTCAAAAACTTTGTTTTGTTTTTCTTGTAATATTCCTAGTAAAGCTTTCTTGTATACAACAGTATCAGGTTTAAGGCTATCAGGAGATACATTATCTATATTTTTAATATAGACATAGGCGTATTTTAGCTCGTTTAAATTGTTTATTAATGCCCCATGACCAGCAGGACGTAGAATTAGCCTTTTTTTATCGTCCAATATAGGTTTGTTATTTTGGTCCACAGCTAATGTTTGCGTTGAATCTTGTTGAAAAGAGAATTCAAGATTTAATTCGTATTTATATTTTTCGGACATTATATCTTTGACTTCTTTCCATTTCTGTAAAAATAAATCATGATGTTCGGGTGAGACTGTTAGATGCAAATTTGCTGTTTTATCTTTGTTTGTGCAATATTGAAATGCTTCAACAATATGTTCTTCAAATGCTGTTCTAGACCTGTAGTGATATTTGTGAAATTTTAATAGTCCTTTCGGAAGTTTTCCATAGTTCAAACCATAATCCGAAAGTAATATTTCTAGTATTTTATTATAGTTATTCTTGCTTATCAGTTTCTCTAAGTCTTCTCCTATATCTGTGGTTTTGATATGAAGGTCTTCATAAAAGGCGAAATCTTCAATATTATTAAAAAATCTAAAAAGACTATTCTCAGACTTATCTTTAAGAAAATCCAAATATTCTGATTCTGTATTCTTATACTCGTTTAGAAAATCATAAAGTGGTTTAAACATACGAGTTGCAGCACCCGAAGCAGGCACAAATTTACAAATACTCTTGTTTTCTATACTTTCTGATTTTTCTGTATATTCTTTTAACTCCGATTTCGTAAGTTTGATAATACCTGAATTTATTCTAGCAGAAGACTCTAATTCTAGAGCATTGAATCCTTTTTTAAATTTATTTATTTGTTCTGTAATCTTTTCTTCAGAAATATTATTTTCCTTAAGCTGATCTATTATATTTTTTGTAAACATTGATTTTATGTTTTGTTACAAAGCACAATATAGTAATAAAAATCATTATTTTGTAAATCCTATGTTTATAATGTAAAATATAAATTATGGAATCAGATTATTTTTTTTTCCTGAATTCGTTTTTTAATATTATTAATATCTTTTCGATTCCTGGTCTTAAATCAATATTTCCACCAAGTTTTATATAAATATTCTTCAGTTTTGCAAGAAGTATATTAAGCGAAGTTATTTTTTCAGAATTAGTTTCGTTATCTGTTTTTTTATTTGCAGGAGTATTGACATAATTAGGAATAGAAAGCTCTAATATATTATCTATAATCTTTATTTTTGATTGAAATATATCCTTTGATAGACTGGTTATCAACCCCCTCTCAATCATATCATCGTAATTCCAATTTTTAAGTTTATCTAATAATTTCAGAAAGCCATTTAAATCTTCATCAATATTTTCTTTTTTTAAATCTTCGGGTTTCTTCTTTAATTTTTCTATTTCGAGAAGTAAATTCCTATATTTTTCTTTAAACATTTGAATGCTATTATTCCGAATATTGTTTTCATCTATTTTGAGGCTAACATGTTTCTTTATTTTAATAGTCTCATTTAAGAATTTTTCTATCTCATTTGGGGAATTATTAATCCAATAGTTCATGTGATCTTCGCTTGTATTGATCCCATAAGTGGCTATAAATTTATAAAACAATTCTTCAGCACATAGTTTTTGTAGGTATGTATTTTCTTCTTCAATCCTTTTTTTCATCCTATCTTGTGATTTTTTCTTCTGTATGTCTGTTTCTCTTTGGTTTTGAGCATTGGATTTATTTTGTGAGTTTTGTTGTTGAATTGGGTTTGAATCGTTGAATTCTTGTTTGATTTGTTGCTGTTGTTGTTGATATTGACTTTCTTGTAAATTTTGGTTTAGGTTATTTAATTCTTCTTCGATTTGTTGCTGCTGCTGCTGTTCTCCTTTTATTAAAACTTGTACTAATTCTGGGTCTCGCACTAGCACTGGAAATGTTTTTTTTGAATTAAATTCTTGTTCGATTTTAGGTGGTATGTTAAAGATAGCATCTAGATATATTTCATAATCAATCCCTAGATTTCTTATTTCTTCTTCTGAAGCTTGCAATCCATTCTTTTTGTAGTCATTAACTAGTGAAGCTAACAGATGTGGGTTGATTTTGTTATTTTGTTGTGCTTGGCTTTGCTGATTTAGGATATTGTTGTCTTTTTTTTTGAGATTTAAACCTCTTATTTGCTTCCAATATACTATATACTTGATGCCTAGTTCTTCTACTTCTTGTAGACTTGCAAGTTTTCTTTTGTCTATATATTTATTAATTAGCTTACTAAACCCAAGTGCATCGTATCCATGTTTTGGCATATTCGGATTGTTTTGTGAGCTTTCTGGCTTTTGCTGCTTTTGTTCTTCTTTCTCCATGATATTAAAATTTTGAATATACTATTATAAAAACCATAAACTTAAATAAAGCTGATTGTTTCTATTTTCTTAAAGTATATATTGTTTTACATAAATATTTTAAAATGATAAAATTTGCTTCTTTATTTATTTTAAGCTTTCTCTACGGCATGTATTGGTTTCCTTTAAGTTTAATATTGAAGGTTTTATAAGCTGTGGATGCACTTTTTGTGTTATTATGATGTTTATTAGAATCTAAGTTTATCTGTTTTATTATGATAGTCTTCATATTCTATAAATAGTAATTATTTCATTATTAGTTGTCGAATTTTATTCAGACTATATTACTATTCTCTACTATTGCTTGGTAGTCAATAACAATATTCTGTATGATTTCCATCTGTTCTTTTTCCAGATTACTTAGATGTTTGCAAATTGAGGCAATACTACTTGTAATATTGTCACAGATTATGATAAAATCATCTCTAGATGGTTGTTTTATATTATCTTGTTCGTTAAAATTGTCGCCCATAAGCATAGATGAGGCATTTATAATTTTACGTATATCATCCTTTATAGTTTGATACTCATATCCGTTTCTTAAAGGGCTTTAATCTAAATATTCACAAAAGCCCGCAACATACAAGTTTATATCTCTAAAAGTATTTGCCTTGAGTTGTTCAGAATTTGGATTTACCTGATTGTCTCTAGAATTGATTTTTTGTTGTTGTTCCATTATTAATCTTTTAAAGGCTTAATTTAAATGTTCTGAAATTATAATTTATCGATTTCTTATTTTATTTGGCATAAACCTTATATTCTTCTTACAATAAATATTGAAATAAGTTCTTTGGAGTTTTATTTAAATCTTGTGATTAAACTTTAATCACCTAGATTAGTGGATTTTGTTGCCGCGTGCTAACTTATAAAGCTTTTTTATCAATTTTATTTTTCTAAGTCTACGATAATTATTGTTGTAATTTGTTTTTAATATTTGTAATATATTTATCTAAGTTTCCTAAATGTGTTAATTGATTTTTATTGGATTCGTCTATACATGCAAATATGTAATGGATATCCTCTATGATTCTATTACATAATTCGATTAGAGCTTTTGTTGATGGATTATCTTCTTCTTCTATGCTATCTTCTTCTACTTGCGTTTTATTGATAATTTTAAATAATACATTAGTTATTTTTTCAGCATCGTTAACATTTATAGTGGCGTGGTTAAGTAATTTCATAATATTATTGAAAAGACTATTTTCAACCTGCTCGCGATTAAAGTCTAGATTCTCCATTGAATTAATACCTTGAGAGTCAGTTTCTTTTATTTTTTTCTTGCATGATGTGTTAATTTTTGATTTATATACTCAGTGAGAATTTTTATTTAACCAATTTGGCACTTGTGTAGTCGAGTCATATGATGGAAGAGGCGGATGTATAGCATTTTGCCCTTCGGAATAGTTTATGTGTGAATTTTGCTTGTCTTTTTGTTGACGTTGAATTATTCCGAAAAATGGAATTCCTGGATTGACTAATGCGTTCTTCATCAGATTATTTAAATTACTTACATCGTTCTTTTTATTTAAATCTTCTAGTAATTGCCTATAAGCAGGCTTTGTGTTATCAAACAACTCATCATTTGCGTTATATTCTTGTATTAGATCCTTTTTTTGTATTAGATCCTTTTTTTGTTATTTTTTTTGTTACTTTTTGTTCATTTAACTCATTCAACGTCTTGTTTTTAGTTTCTTCCTTTGCTTCTTTATTCATGATATATTATTTTTTTGATTTATATATTAAATTTAAAAATGTTTGTTTCTATTTACTAATTTATTTTTTTGAGTTTTGGTTTAAGTAGCATAAAATCAGAATTATAGGGGTTGTGGTTTTAAATGGATATAGCTGCTGATGTATAAAAATAAATAAAAATATATTAACAAGAATTAAGATAAGATCTTTAGAGTTTTATTTAAATCTAGATGGTGATTAAATAAAAGAAGCTTGTTTTGGGAATATAAATTTAATGTATCATATTAATATAATATGTTAAACCTACAAGACTAAAGTTTGTGATTAGCTTTTTCAAGACATTATTTTTGAGATGTTTATCTGTTGTAGTGTGTGGATAAAATCTAGTTTGGTTTCTTCAGCAGAGCTAATTATTTTGGATATTTTGTTAAAAAAAATGTATATGCGAATCTAATATGGTGCTTGATTTATGTGTTTTATTTGTTATGCTTGAATCTAATTCAAAGTATTTTTATTTTTTTAAAGGATGAACCAAAGCTTCACTGTTATGCTGGAACTTGTTCGTGTTTTTTTATAGATCTCCCCATTCTGTATTTTCTGGATTAGTGTGTATAATTTCATTTGTTGAATTTTTATTGTTTTTGTCATTTTTATTTGGAATATAGACTTGGGATGGGCTTGGGTCAGTATAGATTTCAGGCTTGTTTTTATCATTATAGGTTCTTTCTTCTTCTTTTGTATATGTGGTTTGAGTATTATTATTATTATTATGTTTTTTTAAATTCTTCACCCTTTGTTTAGGGGCAGGTGCATTTATTTTGTTGGTTTGATTCTGCTCTTCAATCTGTTTTTTATTTATTGTATTGTGTTTCTGTCTTTTACCTAGATTTTTATCCTTGTTTATCTTTTTTTGTATACCTAATGGTTGATTTAGATATGTATTATTTTCCTCTTCGTTATTTATTGGATTGTTTTGTGAGTCTTCTTCTTTATAATTTTGTTTTTCCATGGGTTTTAAAATTTATGTTAATTGTTTTGATTTAAAACTAATAGTATAAATATAAAAACAATATCGATTTGGCTATTGATAATTTAAATGTGAATTATTGCATTTGTAGGTAAATGAGTAAGATGTGTTTTGTTGTTATTGTGTTTTTTATTATAAAACTGTTTAAAATGATAAATAGAATTTAAATACTATAATAAAAAAAATGGCTTTGTCTTTAAACTAAGACAAAGCCATTTAGTTGGATTTCGAAATTTCTTATACTTTAATGCTGTTAAGTTTCTTTTGATTATTTTCTAAATCGAAATATATTTCTTTCTTCAGATTGTAGTTTTTATTACACAGTTCTTTGTAGTATTCTATTCCATTCAAAAGATTCTTTTTTATCGTTTTAGCCTGTTTGTCAATATTTTCTTGGCTTGAACTGATAAGCTCTTTCAGATATTCTAAATTTAAGACCAATTCTTGAATAAACATATGTGGCCTTTTGTAATTATTTAATATATCTTTTTTACCATATATATGTTTAATTAAGCTATTAAGATTGGTTCTTTTATTGAAATATGCCATGTTTGGACCAGGGCATATGCTTAAGTTGCCAGATGTTTCATATGAGTCTATTCCTTTTTTCACCAATATTGATTTCGCTAGTCCATTACAAAGACATGTTTTAGCCTCAAGCATTTTTATTTGTTTGTTCTTAGATTCGCTGCTGTCAGATGAATTTAGTATTTGTTCCTTTTTCTTCTGTTTGTAAAATTTTGTTGCAGTACATATTGGCTTTTCTGTAAATTCAGTATTGAATGCCATGTAGGCTTTAGTGCATTTGTATCCAGTAGCATCTTGGTCGTTTTTCTCAAAATCGATATTGTTAAATCTTACTCCCAGAGGAGAGGCGTGACTTAAATAATAATCGTTTGGTTTTGAGTTTTCTATTTTATCTAGAGTTTCATTGTCGATATCGCATACATCTGTAGCCATTAAAAATGGTGATCCCCAACCTACAGATTTTAGATTGTAATTTGAAATAAGAAAATTATGCTCTTCTGATGTGCCAACACCACCTTGAGCTGTAATATTGATTTTAGGATTGAATCGCTGGGTATCAATATTTTTCTTTTCTAAAGCAGATTTTGTCTCCTTAAATAATAAGTCTTTGAGTTGTTCCTTTTTAGATTTAAATTCTTCGAGAATCACACCTATTAAGCTACCATTCGAAACAAATGCATGTCCGCCGCAGTTTAAGCCAGATTCTATTCTAAATTCAGAGACCCAAATTCCTTTTTTGGCTAAAAATTTACCTTGTACTAAAGCTGATTTGTAGTCGCTTACCTTTAGTATTATTTTCTTTTTTATATTGCCATTTATGTCAGGAAAAAAATCTTTGAACTTTTCAATATAACCATAAAGTTTAAGATTCATTCCTGCTGAAAGCACCAGTGAGCTTGAGGTTTTACTCTGTGCATATCCTCTAAGAGCTGAATGTGCATCATTATATTCAGTATCCAAACTTTCACCTTCGAAATGGTTTTGTTTATCTACTTTTGTCATTATGTTTACATCGATATTTCCTGGGATTATATTCTTGTTTACCCAATCTTTTATTTCTGTAAATTTAAATTCTGATTTTATTTTCTCAATAGCCTCGTTTTTTAGGCTATTACAATCAGGGAAATTGTTTACAAAATCTTCAAAAGCTTTTTTCTTTTCAGAGATGTTTTTCTTTAGATTTTCAAATTTCATACTTACAATATCATCCATGGTATCAAGATACGAGGTGATTCGTTCTGCTCTGTAATCCTTGTTGTCAGTATTTATTGGGGAAAATGGGATACTGAACTTGTTGCAATAAAATTCTCTGAGTTTTTCCATCAGGGAATCATCGACAATTGACACAACTGATGAAATTCCGTATTGGGCAACTTTTATTGGCGTATTAATAGTGTAGCCAGTACCCATAACAGGAATATGAAAATTGTGTCTTAACTTATCATTTTTCATTTATATTGTTATTTTATGTGTATGAAGTAAATGTAAGTAAAGAATATTCGACATGGTTCTTTTAATTTATTAATTATTTAAAATTAACATTTAGATTAATTTGTAGTTTCCTGTTTTTATTGTTTTATCTAGCTTTTTGTCAGAATGTTAGTTTTTTAAATATTTTTGATATTATGGAAAGTTAATGTTTTGTATTAATATATTTTAAAAGAATGCGTATAATGCTTGATGAAATATAATTCATTTATAGGGCTTTTGAAATGAATAGTGTAAGCAAGTTTTTGTTATTGTCTTTGTGAGTTTAATTTATTATGTAAAATCATCGTGCTTAATCATAAAATTATTAAGAATTAAGCTTTTTTAAATGTATGAAATCATATATTATTAGATATATTCAATTATTCAATTATATTTGTTGTTTGAATCTAATATATAGATGTTATTGTTTTATGTTAAGATGATACATTGTATTTCTAATTAATAAAATAAACCACGATTAACTTAAATTATAGTATATATGAAGCATTTGTTTTTTTATCTTTTAGGATTTATCATATTGTTAAGTAGCTGTAGTGAATATCAAAAATTATTAAAAAGTGATGATAATGAATTGAAATTCACCAAGGCTAAAGAGTATTATAATAGTGAGGATTATGCAAAAGCTGCCACTTTATTTCAAGAGGTGGCTCCAGTGTATAGAGGAACTAGTAAGGCCGAAACAATTGCTTATTATATCGCATATTGTGCTTATGGACAAAATGATCCTTTCTCGGCAGGACATTATTTTAGAAGTTTTTTGAAAACATATCCAGATAGTCCTTTTGCTGAAGAGTGTCTTTATATGAGTGCGTATTGTTATTATATGGAATCTCCAAAACCACGATTGGATCAAACTCCAACCAATGATGCTATTGAGGCTTTTCAATTGTATATCAATAGGTATCCACGCTCAACAAGAATTGAAAAGTGTAATACATATATTGATGAAATGCAGGATAAATTGGTTTTTAAATCGTATTTAACTGCAAAAAATTATTATGATAGAGAATACTATCCTTCTGCAATTATTGCTTTACAAAATAGTATTAAAGATTATCCAGGTTCTAAATATAGAGAAAATCTTATGTGTATGCTTTTGGAATCGAAGTATAAGTTGGCGGAAAACAGTGTGATTAAAAAGAAAAGGGAAAGATATAATTTAGCTAAAGAAGAATATTATTCTTTTATAAACGAGTATAAGGAAGGTAAGTTTAGAAAAAATGCTGATAAAATGTTGTCTGATATTGATGAGTATTTAAATAAATTTATGAAAAAAGATAATAATGAAGATAAAACTCCTAAAACAAAAAAAGAAATAAGAGAAGAGAAAAAACAGGAGAAAAAATCAATTAAATAAATTTAATTTACTATCTTTGTCGCTGCTTTGAATCACAGCAAAGTTTTAACTGATTAATGTTGTTGATACAAAGGAAGATAATAAGAAATTTTGAATAATTCAGTAAATAAAGCTAAATGAATTACAAAAAAACTACCGCAGCTAATTCTACTATTACTCGAAACATGCCTGAATTGAGTAAAGAAGTTGGTAATGTATACGAGGCTGTAATGATTATGGCTAAAAGATCTAATCAAATTGCCGTTGAACTGAAAAGCGAATTAAATAAAAAGCTTCAGGAATTTGCTTCATACACTGATAATTTGGAGGAAGTGTTTGAGAATAGAGAGCAAATTGAGATTTCTAAGTATTATGAACGTCTTCCTAAATCTGTTTTAATTGCAGTTGAAGAATTCATTAATGATGAAGTTTATTATCGCAATCCTGCAAAGGAAAAAACTGTTGATGCCTAAGTAGAGATCGAAAAATATCTGCAAAAAAGGGAAGCTAATTGCTTCCCTTTTTTTATGTAAAAAAAGATTTTATCTTGTCTCTCATGTTGTAGTTGCAAGTCATCGATTCTCCGTATGCTCCACATGATTTTATTTCGATAAAATCGGGTCAGCGGTAAATTTTGGGTATTGAGTTAAACAGTATATATTTGTGTTGATAAAAATATAATCAGAATTTCGATATGTTAGATAATAATTTACTTAAATACGTTTTGCCAGAAGGAATCTTAGATTACTTTGAATT
>JAOARN010000095.1 GCA_025210485.1 Marinifilaceae bacterium | reverse complement strand
AGCTAGAGGTTATAAGCTTTCAAAAAACTTCAAAATTATAGCTTATCTTCTAGTAGGTGAAATTGATTTACATAATGTGAATTCACATTTTCAGAAATTGGGATAATTAATAATCTACCCACTAAAAGTAAGAAGGAACCAGATTTAATAATGGAAATTTCGGAATTGTTGTTAGAGCAAATTACTATTCCTCAGTCAGTTCGTCTGATTGGGCTGAGTGTTTCTGCAAGTATTAAAGAAAATGAGGCGCATCAGCTTAGTTTGGATTTTTAAAATTAAAACTGTGTTATTACGAAGAATAAATATTCAATGTTTAAAGCAAAAATCTTATTCTTCTGATTTATGTTAAATGTAATATTTACAGAATAATAATACAATTACAAGAAAATACTATTACTATTTTGTTTTTTTACAGTTGGAATTGCAACAAAATTTGAGTCATATTTACCATAATTAAAAGAATCTCAAACAAAGCCTAAATCATTTAAAACACAGCTCGCAAGCTCAGGTATACTGTAGATATAGGGTGTTCAGCACCACCAACCCTAAACGGTGACATTATTTTCACATACTTAAAGTCCAGTATTTTAGTATCGTTGACGGCTTTATCAATTTTTTTCAAATCTGAAGTGCAAAACCAAATTAGAGTCTTGTATTTCTGATATAGAAAAACTTCAAACTATAGGTAAATCAGTAAAATCACAACTTGAATTCTCAAAATAATGTAAATTTGCGTAATCTAGCCTGACCAACCCTAAACGGTGACATTATTTTCACATACTCAAAGTCCAGTATTTCAGTATTGTTGATGGCTTTATCAATTATTTTCAAATCTGAAGTGCAAAACCAAATTAGAGTCTTGTATTTCTGATATAGAAAAACTTCATACTATAGGTAAATCAGTAAAATCACAGCTTGAATTCTCAAAATAATGTAAATTTGCGTGATCTAGCCTGACCAACCCTAAACGGTGACATTTATTTCAAATGCTTAAAGTAATTATGTAGGGCAGAGGTGAATCTACGGGTTTTTCAATCAAGGTATATGTTTATTAATATTAAAGTTTCAAATATTAATTTAAAAGTTTCAAATATTAATTTTATAAAATAATTGGTAGTTTTAAATGATGATGAAATCATCGTTTCAGATTCTACTTTAATTAAGAAGTGTTTATGATCTTAGTTTTTTCTTCTTTTAGATTGACTAGGAGATAAACCTGAAATTTATCTAATAAAAAAACTAAGTTCAAAGAAATAATAAATTATTGCAGATTCCTCCTTTGTTTTACATCATTTTACTGCGTTTCAATAAAAAAGATTTAAGTAAAACAGTGAAATTTTCATTTATATCTATATCCACAAAGTCAATACCTATTCTGCCTGCAAAGAGTTTTAGGTCTTTGATGATATTTGTTTGAGCATTAAGATATTCTTTTTTTATTGTTTCTGGATTTAGGCTTACTTTTTCCCCAGTTTCCAAGTCTACGAATTTAATTGTTTTAGAAGGAAAGTTAAATTTAGTTTCCAGTTTTTCATCTCTAATATTAAAGACAATGATTTCATTCTTATTGAATTGTAGATGCTGTAATGCTAATTTGATTTCATCGAAACCATCATTTGCGATAAAATCTGTAAATAGTATAATTAGGGATCTTTTTGGGGATTGCTCGGCAATTTTATGCAAAGAATCGGAAATTTTAGTCTCTTTTATCTGAGATGGCTTGGCATTCATAAGTTTCCTTAACTCATTGAATATGTATTTAGAGTGGGATTCGTTTAGTTTTGCCTCTGTCATTATTTCTAGTTTATTAGAAAAGCTATATAATCCAAATGCATCTCTTTGTTTTTTTAATAGATGAATTAAAGAAGAGGCTAATATACAGCTATAATGTAATTTGTTTAAGCTTTTTTTGTCGCTTGAAAATAGCATAGAGTTTGAACAATCTATAATTATTTGAGCCCTAAGATTAGTTTCCTCTTCGAATTGTTTGACAAATAGTTTATCAGTTCTGCCATAAACCTTCCAATCAATATGTTTAGTAGATTCGCCTTGATTGTATAGTCTATGTTCGGCAAACTCAACAGAAAAACCTCTATATGGACTTCTGTGTAAACCTATTATAAAACCATCTACAATCTGTTTTGCAAGTAATTCTAAATTATCAATTTCTTTGTAATTTAGAATTTTACTAATATTATCTATCTTCTCCAATTTCCCAAATTTTATTATTTCAGAGTAAAGTTAATTAATCATTATGTAAAAATAAATTTTCCTTTATATATTATTTTTGATCTAGTATGTTTTATATGTTATAATCTGATTTATAAGAACAATAAATTGTAATGTTGATTAAAAATAGATTGATCTCAGTATTTAGCTGACTTTTCACCTATATATATGTTAATGGTATGCATGATCTTTCTTTATTATGTGAAGTAAATATTAATATATAATAATTGTCCTAAAAATATTTTTCTATATGAAATTTAAACTAACATCTTTAAGGAATTTCTCTTCAAGTAGTAGAGCAACTTTTTTTACCACAGTTCTTCTAATCTCTAACTCAACTGGCAGGCTTGGATCTTGATGGGCAATATTAATTCGAGTTCCATTAATAATAGATATTTGGTCGCTTTGAAGTAAATAATGTACAATTTGGTCTGCAGGGCCAGAGCCTAATTCATAGTCATTATTGTATTCTTCTAATATTTTGGCGACTTTCCCAATTGTTAAAATTCCCTCAGTTACTAAGTTAATACCTTCAACATAAGATACTGGGGGTAGTTCTGGATCCGAGATATTCATGCCAGCTGCAAACTTCAAACTTAATTCCCTTGCTATGATTTCTGCTGTAGTCCCACCACATATAATTTTCTTACCTCTAAAGTGAAAAACCTTCATTGCCAATTCACTGTCTTTTGATTTTTCAAATGGTGGACCTGTACATAATAGTAATTTTCGAGCTTCCCTAAAATATATTACACCAGAACTAGTATCGTCTTTGGGGTTGTCATGATCATTTCTTTTTGCTCTTTTAATTAAACTTATAGCCAAATTTCTTGATGATATATATGGTTTTGATTGTATTAGGTCTAAACAGTATTTTAAAGCATTTTCATGACCCCATCCAAACGGAAGCTCCTGGCTCCCCATGCCTGATTGCATAATTCCATCTGACCAAAATAATATTCTGTCCTCTTTTTGTGCATTAAATACACAAGTGCGTAATTCTTTACCTTTGTTTTCTTCGCTATCAAGAATTATTGTTCTCCATCCAGGGTCGTAGAATTTTTTCCCTCTAGTGATTATGCATGAGGGATTATCAAACTCTATTATTTTGGTCGTTCCATCATATTCAATATCAATAATTGTAAATGTCGAATAGCTAACTTTTCGCACACTGCAAATAGGAAGAGTGTTCATTATAATTTCAGCTATTGTTTTTACATCTTTATGTTCTAATGCAAAATTCATGGCCATTGATGCTGTTAGTGTGGCTAGTACATTAGCTTTTACTCCGCTACCCATTCCATCGCTTAGAACAGCAATGGTTCTATTCTCTTCTTTTATTCTTCTTGATAAAAATACATCTCCACAAATTAACTCCCCGTGATGAAATTCTTGTTGGCAATCTATATCTATATGGAATTTACTGTTCATCATTATGTTTGTCTTCTACACTATGTGATTGGATAATTGAGTTTAGAATTTTCTCTGTCTTTGAAGCACTTTCTCCCAGTAAGAAAGCTATTTGTTGTACGGTTTGTAAATTTTCTTTAATTACAGCCCTTGCTCTGCCAATTACTTCTTCCTTTCTAACTTCTGGGGCATATAGATCTCTTATTATTCCTCCTACAACTTCATTTTTTTTGATAGTAAATACCGATACATTAAATAGTTTTGAACCAAAATTGATATCTTTGTTTAAGATATCTTCACCGTTTAATATAACTGTCGAAAATATTTTATGAAAACTAATTAATTTGGTTAAATCGGCATCTACTAATCCAGGAATAATGTCATTTAACATAATCGCTTCTTCGCCTAGTAATTTTACAAAACTTTTATTTGATTCAATTATTTTTAAATTTTTGTCTACAATAACAACACCTGATGGGAGTTTTTGAAGCATAGCAGAAACTGTTTCTGAAGCTTCTTGTGCTATCTCTCTTTCTCTTTTTGCTTCTTTTTCCGATTTCTTTAATGCTGATTTGGTTTCAGATAGTTGCTTGTTTATTTTTTCCAGTTTTAGATTCGAATTATTTAACTTTTTAATAGTGTAAGAGGGACACATTTCATATTTTGATAAACCTTGAATTTTTGCTTCTGCAAATTTAATGCAAGTTTCATATCCACATGATTTACAATCTAATTGATTTGAGCTATTTTCTTTTCCCATCTCTACAAGCACTTCTTGTATTTGATTTTCTGATGGTGTTTTTAGAATTACGTTTTGTACTTTGAAATTTCTGCTAAGATCCAATTCTTTGAACATTAACATATATTCCGCCCATTTGTTATTATCAAATTTTCTTAGCCTTTTCTTAACATATTGAATTACTTTTGAACGTCTGGAGAATTTTCTTCCTCCTTTGGAACTTCCTGGTCCCATGATACAGCCTTCGCAATAAAATAAGTCCAAATGTTTATTAATACTACTATCATTTTGGAACTCATTAATCGACTGTATAAAATTATTTCTACCATCTGTACTAAGTATTTCACAATCAAGCAAGCCAAGATTTATATCTGTTGCTTGGAATAAGCCATGACTGATAGGAAATAGCCCCCCCAATTTGGATATCGGAGGGTCAAATTCCGAATGTTCTACAGATGTTTCAGTTATCTCTTTTTCTTTGAATAAGTTGCGAAGTTCCGAAAAACTTAAAACCTCATTTATTTCTCCATCAGTACCCTTAAATTTTGGTATGTCTGTTTTAGCCGCTACACAAGGAGTAAGTAAAACAATATTGGAATCATTCCCGTATAAATGACGACTCACTTTTGCCATTGCGATAGATGGAGTCACCAAGGGAGCTAGATTATCAATTAGCTCATGATGAAAATTTTCTATCTGATTTATTGTTGCTGGACATTTTGAACTTATATAGTATTTGCCATGAAAATCTGTAATTAATTCTTTGTATTTAGCTGCCAGTAAGTCAACTCCAAAAGCTGATTCTACAACATAATCAAATCCCAAGGCTTTAATCATTCCTACAAAATTTCTATAATCTAGAATATCATCAAATTCACCCGAAATTGCAGGATCGCAAATGGCAATGCTCTTTGATTTATTTTTTAATATAGCTAGAGTTTTTTCTTCAGAATTTTTATAAGTCAAGGCATTCTGAGAGCAAACACTGACACAATTTCCGCATGAGATACATCTGGATGGAAGGATTTCTGCATGATCTTTTTCTATTTTTATTGCTTTGGCAGGACAAACCCTTATACAAGTGTAACTCAAATTGCACTTGTTCTGATCTGTTTTTATTAATGGCATGATATCAGTTTTTCGAAATGAATTCTATTTTTTATTAAAACACTTATCCAAAATGTCAGTTACATTTTCAGGGCTAACTTCTTCAAATAATTCATCCTCTATTTTTAATATAGGACCTTTTGCGCAATTCCCAGTACAAAGCTCTCCGTGAAAAAAGCTAATGTCATCCAATTTTTTTTCTCCTAAATAGTTTTTAATAACAGCTAAACTTTTTCCATTACCTCTCGAAAAACATGAACTTCCAAGGCATATTGTTATATCTTTTTTATCGGACATACTTAAATTTGTAAAATGGTATCATGAGAATACAGTATTTTATTTTTATAAAAGTACTCTTATGTTATATTTGTATATTCTTTGATTAATTTATGATAGGTAAATAATTCTATACAATTCTGTCAATTGTTAAATATAATAATTATTAATACGAAACAGAATTTTATTTAGATTATTCTGACCATTAAAATATAGGATTATGATATATGATGCAATAATTGATGATTCTAATTATGGAGATTTAAATTCTGAATATTATGAAAATTGTAAATTTTTGAATATCGAGTTTAAAGATGAAGATTTGTCCAGAAAAAAATTCATCGATTGTGAATTTTCAGAATGTAGTCTGTGTAATATATCTTTTGTTGATACAAATTTATCAAATGTTTTATTTAAATTTTGTAAAATATTGGGAGTGAATTTTACGGGGCTTAATGATATTGTTTTGAGTATGCGTTTTGTGAAATCTAGTTTGGATTATTCTACTTTCGAGTCAATGAATTTAACATATTCGTCCTTTGATAGTTCTAGTCTTAAGGCTGTTGATCTGAGTAATTCTGATATGTCTGGAATTAAAATTTATAATTGCGATTTGACGGATGCTGTTTTTTTTAGAACTAAGCTAATAAAAACAAATTTTAGTGAATCCTATAATCTGTTTATTAATCCAGTTAATAATATTATGAAAAATGCAATTATTCCATTTTCTGAAGCACAAAATTTACTCGATTTTTCAGGTGTTAAATTAGTGTAACTCTAATAATTGTATGTAAATATATTAATAAAAACATTTATTTTATTAATACATAATCAGGGCTGTACATTTTTATGTAAATATTCTTAATATTGTCTTAATTAATATGTTTCTTTTTAAAATTAAAAACAATGAATTCTGTTGCTATTGGTATTGATATTGGTGGAACTAATACAGTTCTTGGTATTGTTGACATAAACGGACTTATTTATGAATCATGCATTATAAAAACTCAAAAGCATAATCTTTTTGAAGAGTATATGGCTGAAATATTCGATATAATTGATTCATGGCGCTTGAAATATTTGGATAAAAAAATAATAGGTGTAGGAATTGGTGCCCCAAATGGATCTATAGTAACAGCTTGTATCGAGTCTGCTGCTAATCTGAAATGGACTGGTAAGCTCGAAATAGTAAAATTGATTGAGGATAGATTTGGATTTCCGTGTATATTAACCAATGATGCTAATGCAGCCACTATTGGAGAAATGGTTTTTGGTGGAGCGAAGAATTTCAAAGATTTTGTATTAATTACAATAGGTACTGGTCTAGGCAGTGGAATTGTTTGCAATGGTGAATTATTATATGGTCATGATGGATTTGCTGGTGAATTTGGACATATTATTGTTGATCATAATGGAAGAGAATGTGGATGTGGGCGCAAGGGTTGTCTTGAAACTTATGTTTCTGCTTCAGGAATAAAAAGAACAGCATTTGAATTATTGGCATACTCAAATAAGGAAACTGTACTGAGAGAATATTCTTATCAAGACTTAAGTTCCAAAATTGTTTGCCAGGCTGCAATTGATGGAGATTATATAGCACTGAAAGTATTTGAAAAAACAGCTGAAATACTTGGGAAATCATTGGCTAATTTGATTGCAATTACTAGCCCGCAAGCAATATTTCTTTATGGTGGTATTGCAAAGTCAGGAGATTTATTATTAAATCCTTTAAAACAGTATGTTGACTTATATTGCTTAAGTAATTTCAAAGGGAAATGTGAATTGAAATTTTCTGATTTAGATGGTAATATTGCAGTTTTAGGTGCTGCTAGTTTAATTCTTAAATCTTGCTAAATTTTCACCTTACTAAACTTAAGCTGCCCTTATCAATAACTTTATTGTTGTGGGTTAAAATCCATATATATAGGCCAGATTGGGATGGTTTGCCATTTTTTTTTCCATTCCACCCTTCCTCGCTTAATTTAAATTCAGATTCAACTGTTCCCCAACGGTTGTAGATAATTATACTGTAATCTTCCTTTTTTAAATCTTCTTTACATGAAGCTGAAAACTTATCATTACTACCATCATTATTTGGAGAGAAAGCATTAGGAACAATAATATTCTTATCAATATTATCTACATCTACCTCCTCTGTAGCCATACATCCATTATTGTCTGTTACACATAATCTGTAGCTCCCAGTTTTGTTTATTGGTCTGGTACTGCATTCTAATCCATCATTCCATCTGTATCTTATATTATTGTTATTATTACCTGATACAGCCTTAAGCACGATGTGATTAGGGTAAATTTCTGATTTCTCTTTGATGATTTTTAATGACGGATTTTTGTAAAGATTTATTTCTAGTCGGATAGTGTCTCGACAGTATTTGTTTTTTTCAATTATCTGTATTTTGTTATAATTATGTGCATTATATAATTCAGGATTATTGATTATGTTCCCATTATTCATAAACTCATATTCCTTATCGTAATGCCTTTCTATATAGTCATATAAATTTATTGTATTATTATTATTGCTTTGACATATCTTTATGTTCAAATCACTTTTTGCTTTAGTATTATGAGTTTTAAATATAATCTCATGCAAAAACAGTTCTGATTTTTTGTAAAATTTTGTATATATTCTTTGCGTTATTTTCAAGTTTATACTTGATTCTTTATTTAATCTATTTGATAGTTTTATATCAGAATATAATTCATCTAGATTAATATTATCGATATGTTTTTTCAATTCAGTAATCTTAAATTGCTCCTTAGATGTACAGATATTTACAACTGAGCTTTTAATAAGAGTATTAGTGATAAGAGTATCTTTAGTTTGGTCTAAATATTTTTTGTTAATATTTCCAATACTTATTTTGCTCAATAATTCCAATGAAATTATTAATATCATTTTAGTTATTAGTAATCTAGACATAGTTTATTGTGGATTTTTAATATCTTTTTGTTTTTCTAATCTAGATACGTGATAAATTCAAAATGGTTATATAAATTAGCTCTTATTTTTATAATATTATGAAATATTCATTTTTTTTAGTTTCTTAATTAAATTGAGTACTAAAGAAGTCTGATTTTAAATTGTACTATTGTTTATTGTACATATTCTAAAATGCGTATTAATTTCTGACATTGTATAGGTGAAATAAACTATTTTTCTTAATTCTTTGTTAATTTTCCTAGCCGTATTTTCTTAACCATTATATTTATTAACTTGTAATATAAATTTTAATAATTGAGTTATGAGAATATTTATTTTTATATTGTTTTTAGTCTTTTTTCAAAATTTAAAATCGCAAGTTATTATGGATTCAACAAAATATAATAAACTCACAAAAGAAGAAGAGGCAGTCATTGTTCATAAAGGGACTGAGTTTCCTGGTACTGGAAAGTATTTGAAAAATAAGAAAAAAGGAACATATATCTGCAAAAGATGTAATGCTCCATTATATAAAAGTGAGTCGAAATTTGATTCACACTGTGGATGGCCTAGCTTTGATGATGAGATAAAAAATGCGGTTTTACGTATTCCTGACATTGATGGCCGAAGAACCGAAATTATTTGTAATAATTGTAAAGCTCATTTAGGGCATGTGTTTTTAAATGAAGGATTTACTCGTAAAAATATACGTCATTGTGTAAATAGTATTTCTTTGGTTTTTGTAGAAGATGACAAAAAGAATGATAGGAAGAGTAAGGAAACTAAAAACAAGAAATCGGAGCAGAAGCGAGTTGAAATTAAAAATGACACCAAACGAGAACAAGATAAATAAAAGAAATTTCAATTAGCTGTTTATTAAAATTCATATTTTATTAAACTTACTGCTGGGTAGATAATTTAATATTAGCCTTGTTTTATTGCTGATATTAAATTATTTTTTTTTAACAATAAAATAGTATGCTTGGTAGCTCAGGCTCACCCCAAAATGGTTTTTAAAATTATCATTGTAATTTTTGTTAAATTCGAGCAAAGTAGTTTTATTCCATCTTTTGTTTGTTCCAATTCCTACTCCTGTTTTTTGGATGTGTTTAAGAACCTCTATTCCTGATTTAAAATATTTGATAAAAAATTCAGAATCAGACCATTCTATGTCAAACTTATTGGATAGTTGCTCTATGTGCCATGAGAAACTTTTGTAGTTTAAACCAACTCCAGTTAATTGTTTTATTTCTAGAAAATTAGACGGTCCAAAGCTGGAGTATGCAAAATAATCGCCTGATTTCAAATTGTTTGCTACTTTATCATAAAATTTAGCTATATCCTCAAACCATTGTATGGTGGAGCCCGAAATTATTAAATCAGTTTGTTCTGGGATGTTAATATTTTCTGCATCTCCCATTTGGAAATTCAGAAAAGGGAAACTTTCTTTTAGTTGTTCTGTATAATTGTCCACAAGATCATTTACAGTATATTTATTAAATGTGCTTGAGTTTACAATTTTATTGGTTAAAATACCCGGACCACATCCTATTTCGTAAATATTATTAAACTTGTTCCCGCATAAATTATTTACCATACAAGCAAGTCGTGCCGCAATAGCTTCCTGTATCATGGCATGTTTTTGATATGATAATATACTTTTGTTAAAGTGTTTTTTTATGTCTGTTTTGTTCAAGCTATCCATCGAGATATATTGATGTTTAAGTAGTATTATGTTCTAAATCTTTTCTGTTTATTCTGTATTGCAATATTATGACTTAGTCAGGTCGTATGAATATTTGATATTTCTCAGTGAATTGAAACTAATTCATCCCATCGTTCAAATTCTATAAAGCAAAAATGTGATGAATTTATTTCCCTTATTATTGTATTTGTGCTCTGCCAATATGATTTTAAATTATCCTTAGGGAAAATTCTATCTCTGTTTGATATAATAACATAATCATAAATATTAGAATTATCACTTTTACATAAAGATTGTTCTCCGAGATTTTTAAGCTCTTCTTTTATTTTCAGAATATCATAATTTTCAAACTCAGATTTATGTTTCGTAAATAATTCACGATTATTCAAAGTTCTATTCGCAAACTTAAGCCATGAATCCTTAGTTAAATTATCTATCGTTCCACGAAATATGCTTTCAGGAATTCCATATTTATCACTAACTGGATTTAAACTACCATTTATCGCAACACAGTTCTTAAATTTGTTTTTATGTTTATTGAGTATCTTGTTTGCAACAAGAACTCCAAACGACCAAGCGATTAGGTTTAACTCTCTGTATGAATTGAATATAGATTGAAGATCTATATCTAAATTATTATATGCTCTGACCATTATGATATCATAATGGTCAGAACTTAGAGAATCAAATATTTCCGAATTAAAAGCCCATCCACTAAAGAATAAGATGCATTTATCAGAATTATTATTTATAATCTTCTCAATTATCATAACAAATCAATAATCTTTTTGCTGTTCAACTAGCTAAGCTCTAAAATCATGTGATGAGCAGTGTGAATTATTGTATTGTTTGGATGCCCATTGTCAAATGCTCCTTTTAATAATCCTACGTATCTTGATTTTTGTTCATCACTTAGGTGGAAATTAGAATTTTCAATAACTGAAAATGCCTCAAAAGATTCCTCAAATGGAGAATTTATAATCATATCTATAAACATGTCGATGTGTTGACTGTAATCTTTTCCACTTTGCCAGCATGCTGAAAGGATAGCTTTTTTATTCTTTTGTTCCGATTGTAGTTTATCGATATATATATCTACAATTTTATCATCCTTAATATCAGACATTAATTCAACTATCTTATTTATAATAGGTTGTTCTAAATCTTCTCTGGCAATTGCATTAAAAACACATTCTAAAGAATCAATGTTTCCCGAAATTTTGAATTCTTCTACTGCCGATAATACTTCCTCTGGTGATCCTTCTTCAAATGCCTTTATTATTGATTCGTTAAATTTTACCTTCATAATAAATTTTTCTTATTTTGTTATTGTTTTCTACGAAATTATTAATTAGACTAGTTAGTTGTCTGTTATATTTTTTAGCAGTATTGCATCTGCATTGTTTTTAGATACGATATACAAATCCTGATTTTATAGAATTCAATATCTTCATTCATATAGATATATATTTTTTTCGCATCTGCTTTTCCTTCATTCATTTTTAGAGCATTGTCGATTCTACTTAGTTCTAGTGGGTCGACAAAATCATATATATCAACTTGCTTTCCTTTTTCAAGCATTGATGCCAAATGTGATACTATAGTGATTTGATCCATATTTCTCATTTTGCATATTTGCTCTAAGCTAAAACCTTGCTGATAATACTCATAACTAAGCTTGAACGAATTGGCTGTATTCTGATTTGCTTTTATTGCCTTTTGTTTGAATTCAATTATGCAATTGATGAATTCTTCTCCAAATTCTTCATATTTATACTCACCAACACCTGATATCATTAGCATCTCAAATTGAGTTGTAGGCTCTTCTTCTGCCATTTGTTTCAAGCTATTGTCCGAAAATATCATATAAGGTTTAGTGTTTCGTCTATAAGCAATTTTACTTCTTAGTTTTCTTAATTGTTCAAATAACTCTTCTTTTCCGCCAAGCACAAGTTTATCTTTTGCTTTGTTTTGAGCTGTAGACTGAGTTAATTCGTGTAGACTTATCAAATCAACTTCTTTGCTTGATTTTAACACTTCCATTGCCTTTTCTGTTATCTTCAAGGCATTCCCGTTATCATAAGCAATTGATATAAAACCATAATGCAACATTTGGGTTATATATTGTTGCCAATCATTATACGAGATGTCTTTGCCAACTCCATAGGTTTTTATCTTATGATAATTGTTCTTTAATATTTCGTATCTATTCGAACCTCTAAGTACATCAATCACAGTTCTTGCAGGTACCTTTTGTTCCAATCGTATAATTGCTGATAATGCTTTCTGAACTATTGTGGTTCCATCAAAAACATTTGGTGGATTTTTACAAACATCACAATTCCCACAGTCTTCTTCTAGATTTTCACCAAAATAGCTTAATAAAATCTTTCTCCTACATATTTTTGCCTGACAGTACTCTTGGATTCTATTTAATTTAGCAGTCAGAATTTCTTTCATTGATGATTCCTCAATGAATTTTTTGTGCACTAAAACATCGGCATAACTATAGAAAAGTAAGGTGTCAGAATTTAGACCATCTCTACCTGCTCTACCAATTTCTTGATAGTAAGATTCTATATTCTTGGGAAGATTATAATGAATCACCCATCTCACATTTGACTTGTCGATGCCCATTCCAAATGCAATTGTAGCACAAATAATAGGAACTCTATCCGAAATGAAATCATCTTGACGCGCGGCTCTTTCCTCTGTTGAGAGTCCTGCGTGATAATATCCTGCATTTATGCCTATCTTGCGCAATTTTTCGGCTAATTTCTCTGTCGAATTTCTACTCAGGCAGTATATAATGCCTGATTGATTAGGCCTTTGTCTTATATAATTAAGTATGCTTTTGAATCTTTCCTGACCTGGTGCTACAGTTAAACTTAAGTTTGATCTGTTGAAACTTGATTGGTACATTTTTGCACCTTCAATGTTTAACTGTTCCATTATATCTTTTTGAGTCAATGGATCTGCTGTCGCGGTTAAAGCAATAACAGGTGTATTCGGATATTGCTTCTTGATATATCTCATTTTGGTGTATTCTGGTCTGAAATCATGACCCCAAACAGATATACAGTGTGCTTCGTCTATAGCAAATAAATTGATATTAAGACGACTAAGTAAATAATTAAACTCCCGTGATGCCAGCTTTTCGGGAGAAACGTATAGTAGTTTTATTTTATTTGATTCGAGTTCTTGTATTATTTCATTTTGCTCTTGGGTAGTTTGTGTGCTGTTAAGGTAGTTGGCATTTATACCATTCGATTGTAGCGCTTCTACTTGATCCTTCATTAGAGCAATCAAGGGTGAAATTACAACTCCGATTCCATTCATGGCGATAGCAGGTATCTGATAACATAATGATTTACCCCCACCTGTTGGCATTATCACCATCCCATCTTTACCATTTAAAATAGACTTGATTACTTCCTCCTGCATAGGGCGAAACTTATCGTATCCAAAGTATTTTTTTAGAATCTTTTTTATCATAAAACTAGTATCGTCAAGATATGCCTGCAAAAGTATAATTCTTTATAAACTTTTAATAATATTCTAGCTTTATTTTTGATTTTTATTTGGCTGACTAGCCGTAATTTCTCAATTTTAACTGAATATAAATAATTAACTAAGAAAACAATACTCCTTATATTGCCTTAGAAAAGCTGTTTTGTCTAATCTGTTGATTCTTTACATTAATGGTTTAAAAGTATAAGTGAAATTAACTTTCAAAATTACAATCCTGATCCGTAACATATTTTTGGAAAATGAATCAATATACTTCCTAACTCTTTATTGATAGTGTTAATTATATATTTGTCTTCATCTTCTGCTACAACCAATCCCTTTGTTGGTTTCATTATTCCACCCAATAATTCGTTTGGAATTAGACTTTTTATTTCGTTTCCTAAATTTATATCTTCAATGTCGGCTGGAGAGCTTGATTCAGCTGCTTTTAAGGCTTTTTTATCACTTATTTTGTTGTAGTTGTGTTTGTTTGTAGATTTCATTGTTTTATACCACGATCTTAGCCTTTTGTTTTTTAGCCTTAGTTTTCCGAATCTTTCTCGGAGCCAAATTAACTGAAATGCTGAAAAGTCAGCTAGACTTGGGATATTATCTCCAAATAAATACTCATGTTTTTCTAGCCTATTTGTAAATGATTCATAGTATTTTTCTAGTATAAGTAGTGATTCGTTTTTTGAGAATGAGTTTAAAACTTCGCTGTGATTTCCAATGAAGTTTGTTTCATCTTTGAAAATACTGATTGCTTTTCTTATGGATTTTGTTTTGCAGTGTTTTATAAAGTAATTAAAACTTGGTATCGAATTAATGCTTGCAAAGAAATAGTCGCTATTAATGCCTATATTATTGTTAAAATCATCAATTTCTGGCGTGAGCATATCTTCTCTGTTGGCAATTTCGAGTATTTTTTTTGAGATTAGTCTTGTGTCACAATAAAAGTCTGAACCTATTTGTAATATGGGCGTCCTAGCGCCATACCCTTGGACCATCAGGGCTTGAGTTTTCCTTCTTTTTATCGAGTAACTTGTTTCTAAACTATTCCATTCTATATCTAAGTATGACAATAGGCTTCTTATCTGTTCTGAGAAAGATGAGTCTGGATTGTGGTGAAGTATTATTTTGTTAGTTGCCATAATCTTATTGCTTGATTATTCAATGAATAATATATCCTTGCAACAAATTAAACAATAGCTCTCGTTTTTATGGTTAATCTATGTGACAAAACTTATCGATTTTGATTGAACTGTTTAAATTATGGTATAAAAAAACCGATATCTAAGTTGATACCGGTTGTTATTATCGTTAAAAAAATCTTATTTCAAATCTTTGATTCGAGTTATGTATTTTTCTATTTCTCTTCCTTCTGAGCTGTTTGGATAGTCATTGTTTACCATTTCATAGTATTTCAATGCATTAGTGTAATCTTTGCTCATTTCAAAAGCTAAACCAGCTTTGAATAAGAATGTTGGAGTTGAAAATTTGTTTGGGTTAATTTGACTTGCTTCTACATAGTATTTTGCAGCTTTGTTAATTTCTTTTTTACCCATGTATGCATCTCCAAGTGCTGATTTAGAAAGGGCATATACTAAATAATCATCAGATGAAAAGTCAGATAAATATTTAATAGCATCATCGAATTTTTCTAGCTTAAGATATGATACTCCTGCATAGTATTTCGATAAATTACCTGCTTTTGTTGACCCATACTCTTCAATCATATCAAGAAATCCAAAATAATTATCATCACCATTTAAAGCTAAATTGAACGAGTCTCTTTCAAAATATTTTTGAGCTTGAAAAATTTCCTTTTGCGCTTTTAACTCAATTGGCTGTTTAATGTATTTATTATACCCAAATATAATCGCAACCACAGCAACAATAGAAATAGCTATTATAGAAATCTTTTTCTGGTTAGCCTCAATATACTGTTCAGTCTTAGTTAATGCAACTTCAATGTTTTCAAAGCTATCTTCACTCTGATTGTTTTTATTATTCTTTGACATATTTAAAAATTTATTTGATATTTCTTAGAGGGTTAAGTATAAAAATATACTCTATTATTGTTGAAAATACTGAGAGTTTTTATCTCTCGTTTTTTATTTCATAGGCAAATGTAATTTTTTTTAACTAAAATCAATAATTATAATAAAAAAATATACATAAAAATTATACCTATTTTGCTATATCGATCAAAAATTATTGTGAGAGATGTGAAATTCAATATATTTTGATTGTCTTTGGTTGCTTAGTTTTTGTGTTTGATTATATTAATAAAACATAATTTGTATCTTGCTTTTATGTTAGTAGTTTGTAAATACTAAGGCTCAAAATGAAAATCACTATTATTAATTGAAAGAAACTCCTCTTCTTTTCCGATTGATCAATCATGTTATTCTTCTGAATTCTATAAAATACCGTTAATATTATTGAGCTAAGTAGCAGTGAGCTTATCAAAATTACAATCCTGTTTTCGTTTAATATTAAATTAGTCATCAAACACATGATTAATATAATAAAAGGAAGAAGAAGTTTCTCTTTTAAACAACATTGGTTGGTTAATTTGCAATTACAGTTTTCTAGTATTAACTTTTCAATTTTGTTGATTTCTTTTATTTGGTGAGGAATAATAATTGTATTATAAAACTTACTTGTTTTAATAATTAGTCTGCCTTTCTTGTTTTTTTGAATTGATTTTATATCTGAAAATTTTATGTAAATATCTGGAGTGTTATCTTGTTTGCGCCGAATACCACTTTTATCAATCAATAGGGTGTATGATTGAAATATTATTTTCTGGCTATTGAATGCTTTGTTTATCCCTATGAAAATAGTTACAAGAATTAGTGGGAAGCTGATTGCAAAACTATTTATAATTTCCGTTGAATGTTTCAGAATGAATAGCTCGAAACTAAACAGTGTGAATAAGGGGATGATGATCACTACAATCAAAATAATTATGTGTAATGTGTTTTTGCTTATTTCCCTGAATTCTTCTTCACTTATTTTAAATTGATTCATCTGCTTAGTTGAATTGTGGTTTTTGTATTGTAAGAACGAAATTATTATTTATTTGGTAATATTCAAACATCTTGTTTTATTTTCTGTTATGATTAAGATTTCATTTTTTTTGATAGATATTTTAGCTGTTTTTTCTATTCTCTACAACTTGAAAGAACAGAATTTGCTTTGCAAAAATCTCAAGAATTGTTTTAAAATATAAATCATAAACTGTGCATGAAAAGTTTAGTTTTATATTTTTCAATGTTTTTTAGTGTTGCTTTAGTACAGTTAGTAAGCATGAAACTTATCATAGTAAAAAAAATAATGAAAAGAAGTTGATAGGTGAAAATAATTTTTACCAAAGTGTTGCGAAACTTATTTTAGTTACCAATAAATGATTCTGCCTAGTCGACTAGGAGATTTATTAGTGGGGTAATTACATATCACACATCTGTGAATTGAAAAATAATTATTGTTTATATTTATTATGTAGAATGCGCCTAATTATCAGTTTGGTATGTAATGATAAGATGTATTTACTTAAGGGGAAAATAAAACAAGATTAACAGTCAATAAAATCCAAAGAAGAAATTATTAAAATATAGAATCTGACTAAATTGGATAACACAAACTCACAAAGCTAGTTTTTAAAATAAAGTCGGACTCTGATTAATGATCAGTTAGGTGCTGTTTTAATGGTTTGACTAATAATGAAAAAGCAGCCTATTGGCTTCGCAATATTATTATTTTTTTTTATCGTAAATTAGTGCTTCGCACAAATAACATATAGATGAGGAATAGGGTTTGGTAAAAGTCTATATTGCAGGCATGAGCTCTCTAAATTACTGAATATATTAGTAAAGATTCAAAATACATGCACATGATATCTTCTTTTTATACTTCGTTAACTTATATTATAAGTTCAAAAAAATATAGCAGAATGAAATATGTATTATTAACACTATTGTGTTTTTTTATTTTCACTACAAACAGTAAGGCACAAGAAGCCAGTGTAGAAAAAAGTGTTTGGGGCATTCAGTCTGGTATTTATCCCTTGTCAGTTTATAATGAGACAAGACTTATAAATAATATTTTCTTGCGCAGCGAAATATTTTTAGGATTTGGATGGTCTGGGTATTCCGATAATTCTTATTGGGAAATATTACCTCACCTAGGCGCAGAACCACTTTGGTATTACAATATAAAAAGGCGGGCAACTAAGAAAAAACAAATAAATAATAATAGTTGTAATTATCTGTCCATATTAATTGGGTTTCAGCCTGGTTTTGGAATAAAATCAAATGAATCAGAAGTCTTTCCTATAATCTATTTTGTGCCTAACTATGGTTTAAAACGTAATATTAGTAAGCGCCTTAACTTTGAGGCGGCTTTTGGTGTGGGTTATGGATGGGAGTTTAAAAATTACACCTCCAACGGTACTAAGTATAGTGATACTAAGTCAGGTCCTGTAACTAATATTCGTTTGGCAATTGGCTATCTGTTTTGATCTTGAAAATATACAGTCCTTGATTTAAAATCTGTTCCAATTTTTTTTATGTTCGAAGAAAAATTTCGAGAGATGCACACTTTGGTTTTATAATGAAGTGTTTTTAATTATATTATTAGATTTTTTAATATAGGAAAGCAAATGCTTTAAATTAACAGTATTTTGAATTTTAGATTAAAAATCGTATGCTTTATCCTTGAAGAAATCGCCTTACGATGATGACATAGATTTGATATTGATATATAACTTATTTTTTATCTCTGAATTTCAGGAATTCTAGATTTATTAGTTTGATTTGCATCTAATTTAAGTCGTAATTTGTGTAATTGTAACTATCTTTTATATTTGGTGATTGAAGAGGATTCTGTTAGTAAGTATATTTGTTATGAAGTCTGTTTTTAATTATACTTGGGTGAAATCATAAAATAAAAATTCCGATTAGATGTATTTTATAAAAAGAAATGAATTGTTGTCATGACTTAATTTAAAAAAGATACTAAGCTTTGTTTATTTAAACTATTCATCTAGATAAGGGCTTGTATAGATGTAATATTTTCTTTTTTTTACATAATCTTAATGTTTGGTAATCAGTTAAATTACGGGCAATCCTTTGCATTTAGGCTAGTTTTGATTATTTTTAGTTTATTACTTATTTATTTTTTTATAATTTTATGCCAAATAAAAAACACTAGATATAAATGAATAAACAAAGAGCAAACTCTAAATCCAAAAACCCTCAAGCTAAACTAATACAGATAATTGAATATTTACAAGATGAGAGTGTCCGTTTTATATTAGGTATTTGTTTCTTACTTTTTACCATATATATGATCACTGCGATGATATCTTTTTTCTTTACAGGTGCCAATGATCAAAGTATGTTGAAAGTTGGATTTGTTGAATATATAGGGAATTCAGATTTGATCTCCGAGAACTGGACAGGTAAGCTAGGTGCTTTTTTGTCTAATTTACTTATTAATAAGGCTTTTGGTGTCTCTGCATTTTTGTTTAATTATCTTTTGTTCTTAATGTCATTTAGATTATTAGGTTATAAATTAGATTCAATTACAAAATCATTTATCAAAATATTTATTGTTTGTTTGTGGTTCTCATCTACAATTAGTTTCTTTTTTGTCAGTGAAAATGAAAACGATTTCCTTTATTTTGGAGGACTTCATGGATTTTATATCAACAAGTGGATAACATCATTTATTGGAAATATTGGTGCAGTATTTATTTATTTTATTGGTCTGCTAGGTTTGGTAGCTTATTTTCTTCCAAATATATTTAATCGGATTTTAGAATTTAAAGTTAATAAAGTTCATGTTTTTTCTTCGCTTAAATTGGAATCTAAAACTATAGGAAAAGTGAAGAAAAAATTCACTAATATGTTTGATTTTAAATTTAGTACTAAAGATAATAGTACTACTGAATTTGAACTTGACGAAGACGAGGAAGAAGCTGTAGAAGAACAAAAAATATACGTTACAAAACATGTCCCATCTGAGCCTGCACAGGAAACTGTAACAGAAACAGATTCTGAAATTGAAGAGGAGTCAAAACCTATTCAAAGACCAGTTAGTATTCAAAGGGAATCGAATAGAGAAATTCCTAAAGAAAAATTCAATGACGATATTGAAGAGGATATTGTTGACGATATGAATATCACGAAAGAAATGAAGGCTCCCGAAAATATCGACCCAATAGAGCCTAAGTCTGAGATTAATATTGAAACAAAAATCGAAAATGAAACTGAAGAAGTCTCTATTCAGGATGATTTAAAATCGTTTATTGATTTTACAAATAAGCCAAAACCTCATGCAACTTACAAAGATGAAACAGTTGAGCAAGAAGCTGACTTAATGCCTCAAGCAGGGCAAACTCATGAGTTAATACATAAACATCCTGATGAATCGCCAGAAAATCAGAATAGTAATAAAAATACAGAATTGGAACTTGAAACATATAGGGTCGATGAAGAAACTGTAAGTGCATATAACCGATTCCCTCAAGAGGATTTTGATCCAACGCTAGATTTATCGAAGTATCAGTTTCCAACTATTGATTTGCTCGAAGAACATCAATCAGGTGGCAGTGTAGTGAGCAAAGAGGAGCTGGAAACTAATAAAAACAATATTGTAGAGACTTTACGTAACTATAAAATTGAAATCACGCAGATTAAAGCAACTATTGGACCTACAGTTACATTATATGAAATTGTACCTGCTCCTGGAGTTCGTATTTCAAAAATTAAAAATTTAGAAGATGATATTGCTCTTTCTCTTGCAGCATTAGGGATACGTATTATTGCTCCTATTCCTGGTAAAGGTACTATTGGTATTGAAGTGCCAAATCAGACATCTGAAGTCGTTTCGATGCGTAATATTATATCTTCACGTCGTTTTCAGGAAAGTAATGATGCTTTGCCTGTAGCTCTAGGTAAAACAATTTCGAATGAAACATATACTTTTGATTTAACCAAGATGCCTCACTTGCTAGTTGCAGGTGCAACAGGACAAGGTAAGTCTGTTGGATTAAATGCGATTATTACTTCTCTATTATATAAAAAACACCCTTCTCAGTTAAAGTTTGTATTGATTGACCCTAAAAAAGTTGAATTAAGCATCTATTCTTCTATCGAGAAGCATTATTTGGCAAAATTGCCAACTGCTGAAGAACCTATTATTACCGATATACATAAAGTGATTTCTACTTTAAATTCTCTTTGTGTTGAAATGGATTCAAGATATGATTTATTGAAGAAGGCTAATGCTCGTAATATTAAAGAATATAATACGAAGTTTGTAAAACGAAGACTAAATCCACAAGAAGGACATCGATATCTTCCGTATATAGTTGTTGTAATAGATGAATTTGCCGATCTGATTATGACGGCAGGTAAGGAAGTCGAGCAGCCTATTGCCCGTATAGCTCAGTTAGCTCGTGCTATTGGTATACATATGATTATTGCTACTCAAAGACCATCGACTAATATTATTACAGGTGTCATTAAAGCTAATTTCCCAGCTCGTATTGCGTTTAAAGTTGCTTCAATGATCGACTCTCGAACCATTTTGGATAGCCCTGGTGCTAATCAGCTTATTGGACGTGGTGATATGTTAATATCAAATAATAGTGATTTGGTTCGTGTACAATGTGCTTTTGTAGATACTCCTGAAATCGAAGATATTACTGAATATATTAAAGGTCAGCAATCCTATCCTTCTGCCTTGTTATTGCCTGATTATGTGAGTGAATCGAGCGAAGGTTCTGCTGATATAACAGAGCAGAAAAAAGACTCTCTGTTTGAAGAGGCTGCTAAACTTATTGTTAATAGTCAGCAAGGATCAACTTCTGCTATCCAAAGGCGATTTTCTATAGGATATAATAGGGCGGGTCGTATTATTGATCAGCTAGAGGCTGCTGGAATTGTAGGACCTTTCGAAGGAAGTAAGGCAAGACAAGTTTTGGTACATGATGAATATAGTTTGAACCAAATTCTTGAAAATTTATAATTAAGTTTTTAACAATTCAAAATAGATTTAATACAATGAATAATAAACCTGTTATACTTATAACTAACGATGATGGTATTAGTGCTCCTGGAATTAGATGCTTGATTGATATTGTTAAGGATTTAGCTAAAGTTTATGTTGTAGCACCTGATAAGGCAAACTCTGGAAAGTCTAGTTCTATTACAGTTGAGGTTCCTATTAGAATAAAAAAACTATACGAGTCCGAGTCTCTTATTGAATATAGTTGTAATGGTACTCCTGTTGACTGTGTTAAGATAGCATTAAATCAAATTCTTCCTGAACGTCCTGATTTATTGCTTTCTGGTATAAATCATGGGTCAAATAGTTCTGTTAGTGTTCATTATTCAGGTACTATGGGAGCTGTAATCGAAGCTTGTGTTAATTCTATTCCTGCAATTGGATTTTCAATAAACAGTTTTAGCCGCAAATTGAAATTAGATTATTTAAAAACATATCTTAGAAAAATTATTGTTCAATCTCTTAATAATAAGATGGATGAAGGCGTTTGTCTGAATGTGAATATCCCAGAAACTGAAATCAAAGGTATAAAAATCTGTCGACAAGCTAAAGGTAAATGGCAAGAGGAATTCGATAAAAGAACTGACCCCTATGGAGGTGAATACTATTGGTTGACTGGATATTATCAAAACAAAGAACAAACTGAGCCTAATGATACCGACGAATTTGCTTTAAACCAATCATATATTTCTATTGTACCAACTCAGATAGACTTAACAGCATATGATTTTATGGAAAAGTTAAATTGTTGGGATTTAGATTAATAGTAGGTTTTTTCTCAAACCATCTTTTTTAATAATATATACCTTGTAAAATGAAAGTTAATAAAAAAATAGATAAACAGTATTTTGGTTTTGTATTGGGGATTCTCTTACCCATATTGTCCTTGTTTACAATATATAAAATCAAATTCGCAATATACATGGATTTTATTGCTTTCATTAAAGCAATGCTTAGCGCTGGATTATACTCAAAAGTTATGGCTCTGGCTGTATATTTTGGTAATATTGCCGTTTTTATGTTATTTGCTAAATTAAATTATTTGAGATTTACCAGAGGTATGTTAGGTGCTACCATTCTCTATACTTTCTTTATTGTAATAGTAAAGTTCTTGTAAAACATAATGAATCAATAAGATGAAATATTATATAATAGCAGGCGAGGCGTCAGGTGATTTGCATGCATCCAATTTAATGAAATCTTTATCAAAGGAAGATGAAAATGCCGAATTCCGTTTCTGGGGAGGAGATTTAATGCAAGCTGTAGGTGGTAGTATGGTTAAGCATTATAGAGAAACTGCTTTTATGGGTTTTCTGACTGTCTTGAAAAACTTAGGGAAAATAAAAGATAATTTAAAATTATGTAAATCAGATATATTATCCTTTAATCCAGATGTTGTCATCCTTGTTGATTATCCTGGTTTTAATTTAAGAATTGCCGAATTTGCGAAACTAAATAATTTTAGAGTTCATTATTACATATCTCCCAAAATATGGGCATGGAAAGAATCTCGTATCAAAAAAATAAAAAAATATGTAGATCGAATGTTTACAATTTTTCCTTTTGAAACGGAGTTCTATAATAAACATAATTATAAGGTTGATTTTGGCGGTAATCCTTTACTTGATGCTATAGAAAATAGAAAATGTAAAAACCAAACAAGAGATGAATTCTTGCAGAAATATCAATTGCCTAATAAACCAATTATATCATTATTGGCGGGTAGTCGAAAACAAGAGATTGATAAAATTTTACCTTTAATGGTTCAGGTTATTACTTCTTTTCCAGATTATCAGTTCGTTCTGGCAGCTGCACCATCTATTGAGCCCGACTTGTATAATAGCATTTGTAATTCTTATGATATTAAAATAATATATAATGATACCTACAGTATCGTTCAAAATTCTCATGCAGCTATAGTTACTTCTGGTACTGCAACATTGGAAACAGCCCTGCTGAATACACCACAGATTATCTGTTATAAAACTAATGGCGGTAAATTCTTATTCACTTTAGGTAAATTTTTACTAAATATAAAGTATGTGTCTTTAGTGAATCTAATACTTGATAAAATGGCTGTCTTTGAGTTGCTGCAACATTTCTGTACTGTCGAAAATATTAAAATTGAGCTTAATAAGATAATCGGAAGTGGCTCGAAGCGTTCCGAAATACTCGAAGATTATAAAAAATTGAGAGGAATACTTGGTGGTCCTGGTGCTTCAGATCGTTTTGCAAAGATGATTTACAAAGATCTCAAAGATAAATAATTCAATATTAATTTTAATAAATTAATTTCATTTCAAAATATGTTTGCAGTTTTTAAAAAAGAATTTTTTTCATTCTTTTATTCGGCATCTGCCTATATTAGCCTTGTTGTATTTTTGGTTTGTATAAATTTTCTGCTTTGGATATTTCCAAATCAATTTAATGTATTGGATTCAGCATATGCTGATTTATCAGGTCTTTTTCAGTTTGCTCCTTGGTTGTTTCTATTTCTAATTCCAGGTTTAAGTATGAGAAGTATATCTGAGGAAAAAAAACAAGAGACAATCGATTTATTATTTTCTCGCCCTATAAATATTACAGAACTAGTTTTTTCTAAGTATCTAGCAATTCTATTAGTCTCAATTATCGCAATTTTTTTATGTCTTGTTAGTTATATATCTGTTTATTACATAGGTGCCGAAATTGGTAATATTGATTCCGCTTCTTTTTGGGGTTCATATATAGGTTTGATTTTTTTGGCGGCGCAATATACTGCCATTAGTCTGTTTTTTAGTACAATTTCTTCCAATCAATTAGTGGCATTTATATTGTCGGCATTTGCATGTTTTCTATTTTATGTTGGATTTGCATACATTAGTAGCTTGTTTTCATATGGTCCTATGCAATTATTTATTTCTAATATGGGTATTGATTTGCATTATAATAATATATCTCGTGGACTTGTCGATAGTAGAGATATTCTGTATTTCCTTTCTGTAATTGTTTTGTTTTTATATTGCTCTATATATAATTTAAAGCTAAAATAGAATTTCTTTTACATATTTATAATAAACAATATCTTATTGTGTAAAGAAGTAATATATTGTTCATCGCATTTTCTTTAGTAGGCATGTTTTTGTTAAGATTTACCATTTTATTATTTTTGGAATTTTATTACCAATTTTAGAATAAATCCAAAACTAAGCTAGAATATGCTCGGAAACCTAATTTCTCTCCTCTGAGATAAATATTTAAAATAATGAAGATTAAAATAAAAAATAAAAAAAACAGCTTATTCCTAGTTTTAATAATTATTATAACTGCAAATTTATTGGGCTCAATTCTTTTTTTTAGGATTGATTTAACAGAGGATGGAAGATATAGCCTTACAGAAACTAGTAAAAATTTGCTGCATAACTTGGATGAAAAGATATATGTTGAATTATATTTATCTGGTAATATGCCTGTGGCCTTCAAAAAACTACAGAATGCATGCATAGAAATGTTAGATGAATTTAGTGAAATATCGCAACGAAATATAGAGTATTCAATAGTCGATATTAGTCAAATTTCTAATCCTGAGAAAAGAAATAAAGAACTTAAAAAAATAGTAAAAAGGGGACTTACGCCTCTAAATTTACAAGATAGGAGAAAGGATGGTAGTCTAGAGCAATTGCTTTTAATTCCAGGGCTTATTGTTCATAATATGAAAATAGAGACGAGTGTAAATCTTGTAAAAAATAATTCATCCGCTAATCCTGAAAAGAGTATAAATGATGCTATTGCAAATTTAGAATATAATATTTTAGCTTCTATAAAAAACATAATCACAAAGGATAGGAAGAAAATAGGTGTTATTACGGGACATGATGAATTGAATGATTATGAAATTGCTGATTTTGTTAAATCATTATCTCAGAAATATGATGTGATGAGAATGAATTTGAGTCAATTGACTGAATATAATCCAGATGCTATTATTATCGCCAAGCCAAGAATTAAGTTTCAGGAAGAAGATAAATATTATTTTGATCAGTTTCTAATGAAGGATAAGTCAGTCTTATGGATGATGGATGAAGTGTTCGCTAATATTGATAGTCTTCAACATAATCAGAAGACTTATGCAATATATAATCCTTTGAATATAGAGGATTTGCTCTTTAATTATGGAGTTCGTGTAAATCCTAATCTTGTTCTAGATAAGCAATGTCAGTTAATACCTGTCCAAACTGGGATGAGTAATAATCGACCAATGTATACTCCTGCATCATGGCTATATAACCCTCTTCTTAGTCCAGGTTCTGATCATATCATTACTCGTAATATCAATCCTGTGAAAATTGAGTTTGCAAATTCAATAGACTTAACCAACCTTGAAAATAAAGAAATTAATAGAACGGTGCTTCTTCAAACTTCTGCTTACACTAGCTTAGTCGATGTTCCTGTTGCTATTGACTTAAGTATGGTTAATAAGAAATTACCTATTAGTTTTTTTAATGCTGGAAGAAGAGATATAGCTGTTTTGTTGGAGGGAAAATTTAATTCGGCATACCGAAATAGTTTTTCCAAATTTATTGATCCTAACAAGTTTTTAAAAACTAGTAAATATTCAAAATTATTAGTGATTTCTGATGGTGATATTGCAAAAAATAAATCATATGGTGTAGGTCAATCTGCCAAAATATTACCTCTTGGATATGATCGGTATTCGAAACAAACCTATGGGAATAAGGAATTTCTTATAAATGCACTAGACTTTATGTTGGCGAATGAAGAAATGATTCAACTTCGTTCTAAGCGTTTCAAACTTAGACTTCTTGATAAAAAACAAATTCAAAAAAACTCATTATTCATTCAGCTTATTAATTTGATATTGCCAATTCTATTACTTGCTATTTTTGGAATTGTAGTTTTTATTATAAGAAAATCTAAATTTTCTAAATAATTATTGTGAAATTCTTAGCTTATAGTACTTTTGTAATAAATTTTAAGAAATTTTATTCTTTAGTGTTTTTATGATAAATCCTTTTTGGTTGTATTAAATATAATTTTAAAGGTATAGATTATAGACCCCATGATTTTTTAACTTCTTTTGTAAAGAAAATTAAATATAAAATATAAAATGAGATTCGTTGTATCCAGTACTGCTTTATTATCAAGTCTTCAGGCTCTAAGTAGAGTTATTAATAACAAAAATACTATGGCAATTCTTGATAATTTTTTATTTGAATTGCAAGGCCAAACGCTTATTGCCACAGCTTCTGATAAGGAAACTACACTAGAAACAAGCATTGAATTAACCATTTCGGAAGGAGAGGGTTCTATAGCTCTTCCTGCAAAAATTTTAATCGATACACTGCGTGAATTCCCAGAACAACCATTAGTTTTTAATATTAATATGGATGACAATTCGGTTCAGATTAAATCCGAAAATGGAAATTTTCAATTAAAAGGATTTAATGCCGGTGAATATCCTGAATCTCCTACTATTAGAAATGGTAATACGATAGTTGTATCACCATCTATTTTGTCAGATGGTATTGAAAGAGCGCTGTTTGCAGTCGGAGAAGATGAATATCGACCAATTATGAATGGTGTAATGATTAGTAGTAATTCAGATGGAATTGAATTTGCCGCTTCAGATGCTCAAAAATTGGTTAGATATAGATTAACTAATGAAGGATCGGATGGGTTAAAATCAGTGGTTCTACTCAAAAAACCTGCTTCTATTATTCGAGGAATTCTACCGAAATGTGAAGAAGATTGTATTATAAGTTACGATGATTCTCATATCTTTATCGAGTTTGGAAATTATAAACTATATGGTGTTTTACCTTCTGGAAAATTCCCAAATTATGCATCTGTAATTCCTACTGATGCAGTCAATAAAAATGTTGTCGTTCTTGAAAAGTCTGTGCTTTTAAATTCATTAAAAAGAGTGTCGGTTTTTTCAAATCCTGGCTCTAATCTGATAAAAGTGGAATTGGATGAAAGAAGAATTGTAGTTTCTGCTCAAGATATTGATTTTGCTAGTTCTGCTGAAGAAACTTTAACATGTGATTATGACGGTGACGAAATATCTATTGGTTTTAAAGCTAGCTTCTTATTAGAAATCCTTTCGAATATTCCGGGTGAGCAAGTTATGATAAAACTCTCAGATAAATCTCGACCAGCATTATTCCTTCCTGTTAAAGAGGATGAGGATGATACTGATCTTGTGATGTTATTAGTTCCAATGATGGTGAATTTTTAGTATCCATACAATAATTGAAAATTAATTGAATATAATGCCAAGGCATTTCATATAATATTAGAATAAATAATGCAGTTAAATTTAAAAAATCCAATAGCTTTTTTAGATCTTGAAACAACAGGTATTAATGTTGCTAAAGATAGAATTGTTGAAATAGCTATTGTTAAGGTGAATATTGATGGGAGTGAGGAAGTGTCCACTTTTAGAGTTAATCCAGAGATGAAAATACCAGCCCAAGCTATGGCAATTCATGGTATTACAGATGAGGATGTTAAGGATAAACCTACTTTTAAGGAATTAGCAAAACAAATCGTAAAAATCCTAGAAGGTTGTGATTTAGCAGGTTATAATTCTAATAGATTCGACTTTCCATTATTAGCAGAAGAATTTCTTCGTGCAGATATCGATTTCGATATGAAAAAAAGAAAGTTTGTTGATGTTCAAACTATCTTTCATAAAATGGAACAAAGGACTTTGACTGCTGCTTATAGATTCTATTGTGATAAAGAACTTGAAGGAGCTCATGGTGCAGAGGCAGATACTATTGCAACCTATGAAGTGCTAAAAGCTCAGTTGGATAAATATTCAAGCCTTGAGAATAATATTGAATATCTATCAGAATTTTCATCACAAAATAAGAATGCTGATTTTGCTGGGTTTATTGCTTTTGATAAAAATGGAGAAGAAATATTCAATTTTGGCAAACATAAAGGTGCAAAGGTTGAGGAAGTCTTAAAAAATCAGCCTGGATACTTTTCTTGGATTATGAATAGTGACTTCCCTCTTTATACAAAAAAGATTCTTACAGAAATTAAATTAAGAGGTTTTAATAAATAAAATATTAAATAGCTATTGCCAAAATCTTTTTTAGTTTTTGGCAATATTTTTTTATCGAAAGACCAAATTGTATATGAAAACATATAAAATTGATAATAATTATTTCTCAAAATCGAGGGTTGTGATGAGAAATTTGTTTCCTATATTCCTTATAAGTACGGTAGGCTTATTTTTATTTAAAGGCAATATAGTGCTATTTGGAGCAGTTATACTTTCTTATTTTATCACACTATTTATCACTAAAAGTCAGGTAGTTTTTGAACTATCTATCGACCATAAGAGAAGAATAATTGAATATAAATATTTCAAGTTTGGATTGTTCCCATCCGTAAAAAAATTTGATATTTTATGCTTAGAAGCCAGATATAAACAAAAAAGGGTGGGCATTGGTGCCAGTATTTCAATCGTGGAGATATATAATGATAATAGACTTAAATTTGTTATTGCTAGCGAATGGTCAAGTGCTAAGCGAAATGAAATTCATGATTATATAAATACTATTGTCAGTAATAAAACTTCAAAATAATAGCTATATTTTGTAAAAAAGTCATAAAATATTTATGATAATAAAATAAAATTCTTAGCTTTGTCCCTGAATTCGGGGCTGACATGGCTTTGACAGCATATCGAATTGGTACGTAAGCATGTCGAGCATTGTTATCTGGCTCGTTAATATCGGGTATCAAACTTTTTTAATTGGCAATGAATATTGTGCTCTTGCTGCATAATCGAATAATAGTAGATTAATGCTTAATTTCTTCACTAGGTGTTGAAACAAGACATCCTGCTTATGGTTTTAACTTATTCCGGTAAGTATATAGGGTGCAAAAAATATAAGTTTAGTTGATAGTATGTCTCGAACTATTAGCGAAATTTAGAGAATAAGGATAAGTTTCGGGTGTCTTTACCCTGACTCATCTCGAAAATTAATAAAAGACTACACATGTAGAAAGCATATTGGTCGTATGTTTGGACCAGGGTTCGATCCCCTGCAGCTCCACTAAAAGATGTTTAGAATATTTATTCTGAACATCTTTTTTTTTGATTCAATATTCGATGGTTTATAGTTTTACAACTAGAATTTGCACCTAAATTATTAATGTTTTTTAAATCAATGTTTATTAGGAATGAGTTCCTTTTATGTTTATTGAAAAGACTAAGTCGGATAAACATAAATAAAAATATAATCTAATTAGAATGACTATAGATAAGTTAAAAAACAATGAAAATTTAAGGTATGTTTAACTTATTTGTATATTTTTAGGCATAATTATTGAAAAACATAATTATCCTCTCAAGAAAACTAAAGTTGTTTTAGTTTAAATTTCAATTGAAATAAGAAAACCATTAGATAATTAAATTTTTAAAGAATGAAAAAATTTTTATTTGTATTTGCAGTATGTTTATTTTCAATTTCAACTTTCGCGCAATCAGCAGCAGAGTTGAAAAACGCAGCTAATGAATCATTAAGATCAAAAGATTATGCCGGTGCTCTGGTAAATTTCGAGAAATTTTTTGCTGCAGATGATACTTTTGAAGATAATGCTAGTGTTTATAATGCAGGATATGCTGCATTGAAATCGAAGAAATATGGAAAAGCACTTAAGTATTTTGACAAGACAATAAATGCAAATTATAAATTAGCTAAATCATATCGTTTTAAAGCATATTCTTTTCAAAAAATGAAAAAATTTGATGAAATGATTGCAGTTTTAAATACTGGTATCGAGGCATGTAAAGCAAATAATAAAAACAGAAAACTTGTTGCTATGCTTGGAAAACATTATTTCAAGCAGGGTGTGAAAGCTTTAAAAGATAAAAAAGAATCTGAGGCTGAAAGTAATTTCTTGTTAGCGGTTGCATATAAGTTTAAAAATCAAGCAAACGCATACGTAAACTTAGCAACTATTTATTTTAATAGAGGTGCTTCTATTCTTCAAGCAGCGACTCCTCATGCTAATACTCAAGTAGAAAAATATAAAGCTGAAGCTACAAAAGCCGAAGATTTGTTTAAAAAAGCTCTAGATCAAGTAGTTAAAGCTAAAGAAATAAATCCTGAAAATGCAGCAGCTAAGTCATTAGAATCTAATATTAATACTGCGATTAAAAATATCAAAAAGTAAATATAAGATTTAGATAAGATAGTAAAGGTTCCAAAATTATTTTGGAACCTTTTTTCGTATGTCTATTTTTTACTATGCAGATTCCTTAATCTATTATTTATAGGTAATTACATTTTCTTATTCTAAATTTAGATAATTATTATAATTCTTATTTCTAATTCTATTTTGTAAGAAAGTGAAATAAATCTGTTAGATTATAAATTTGTTTTATTATTTCAAAGCCGCTGTTCATGCAATAAATGCTACTGTTCATAGATTATTCCATGCATTTAGGGTTTTTGGACTTTAGAAAATCAAAATAATATCCTTCCTTTGTAGCGTCATTTGTTAGTATTGAGATGGAAATTTCGATTTAGTATAAGATAATACCTAATCATTTTATTCGCAGTAAAAATAGTTTAATAAATAAGTTAATAGACTATTTTGAGGATACTGAAAAAAATATTTTTAATTGCTATTACTTTTGTAAGACCTGGGCTTAGTATCCCAAGTTTATTTAGAATAGATGTGTGTTGCTGCCTCTTCTCAGAGGCAGTTTTTTTGGATTCTACTCATACCTATTATTTCTATAAAATCAAGCACTGTCTAAAATTATTTTATTCTTCAATTAATTTATTGTAAATTGCTTACATACATAGAAATTTTTAACCCCAGATGAATTTCTAATCATTGTATAATATTATAATTTTATATTTTCCACCTTTTTTAGACTGATAGTATACTTAATATAACAATCATAATAAAGTAAAATGGTCTTAAAAAAATCCCTTTTTGAAGAAGCTCTACTTGGTGACACTTTGTTAAAAAATAGAGTTGTTATGGCACCAATGACTCGTAGTCGTGCAACTGAAGATGGTTTACCCACTGATATGATGGTAGAATATTATTCTCAAAGATCCACATCAGGTCTTATTATTACAGAAGCTGTGAATGTTTCACCGATGGGAGTCGGGTATTTAAATACTCCAGGCATATACTCCACCGCCCAAATAGAACAGTGGAGCAGAATTACTGATGCAGTTCATGCTAATGGGGGGAAAATTTTTATTCAGTTATTTCATGCTGGACGAATTTCTCATCCGAGTATTATTAAAGGTAACACACCTGTTGCTCCTTCTCCTGTTAGGCCTGAGGGTAAAGTCCTAACTTCTGATGGAATGAAAGAGTTTATTACTCCTAGGAAACTTAACATAGAGGAAATACATGAAATAATTTTAGAATTTAAAAATGCGGCACTGAATGCTAAAATGGTAAATTTTGATGGTGTCGAAATTCATGCAGCAAATGGTTATTTAATCGATCAATTTCTCGTTGATAAAACAAATAAAAGAACCGATGAGTATGGAGGTTCTGTCGAAAATAGATGTCGCTTGTTAAATGAAATAATAGAAGAAATAAGTCTTGAAATTCCTATCCATAAAATAGGTGTTAGACTTTCTCCAAGTGGTGTATTTAATGATATGGGTGATTCTAACCCTAAGATTCTTTTCTCTAGTTTAATAGAGGAATTAAATAGGAAAAATTTAGCATATCTTCATCTGATTGAAGCAATGACATATTCCAACAAACAGCCGCAACTAGTTAAGAATGTAGGAGAATTTTATGGCCCTTTATATAGGGGGAATAGAATCTTAAATGGGGAGTATAATAAGGAGTCTGCAATGGATGCTATTAGAACCAACCGATGTGAATTTATATCTTTTGGGCGTGATTATATATCGAATCCTGATTTAGTGTATCGCCTTAAGCATAATGAAGGTTTAAATGAACTAAGGATGGATAAATTCTATGCCGGAGGAGAAGAAGGATATGTTGATTATCCGAGTATCGAAAAATTAGATGTTTGAGATAAATCGTTTGGATAAATAAATAGTTGTGAGGATTATATACAAATCCTTGCAATTTTTATTTATAGCAAAAAGAGTATATGTGTTTTTTTATTATATCCTTACTTATTTTTTAACAAAAATCTGATATAAAAAAATTATGTGCGGTAAATTTAATGCTATTATACTGTTTATATTTCTTTTACTAGTTTCTAGTTTATTACATTCTCAAGTCTTTAAAATTGAAGGTTATGTAATCGATAAGTTTTCAAACCAAGCTATTCCAGGAGCTAGTGTGGTTGTTTTAGGTACAAATATAGGTAGTATGACAGATGTTAATGGATATTTTGAACTAAATAACATAAAAAAAACTGTTGTCAACATTAAAGCTCAATGTATTGGTTTTAACTCTCAAATAAAATATGAAATCACACTTGAAAAGCAGAAACCAATATTGTTAAATTTTCTCTTGGAAGAGATGGATTATAAGCTTGATGAGGTGAAAATTAAAGCACAACCTATTCAGAGAATAGCCGAAAGTCCTGTCAGTGTGCAATCTATAACAACTACAGAAATTGTTCGAAACCCAGGAGGTAATAATGATATTTCTAAAGTCATTCAAGTTTTACCAGGGGTTGGAACAGTATCTAACTTTCGAAACGATATTTTTGTTAGGGGTGGGAGTCCCTCCGAGAATAAATTTTTTATAGACGGGATAGAAGTACCTGTTATAAATCATTTTTCTACTCAAGGCTCTTCTGGAGGACCAGTAGGGCTTATAAATGTTAATTTTCTTCGCGAACTTAATTTCTATACTGGCGCATTTCCTGTAAATATGGGGAATGCTTTAAGTTCGGTAGTTAGTATGCGAATGAAATTAGCAAATAAAAGAAGAATTAATTCCTCTTTTACTGTAGGATCTTCTGACATAGGGATTACAACTGAAGGTCCACTAGGAAAAAAATCTGATCTTATATTCTCTTTGAGAAGATCTTATCTGAAACCATTATTCAAACTTCTAAAATTGCCTTTCTTGCCAGTGTACACTGATTATCAATTTAAATATTCCTTGAATATCGATAAAAAAAATAAATTAATGATTCTTGGTTTGGGAGCTTTTGATCGCTTTAGTCTTAATAAATCAGTGAATGATGATATCTCTGATCAGGAAGAAATAGATAAAAATAATTTTTTAATAAATTCTATTCCTATTAATTCTCAGGATAATTATTGTTTTGGATTAAAATGGACACATTTCTATGAAAAGGGATTTACAAATTTTATTTTGAGTAGAAATTATTTATACAACAAGGCTGAAAAATATGAGGATGATATTAAGGATATAGAAAATTTAAGATTGGACTATAATTCTTACGAGATTGAAAACAAGTTAAGAGTAGAACAGAATACACATTTTGCTAATATCAAAATTAAATATGGTTTTGGAATTGAAACTGCTAAGTTTGAAGTCTATAATTATGATAAAAGATGGTTGGCTAATCAACCACTTGTTCAAGATTATCAATCTAAACTTAATATTCTCAAATATTTCGCATTTTTAAATTATTCTCAAAATATCATTAATAACACTTTTGAGTATTCTCTATCTGTACGATTAAATGCATCTGATTATAGTCGCTATATGTCTAACCCATTAAAGCAATTATCGCCCAGAGTTGCAATCTCATATCTTCCAAGTGAAAAGTTACAACTGAGTGCTAATCTAGGAAAATATTATATGTTACCAGCATATACAATTCTTGGCTACAGAGATATTGATGGAGTTCTCGTAAATAAAAAGAATAAATTGAAATATATTAATTGTATGCATTATGTTACTGGTATTAAGTATTTGTTTAATAATTTCTTTTCTTTAAATTTTGAATGCTTTTATAAGAACTATTCAAACTATCCTTTCTCAATATCAAAATCAATTTCGATGGCGAATCTAGGTGCTGATTTTGGAACAATAGGAAATGAACCAGTAAATTCAAATTCGAAGGGTAGAAGTTACGGTATTGAATTTCTGGCAAAACAAAGATTAGCAGATAAAATTTATGGAATATTTTCATATACATTTCTTCGCTCTGAGTTTAAAGGGCCTAGTCAGAATTATGTTGTTTCTGCTTGGGATAGTCGACATATAATTAATTTTAGCTTGGGTAAAAAATTTAAAAAAAATTGGGAGGTAGGACTGAAATTCAGAATGTCTTCTGGCAATCCTTACACTCCTTATGATAAGAATTTGAGCTCTATGATTGCATATTGGGATGCAAATAAAGAACCTCTATTGGATTATAAAAAGCTTAATTCTCGAAGGCTTAATACTAATCATATCTTAGATTTGAGAATTGATAAAAAAATTAGTCTTAATAAGTTTTTTGTTAATTTGTACCTTGATATACAAAATGTATATAATTCTAAAATTGATGGTATTGATTACTTTTTTGCAAAATTAGATTCAAAAGCTAACCCAATTATTGACCCATCTGACAATTCTAAATATTTAATGCAAGAAATTGAAAATAATGATGGATCTATACTTCCATCTATTGGATTAAGAGTAGATTTCTAACATATATTACCATTAATAGTATTGATTAACATTTTAGGAATATTTAGTTGTTTTTCAGGTAACTATCTAGGCAATAAATAAATGTATGTTTTTTAATCTGATGTTTACTCTAGTCTGATAATTTAGCACTTTTTATAAAGTATCTTTTTGTTAATCCCATCTTACTATTAGATCAGAAGCTTTTTATTAGATTTATTGAAGGAAATTTTGTAAACATTAATCTATTCAAAAACAATATCTGTCATGAAAGGTTTTTCTACTCTAATTATATTTGTTTTTTGCTCTTTATTTACCATGGCTCAGTTTAATAATATGGCTGTAAAGCGATACATTCCTCGTTTTGGAGCAGGACATCAAGGAATGTATAGTGTTAGCGGTACGGATATAGCACGAAAGAACACCTTTGATGGGCATAGTAGAGGTTTTGCCTTTTTTGTAGAAATAAAATTCGAGGGAATATTGGATTTCGATAATAATATTGAAGGTGAAACTTACAGAACTATGACTGTAGCAACACCTAACGATAACTACGCTTCATTAGTTAGATCTAAAGAAGAATGGGAGTTTAACAGTTTTTATAGTGATGATTATAAAGATGAATATAGATATCAGTTTAAAAAGAACACCTTTTTTAGTCACCTTTTTGTAGATGGATTTTCAGTCAATAGGTATAAACCTGTTTTTTATCATACTACACAACATGATTCTTATGTCAGAAAAAATCCTAGATATTCTACTAATCTAACCAATATTCACAATCCATCTCCTGATCCCGATAAACCAGGGGAATGGTTTCCTTCAGAAATAAACCTAGAAACTTTAGCAAGTGCAAGTCCAAATTTTTCCATATTAAGAGATGATAATTATTTCGCTAATATTGACCCTAGTTTTATTTCAAATTTATCAGAAATAAATAAATTTAAGTTTATTGTAAGTCCAGAGGAGGATTTGTTGTTTGCTATAGGAATTAATGAATCAAATCGCTATTGTCTTGTTGTGTTTAATCTTAATCGCTCAGATATAAATAGTCTTGCAAATAAGCAAACCTTAACATTAACTGGCGGTAATGCAGATGTAAATGGTGATTTTTTAAATAGTACCGTAGCGGTAGTCGAAATTACCGATGTTCCTAATATTCCAGCCCGACAAAATCCATTACCAGAGGATTCCCCTGAATATTCTGTCATGCCTAACGATTATCAAAATGTGCCCTTAAAGACTCCTTCTGTACCTATACAATATTTAAGAGTTGGTATTGCTTATGATCCATTCGAAAAAATTATTTACTTTTCTGCCAATTCTAAATTGTATAAAGTCTATGAAAATCTTAAGAGAGAAGAGTATGGAACATTATTAGCTGATGAATACGTTGAGTCTGTTTCATATAAGCAAAAAAAACTAGCGATTGCAACATATGCTAGACCTATTCATAAGATATATGATACAAGAAATGTGAAAATCAATAGTCAAAATTATGATTATTATAATGATATGACTAATAACTCCATTGAAACATATACAAAATTATTATGTCCAAAAATAATCTCAGAGTACGCATTTTCTGACGATCCAGCAAATTTTCATCTGAAACTTCCAGAAGAAGTTAAAGTTAAGATTGTTGATAATATCTTAAAAGGTCACTCAGGAGCTCTGGATATAGAATGTATAAACAATGATTTTAAGCAAAATAATAATGATATAAATACTACTTTAGTAAATAAATTATCTCTTAGTAATGATCAGGTTGAAAGAATAAAAAATAACTATAACTTGTTAGATGAACCTTATTGGACCAATTCCAATATTTGCGATCAAGAGGATGACATTCCTACAACTTCTAATTTTTTAGCTGAATTTCAATACAGTTGGAATAATAATTTACTTCTGAAAAACTCGATTTGGTTAGAGGGAAATCAATATGCCTTTTCAGGAAGTCCTACATATAAATTACATCGTTTTTATGAAAGATCAAATTATTATTCTTGGGTCGACTACACTGCCGATTTGGCAATTAGTTTTGGGAATTCTAATAATATCGAATATTTGAAAGATTATTCGACTAAAGTGGGTCTTTATTCTTCTGCAATTACTCACTCTAGAAGTTTAGATATAGCTTATGCTTTTTATACTAATAATAGTTTTAATCCAACTTCTTACATGGATGTTGATGGTAATTTACATAGTGTAGATAAAAGTCAGATTCCACTTCCCGATATGTTACCAAATATTGGGGAATATAATTTTATGAATAATTATAATTATGGATATTATACTGTAGCCCATCATGAAGATGGAAACTATTGGTATAGTAAAGTTGACAAGCAACCTGAGACAGGAGCAGATACATTACGTCTAGAAAGGTCAAATGATTATTACCAATTAGCTGATATTAAAGATTATTTCGGAATACAAATTGAGAAAGTAATAAATGATGATAGTGAACTTGTATTACGCTTAGGATCTAATGATGATATATTATTATCAAATCATCTTATTAATTGTTCTGGTAGGAGTAATTTTTCTTTTACTTTATCAAACACCTGCTATAATGATATCAGGATTAAAAATATAAATATCTCCAATCCTAGTGTTTCTTTGAATACGCCTTTATCTAATTCGAATAATGTTATTGATCGTTCGGGAACTGGGGAGCAAACTTATAACTTTGGTATTAATAATCAGGCTAATAGAATAGTTACTGTTGTTATTGATTATGATATTCTCTCATATAGTAATCCTACTTTTCAATTTCCGGAAACTGTAGTCAAAACAAAATCTGTAAAATATGATATTTTCATTGGTGCAAGTTCTGATTACTCTATAAGTTCTATTTATTCTACCAGTAGCGTTAATGATAATAACGGATATTGTCAGAAAATAGTAGCTAACTCTGAAATCGCAAATTATGATAATAGATATTATGCCTTATTTGTAAGGGAGAAAGGAGATATTGGTTTTTTGGATTTTGACGATAAATATTTTATTAACCCACAAGTAATTAATTTTCCAGCTGAAAGTCCATCTTTAATAAAACAAAATAATTGGTTTTGTACGAGCCTGATAAAAACAGAGGCTCAAAATACAAACCTGTATGCTTATAATTTAGACACTGAAACTAAATATATTACTTATTTAGTTGAATTATATGAATACAATACAGATTCTTATAGAGTTTTAAGTAAAGAACGAATCGAGTTTGTTACTGCGCAGAATAACTTGTTGATTAATGAAATTGACAATTATTCCAATCAAACTAATTTTATAGAATTATTCAACAACAGTATCCGAATGGATTTAAATGGTGTAAATCTTGGTTTTGTGCGTCCAAATAACATTAGCACGCAAATAGTAAACACTGAGTCCGTTATTAGTTTGAACGATAATGACTTTTTAGCTAGTGATTATTTTTTGATTGCTTCCGAGGCAATTGGAAACACAAACATTGTTGATGCAAATCTAAATAATTATTTTTCCTCTGATGAAAAACTTGTGATTTTGTATAAATCAAATCCAGATATAAATACTATTGGTAAAGACCAAATATTAGATGCCATTATTTATAATCATACTAGTGGTAACACATATCAAGACAATTACTTAAAGCTTGGAATTTCAACTTTAAATCAATTTCCTGATGATGTTGTAGATGATGATAAATCAGTACAAAGAAAGAATGATGGAAAAGGGGGACAGTTTAATTCATCTGCATATCGAATTCTAAAACCTAGCCCTGGTCACCCAAATGGAATATTTCCATATTTAACAAGTGGATCGCAACAAGTCGAAAAAGATGCGGATAATCAGATTGAAGCATCAAGGTTTACTTACGTTTCATACGATCCTTCGTATATATTACCAAGTATCAAAATATATCCGTCTTCTTCAGGACAACTGTTTTTAAAAGATGGAAGTACAACTACAAATATTGATAATATTGATGGTGTGGATGTTGATTATTCTGATTTAACCTCAGGATTTTTATATTATAATACAACGGATGACAAGAATGATCAGTTTAAAATGGAAGTTAATCAAGGCTTTTATACATCTATTGCATATTTTTCATTACCGCTCAAAGGTTCAGCTATTCCTTTTATTGATTTTTCGACATCAGATAATACTGAAATATTTGAAGATGATCCAAATCACATAATCAATATTAGTATAGTTTCATCTATTCCTTCAAAGAAACCTATTGCAATTAATCTAAAATATTTAAAACCAGCAGGTGTAGCAAAATATAATGAGGATTTTCAATTAAATGGAGATGTTTTAAGTGTAGATGATTCTGATCCTAATTTTACTATTATTTCTGTACAATTATCTCAATTTGAACAGTCAAAATCATTAGAATTTAATATATTAAATGATAATCTTGCAGAAGTTAACGAAAGTCTTAATTTATATATAGATACAGTTGAAGATAGTGATGGCAATATTATCGATTTTTCTAGGAATATAATTCAAATTCAAATTTTAAATGAAGATTTTGCTCCTGTAATTAAAGAAAATGAGATCATTAAAATTAGCCAATTTTATGATCCTAGTAATTTAGTCCGAACTTTGGAAGCTATTGATGAAGATTTAAGTCCTGGTACAATCATATTTAGTACTGTTAGTGATCCTGATGATTTTTACAATATTATTAACAAAAATGAACTATATTTAAATTCTTCAAATTTTGCTAATTTTGTATCCCAAAAGTCTAGAGTTCTAGAGATAAAAGCGAAAGACACGGACGAAAACTATTCCGAACCTAGCAGTTTGGAATTTGAGATACTAGACCCTTTAAAAATTTTACCTGATAATAAAACAAATATTATCTCTTCCTCTTTATTAAATGATCAAGAAATATTCCAATTTATCGCAGTTGACCCTAATAATGGAGATGTTCGTGACTTAGGTGGTCAGTGGCAGATCAGTGGTTCTAATTCCGATAAATTCAAAATAGACTCTAATTCAGGTTTAATAAGTTTATCTAGTAGTGCTAATATCTCATCAAATGAAACTTATGAAATTCAAGTAAAGTATATTGGCTTGATGAATGAAACACGCCAAGAAAGATACACTTTTAATTCTGATCAAACTAGTGAAGTCCCTAAAATAAAAGATAATCAAATTATAATATTAGGTACTAATTATGTACCTCCATTTCCATTGACAGAAATACAACTTGATAACAGAGATGATAATTATACTTATAAGTGGAGACTTGCTGATTATAATCAGGAATTAGTGAAAGAAAGTTTTGTTCTTAGTGAGGATGGTCAATTACGCGTAATTAGAGCTATAACCGATGATTATAAGGATGATAGTGTAATTGTTTATGTTGAAACTTTAGCAACTGATGGTACAAATACATTTTTATCGGCGATTGAACCTATTGAGATAAAGATTGAAAAACAGTATGAAGTAATAAGTGATAGTTATGATATTTCAAAAAATATTTCAACAGGTACTTCTTTTGGTGTGCTAGAAACTAAACCAGCCCATTCTGATGTTAAATATCATAAAATTATAAGTTCTTCTGACGAAAGTAAATATTTTGGAGTTAATGAAGATGGTGAAATTTCAGTTATCGATAATACTACAATTATAGCGAATCCAAATAGTTCATTTACTTATAATTTTAATGTTTATGCTGAGAAAGGGTTCAATGTTTCTGAATTTAAAACTATAAGTATTAATATTTCTGATTTAATCCCTAATATTGATAAAAATCAACAATTCAAAATTTCAGAGGGAATTACAGATGTGGTTTTTGGAAGTATTGAAGGTTATTTAATTACCAATACTACCAGTTTTAACGTTGAATCATATATTATTGATAATGTTGAGTATACTGATGCTAAATTTGACTTTGTTGGTAATGGAATTAAATTAATAAATGATATCAATCTATCAGGCAGCTCTAAAGATATCTTTATTGAACTTGTAGCATCAAACGGTGCAATAAAATCAAATGCTGAAAAGATTAAATTAACAATAGTTCCTTATTTAAGTGTAAATAATAATCAAGTTACTATACCTATAGGAATAGATGAAACAGATGTGTTTTTTAAACTTGAAGCACTGTTTGATGATGGAAGTATCTTAGAAAATGCAACATGGGAATTAAATTCTACCTCAGGCAATACTGACTTGTTTAACATAAGTGCTGATGGATATATATCATTAGTTTCTGGGGCTTCCTCAAATTTAGCCTCCAATACTGCTTATGAGTTAAAACTTTCAGGTTCTTCAGATCTTTTCACAACAGGAGATTTAATATTTACTATAAATACGGATGACGGGAGTTTGGTTCCTAACATAAATCAAATACCAGATGGAGCAATTAAAATTGGGGAAAAGTTGATTTTTAATTCTCAAGGTCATTATAATTCAGGGTTCTATAATCTTACCGCTATTAATGCAACAAATGAAATAGAGTGGAAGTTAATATCATTGAAGAATAAATCATTGAATACAATTTCTACAGATGATGTCAAATTTGAATTGTCAAAATCTGGGGAATTAATGTTAAATGAGCCGATTGATTTTGATTCAGCTAACGATGAGTTTATAATTAGAGTTAATGTCAGTGCCAATAATGGAGGTGTTGTATATAACTCTCCCTATAAAGATATTAAGGTTAAGATTCTAAAACAACCTGAAATTATATTTGGTAATACTGAATTTTCCATAGCCTCTTTTACAAATAAACAGCAGACAGATATATTTTTATTGACAACACTAGATTCTGAATATGATAATCCTGTTAAAAGTCTACCTGATGCTAAATGGCATATTATAGAAGAGTCAGGTGAAAATAATTTTAAATTAGATCAATCAACTGGACGATTGTATTTGCTTTGCGAAAATATTAAAATTGAGTCACCAACTACTTTTAATTTAGATTTTTATGTGGAGAACCCACTGCATAAATCTAAATTGGTATCGCAGAGCATAGGAATAAAGGAATTAGACCAACTTTTTATAAATAGAAATCAGACTTTTTTTGCGAAGGAAAATAAAATATCTGAACAAGTTGTTGGTATTATTAAAGGTTATAAATTATCCGATGTTAAATTTAATATCGAAGAATATCTCTTGCCTAAGGATATCGATGATAATTTGAAGAATTTTAGTATTGATAATACAACAAACGAACTTAAATTATCTTCTGTTGGAAGTAGTTCAGATATTAGTGAATTTGTGATTTATGTCAGTGCTAGTACCTCCGATAATTCCTACACTTGTCCTGCTGTTCAGATAAAAATTGAAGTTAGACCCGTTCCTTTAGTTGATAATCATAGTTTTCAGATATCTGATCATGTTGAGTTTGGAGATATAATTGGGAAATTGACAGCTTCTTTCCCAAATGGAGATAAATTTGACGGAACCTGGACTTCTGGCAGTTCTAGCATATTTCATGTTGACGGAAATGGTTATATTAAAATAAATACTTCAGGTTCACTAGAGGATAGGGTACATCTAATAAACGTGGTATGTACATCAACTATAAATTCGAACATAAAAACATTAGAAACTGAAATTAGTATAGAAAAGAAGGAAAATAGTGTAGTACCACACATAGAAAAAATTACTAGTAACCCTTATGTTTGTGAATCTTTTGTGCCAACTGTACCTCTTGTGAGTTTGGATATCAAGGATATGAATAATTCAACTACATATAAGTGGGATTTAGAGGATGTGAATCAGGATGGAATTTCTAATAAGTTTCGCGTTTCATCGAATGGAGAATTATTTGTCAACGAGGGATTAAAAATTTCGGATGTTGGAAATCAAGTAAATTTATATATTAACGTCGAGGACTTAAGTACCAATTTAAAATCTGCATTAAGACATATAGTTGTTGATATTATAGAACAGCCTACTATAAATGAAAAGGAAATTTATATTTCAAAATATATTGAATCGAATAAATTAATAAATGAATTCACATATTCATTTTCAGGCAGCCAAAGTCCAAATTGGTCGTGGTTAGATTATACTAATTTAGCTAATTTTAATCTTTTAAATGATGGGAAACTTTTCTTAGTTGATAATTCTGATATTAATTCAAATTCTTCTCTCTCTTTTACAAAGGAAATTGATATTCAGTTGGTGTCTGAGTTTATAGTTTCTAAGCTTGAAACAATTCAAATTCATTTTGATTCAGATATTCCTCAGATAAATTCTAACCAGTTATTTAATTTAGGTGAAGGAGTTAAAAATGTAAACCTAGGAGGAATTAAAGGTTACTTTAAAGAAGGGAATGACTTAAGTGGATTAGAATGGGACTTAATATCCGTTAATAAATATGAAAATGATTTGATAAATCAAAATTTATTTGAAATAAGTGATAATGGTGAAATAATGGTTTTAGATCAAGCTATTACTTATGAAGATGATTTATACTATACAATAAAAGTAAGAGCTAAAGATAAATCAAATTTATCTTCTGTTTACTCCCTTGAAGAAACAATCAAAGTGCAAATTCATCCTTTCCCTGAAATTTCACCTGAAATTGTTCAAATTAATAGAACGGCTGAAAATAATGATAAGGTTGATAATCCGTTCTTGATAAGTTCAACTTCTATACCTAACCTAAATTCAATAACTTGGACATATTATGAAGATGTAAATAAAGAAAATCAGTATTTTGATATTAATTCGAATGGTGAAATATTTTTAATAGATAAGGAAATTCTAAAAGATTTTACTAAAACCTCTTTTGACTTTAGTTTTTATGCAGTTTCAGATTATTATAAAACCGATTTAAAAACTATAACAATTAAAGTATTCGAAAATCAACACATACCTATAATTGTTGAAAATCAGGTTTTTGAGCTAGGCGATGATGTTCTACCCACTATCCCTTTAGGCATAGTGCAAACAAAAAATAAAATTGCAACTAGTGTATTCGGAGTAAAATCTATTTTAGATAATAATAATATGGATGTTAGTGATAAAATTGAACTCGACAATTTAACAGGTGAGATTAATGTTAAATCAAAAGTTCAAGCTAGTTCGATTCAAAATATCAAAATAGAAGTTTATTTAAGAAATAATCTTGATGGTAAAGTATATGTTTCAGATCCTGAAGTAATAACTATAAATATACTAGAAAAGCCAGAAATAACTGAGACTAGTTTTTTTATCCCAGCTTTAGCAGATAATGGATTTAGATTTGGAGCTTTAGAGGCAACTTATAATAATCCTAAAATTAAATTTGATGGAATTTGGGAAATTCATAATCATACGGATTTGTTTGATATTGATTCTAATACAGGAGAGTTAATTCTATTAAGGAGTGAAAATACAGAATCAACATACAATGTAGAATTTAGTGTTCAAAATGATTTTCATATTTCAAATATTAAAACTATTGAAATAACAACAGGTTCTACTATTGTTCCTTTTATTAATAAAGAACAAGTATTTTATACTTTTGAAAATAATTATATTGCTGAATTAGGTGAGATAATGGGATTAAATCTTGAAAATGTAACATGGGAAATAGTTCAATGTAATGTTAATGGAACAGGAATTTGTGATAATGCCTTATTTAGTATTAATAATGATAATAAGTTGATATTAAGCAAGTCTATACTTAGTCCAGAATATGTAGATGTAACTTTATCTATTATTGCTAAAGATAAAGATACTCCTAATATAAAGTCTTTGCAGACCGATGTTAAAATTGTTGTAAAAGATATACCTATTGTTTTAGATCAGAACTTTTTTGTACCTAGAGGCTTTAATACTAAATCAGTGTTTGGTCAATTAGAGTATACTGATACTGATTCAAAAATTGAAGATATTACATGGGAGGTCGAATATCCAGATTCAGCTGTCAAAGTGGAATCAAACTCAGGGAGATTAATATTTGAAGAAAGCTCCATTTGGCCGTTTGTTACTTTTAGGGTTCGTGCTGTGGATTCTGATGGGAATATGTCTGATTATGCGAATATTAGAATTACTCTTAGTGTAATTCAGATGCCTGTAATTGAATCTAATTATTTTTATCTAACAGAGGGCTTTTATAAAAATAAATTTGAGATAGGTGAAGTTAAAGGAAAATTTAATAATTTACCTGCAAAACTCGTTAATTGGAAATTGTATCCGATTGTATTTTCTGATGATTTAAAAGGATTTTCTATAGATTACGACACAGGAATTTTGAGTGTTAAGGGCGATGTTGATTACGAAGCTGGTAATAGGCTAGAGTTTTATGTTGTTGCAGAAGAACCTTCAAGTAATACTAAAAGCATACTTTCAAAAATTTATGTAGATCTTTTAAATATAGAGGATGAACGACCAATAATTAATTCGGATGAAATTCATATGCCGGAATTATCAGCAAGTCTAAGTATGTCTAAATCGATAGCTCCTCTTGATGCTAATGATCCAGATGGATCAGGTATAATAATGTATGCTATTTCAAGAGATGATCCAAATTATGGAATTATGTATTTTGATTCAGAAGGCTATTTATTCTCTGGCTCAAATAAACTTGATAGTGAAGTGTTACCAGAATTTGATTTGAAAGTTTATGTTGTTGATGGTGTTAGAAAAATTTCAAAAATTAAAACTATTAGAGTAATTGTTGATAATGAAAATGATAATCCCACTTTAATTGATCCAAATCAAACAGTTTCTATTTCCGAACTAATTAGCAATGATGATTTAGTTGGGGATATAAGTCTTAGCGATGCTGATGGTAAATTGAATTACGATTATATTACAATAGATACACAAGTTGGAAGTGATGAATTTTATGTCAAAGATAATAGTATATACCTTAGGGATAATAGGTATATTAATTCTAGTGCGGTTAACTCCTATGATATAGAGCTTTCTGTATTTTCTAATGGAGAAAAGCAGACTCCTGTTGTATATACTGTTAATGTAAATTCAGTAAGTAGTACTACTAAACCAACAATTGAATCTGGTCAAATTTTTAATCTCAAACAAACTGAAGATATTGATTTTTTAATAGGTGAAATTAAGGTTTCGTCCGAGATAGGATTTGTAGGATGGGAAATTGTTAATACTCCTGAAAATCAGTATTTCAAAATTGACAGAGCTGGAAAATTGTTTGTAAAGGATAATTCTTCATTTAATAGTATTGAAGAACCTTTGTTAAAATTAAATGTAAGAGTAGATTGTGGAGCTAGTAATATTTCTGATGTAGAGGAGGTTTTGGTAAATATTATCTATGATGATGTTCCAACAATGAGTATAGAGGTAGTTCCTGCGAATATTCAAATTTCAGAGAACACACCTACAGGAACGGTAATTGGTAATATAAATGTTATCGAAGGGGCTCCGACTTCCTTTGCCTTTGAATCCTTAAATGATAAATTAAGTGTAGATGATAAAAATCAGATAATATTGGACGAACAGTTAGATGCAGAATTTAAGTATACATATGTAGATAGAGTTTATGGTAAACATGCTGGAATTTATGGGAACCCAGCTTCATTTACTATTAAAGTAGATAATGTAGATGAAGGAACTGTTGAATTACCTTATCTTGGGAAAGTTCCTGTATCCAAGGATGATAAAATATATATTCCTGTTAAAACAACTGATATTTCTGATGCAAACTATGAGCTTGAAATAGTCTCAGGATATGAATCCTCTTTGTTTAGTTTGATTTTAGATAATGGATATAATTATATTGTAGTTAATGATGATATCACAACAGATTTATTATTGAAGTATAATGTTAAGGGTCAGACTTTAATACAGCAAGAGCTTACTTTGATTAATAAATCTACAGTTACAGACATAACTCTTAAAGGTAAAACTATAAGTTTGAGCAAGGGATATAACTCCTATTCTGCCTTTACAAAGATAGAATACAGTTCTAGTCAAGATCTTAATTTTGTAATAACAGAATTTGATGATCAACAGTATTTTTTAATAAATGATGAGGGTGAAGTCAGTTTGTCTTCTAAGGTTTTTCATGATTCATATTTGGAGAATTTAAACCTAGGAGATCAGATTAATTTGAAAATACGAGCAATAGGCAAAGACAATCAATATACCTCAAATGAAGCTAGTTTGATAATTAATATAATTGATGGAGTAAATCCTCCTCCTTATCTTGAGAAGGAAGTGATTTTTGTTGGAAAAAATATCGAGCAAAGGGATTTAATTTATGAAGTTGATCTTATAAATAAAGATGAATTCGGTCAGGATGAACTAAGCGATATAGATCTTATTAGTATGGATGATAAGTTAGAAATAAAGGATAAGAAATACATTTACTTTTCTGATGACATTACTAAATTTCAGCAATCAGGAGATGTGATTAGCTATGTAAAAGTTAATGTAGACGATGGTGCAGGTTCACATCAGCTATACTTAAAAATTGTCTGTTCTAATATCGTTCCTATTATTGATAAACTACAAGTATTTAATATAAATGAATCCAATACTGAATCGAACACTACATCTAAAGTAAAAGCCTATTCTGCTAATACATCATTTGATGAAACTTTTTTTATTTGGTCTAGCTCTAATCCTGAAATTAAAGTAAACAATGGGTTTATTGCTTTTAATAAACCTCCAGATTACGATAAGTATGAACTGTATCAAAGTGAAATGCAGTCTATTGTGACTGTTACAGAAAAGGCCTATTATGATGGCAAATTGTACGATTTTACTAGTAAAGCCGAGAGAGTTGTTGTTAATGTTTTACCTCTTGATGATGAGAAACCAATTGTAGAAGTTACTAATTTTGAGTTGGAGGAAAACTCCCCTATAGGTACAATTGTTAATGCCGATATTACATTTACAGATTTAGATACAGAACCTACAAAACTTAATGCTCAGATTGTTGAGTATATAACAAAATTACCTAATTCACTAGAGGGCCCAGATCTTGGATCTCAAATATTCGATATACGAACTGGAGGTGTTGGCAGAAGTCAGGTATACGTAAAAGATGGATTCTTGCTTGATAAAGAGTTGATTGGTTCAGATTATAATATGATTTTAAAGATTGTTGTATCTGATGGCACTAATCTTTCTGATGAGTACGATATAAATGTAGATATAATTGATATAGATGAATTTCCATTAGATTTTGAATTTGCTAATGGTAAAACTACATATAGTTGGAGTGAAAATTTTGGTGCAAAAAAGGAAAGTGAAAAAATTATAATCAATTTACTTGATTATGATCTATCTAGTCATGATTTTGTTAAAATGAATATTATGGATGGTGATTTTACTAATTACGATTTTCTTGAATTAGTTAAGCGGCCAAATGATTATGAAATTAAAGTTAGAGAAAGTTTTCTTCCTGATTTTACAATAGATAATTATGGTGATAATTTTAAATTTATGATTAAAATCACATCAGAGAAACAACTTTTTGTAGAGCCAAGATGGCTGAAAGTTGATTTAATGAGAGAAAAAAATATTCCTGTTGCTGTTATCACTAATCTTGAAGGATCTTTTGACATAAATTCAAATGAGTCAATTTTGCTTGATGCTAAAGATTCGTATGATCCAGACGGGCTAGCTTTAACATATAAATGGAAAATATTGGATAAAAATGACTTTTCTAATGTTTCGGATTTGTCAGGTAATTATTTATATGCAGTAGCTCCATCTGTAAGTAAAACTGCATCTCGAAGAATTTCTCTCGTAGTGGTTAATGAGAAAGGTGATATATCTGAAGAACAGATTATTGAATTTAATATAATTCCGAATGAGTACACAGATTCATATGATCCAACTTCCATACCTAATCCCAAAACAGGAAGTGTTATAAATTACGATTTTAATCATGAGATAGAAGGAGATGCTTTTATTTCAATTTCTAACTTGTCAGGCGTAGTTGTATATAGTAGTACGGTCAGTGCATCATCAGGTATAATAGAATTTGATTTGAAAGAAGGAATATATTTAATGACATTTATTAGTTCGTCGAATAATTATATTCCTGTTACAAGGAAGATATACAAGGTTAATAATTAGATAGTTGTTATAATAAAATGTTTTATATATAAAAGAGGGAATATCATTCAAGATATTCTCTCTTTTATGTATAACTTCTAAATTATTCGTGAATTCACAAATATATCTGTGTGGTTTTTTTTAAAATTAATCATCTTGTTTTTTTAATGAGAATATTCCCGTAATATTAAGTTTATTTAACAGTTAACATAACTAATTGTTGCAAATATATTCAAGTATTTACAATACCTACAGATATGGATTAGTTATTGTATAGTATGCAATAACTATTATAAACGAATATACTTATCAAGCTATATTATCAGTTTATTTCATAGTATAAAAGCTATACATTTGCAGAAAATTTTAAGACGACATATACTTTAAATCCAATTAAAGTATACTTTATTAGTGAAAACTGGGCGTCTTTGTAATCAAAATTTATTTTAAAACAAATGAAAAATATATTTAATCCTAAATTTTTCAGCCTTATTAAAGGCGGAGTTAGGACTTCTGATTTATCTGCTGAAATTCTTTCTGGAATTGTTGTTGGTATTGTAGCTTTACCTTTGGCTATTGCTTTTGCTGTTGCATCTGGGGTTTCACCTGAGAAAGGTTTGATCACATCTATTGTAGCTGGTTTCCTTATTTCATTATTAGGTGGAAGTCGTGTACAGATAGGAGGACCAACAGGTGCATTCATAGTTGTTGTGTATGGAATTGTTGAACAATACGGGATTAATGGTCTTATTATTTCCACAATAATGGCAGGGATTATGCTTATAGCAATGGGCTTATTGAGACTAGGTTCATTATTGAAATTTTTTCCTCAACCACTTATCGTTGGGTTTACATCAGCTATTGCTGTAATTATCTTTTCTTCTCAAATAAAGGATGCCTTAGGTTTGAAGATAGATAAGTTACCAGGTGATTTTATTGGAAAATGGACTTGTTATTTTGATAATTTTTCTTCTGTGAATCTGTATGCTCTTGCGATAACAATTGTTACAATTCTGATTAGTGTCTTTTCTTCCAAAATAATTAAAAAGATTCCTGGTTCTTTTATTGCAATTATTTTGATAACTATTTTTGTTAATTTATTTAATATACCTGTTAATACTATAGAGAGTTTTTTTGGTGAAATTCCAAGTACTATAAATATGAGTATTCCTCAAATAGATTTTAATGATATACACAAGTATATTATGCCTGCTCTTACTATTGCAATGCTTGGAGGAATAGAATCTTTACTTTCAGCTGTTGTTGCTGACGGGATGATTGGTGGAAATCACAGATCTAACACAGAATTAATAGGGCAGGGGATAGCAAATATAGTATGTCCATTTTTTGGTGGTATACCTGCAACAGGTGCAATTGCTAGAACTGCAACGAATATAAAAAATGGAGGTAGAACTCCGATATCAGGTATGGTGCATGCATTAAGTTTATTGTTAATCATGATATTCTTTGGAAAATGGGCTAAACTTATTCCTATGTCATGTCTAGCTGGAATATTGATTGTCGTTTCGTACAATATGAGTGAATGGAGGTCTTTTAAATCTATTTTAAAATCTAATAAATTTGATGTGTTAGTTCTTCTTACTACTTTTTTCTTAACTGTAATAGTTGATTTAACTATTGCTATTGAAGTAGGTGTTATACTTTCAGCACTTCTTTTTATGAAACGAATGAGTGATATTAGTGATAAAAAAATTAATAATAGAATTGATACCGATCTTATTGATGATTACTCAAGTCTTCCAAAAGGTTTGGAGATATATGAGATAAGTGGTCCACTATTTTTTGCATCAGCAAAAAAATTCAGTGAATTAATTCATGAAATAGGATTGAAAAGTGATATTTTGATTATAAGAATGAGGCATGTTTCATTCATCGATCAAACAGGTTTTCATAATTTAAATGATTGTCTTGCTCTTTTGAAAAAGAATAAAACAAAAATATTCCTTTCTGGAGTCAGTGATGAATTAAAAATCGACATGAAAAAAAATAATGTGTTCGATTATATCGATCAAACCTGTATTTATGATAGCTTTGACCAAGCTATTAATAATGCAAAAGTTTTGTTGAAATAGTAAAAAGCTCCATTAGGAATTTCCTAATGGAGCTTTTTATTATTTTTCTGGATTAAATTTTCCAATGTTTATGTTGAGTTTTTTAAGTCGCTTTATTTCTGTGTTTAAGGATTTTGTGAAAGATAAATAATCTTGTTTGTTCTCTCCTCTCCAAGCAGTTTCTGCAATAGCACAAATACGTGGAAAAACCATATATTCCACATGTTCTGGATTGGGCATATATTCAGTCCATACATTTCCTTGAAAACCAATTATGTGTTTCATCTCTTCAGAGCTTAATTCTTTAGGAATAGGATTGAATTCGTATATTTCTTTTACTGTAGTATATCCACCTATAGCTAATGGTTCTGTTGATCTGTCTCCTTGGTAATGATCTAAATAACTTATCGAATTAGGGGTCATAATGACATCGTGATACTGCTTTGCAGCAATAATTCCTCCTTTTACTCCTCTCCAGGACATCACAGTGGCATTAGGAGCAAGTCCACCTTCAAGAATCTCATCCCATCCTATTATTTGTTTTCCTTTTGAATTTATATACTTTTCAATTCTTCGAATGAAATAAGATTGAAGTTCATGCTCGTTCTTTAGATTTTCCGTTTTTATTCTATTTTGACATTTAGGACATTTTTTCCAAGCTGATTTGGGACATTCGTCACCTCCAATGTGGATGTATTTGCTTGGGAATAATTCTATTACTTCAGAGAGTACATCTTCGAGAAATGTAAATGTATATTCTTGGCCAGCACAATATACGTCTTCAAAAATACCCCAAGTAGGTGAAACCTTATAGTTCTCTTTAGTACAGCCAAGCTCTGGGTATGCCGCCAAAGCTGCCAAAGAATGACCTGGTAGTTCAATTTCAGGGATAACTGTTATGAATTTTGTTTCTGCGTATTTTATAATTTCTTTGATTTGTGCTTGTGTATAAAATCCGCCATGTTTTTCATTCTTATATTCGTTTGATTTAGATGAATGACCAATGATAGTTTTGTCCCTCCAAGCTCCAATTTCAGTTAATTTAGGATATTTCTTTATCTCAATTCTCCAGCCTTGGTCCTCGGTTAGATGCCAATGGAAACTATTCATCTTGTATCTTGCTATAAAGTCGATGTATTTCTTTATAAATTCAATAGGCATGAAATGTCTGCATACATCAAGATGCATTCCTCTATATTTAAAACGTGGTATGTCTGTTATCGAAACAGCTTGTAAGCGAAGCTCTTTTTCTGATTTAAGTTTATTCGTGCCATCTTCAAGCATTGAAAAAATAGTGTTGAAAGCATAGAAAATTGCTTTCGAGCTATTCGCTGTGATTTTTATTTTGGAATTACTGATATCTATTGAGTATCCTTCATCTCCTAATTTGATATTATCTGATTTAGAGATTTGAATATCACATTTTTTATAATTCTTATTTACCTTAAGTTTTATGTTGTTGAAATTCTTGAATTTGCTGCTTGCATAATCTAATGCAAAATCAAAATCTTTATATCCTGGATTATTTATTTTTATCTCCGTTGGGATTTCGAAAACTCCCCTTTTTATTTCAAGTTTGGTTGGGGTTGGAATAATTGAAAACTCAGTTTTAATTATCTCTTTCTTGCATGAACTAAGATGAAATAGTCCTATCATTAATAGAACTAGTAATTTAAATTTATTCATAATCATTATTTAGTGGTTATTAAAAAAAAGCAATTATGATTACAAATATATGTTAATTATTTTAAAGGATTAATCCGTTTTGTTAATTATGATTATCGAAGATGTGGTGAATTCTGAAATACTATCTTATGTTAGATTGATTTAATTATATGTATCTTATCATTTTAAATAAATCTTTGTATGAGGATATTAAATCATTTATATCCTCATCCTTGAAGCAGCTGTATGATGAATATTCTTTCAAGAGAGTTTGTTTATTCGAGAAAGTTTGAAGAGTATAAGTTGAGTTCTTATCCGAGATATATTTTATTATATTAACAACATGTTGCTTGCTGTGTTTTTCTTTTACCAATGTTGTTCTAAATTCGGTTTCTAAATTTGATTTCTTTAAAATGCTTATGCTCTTTAAGATATTATCCAAATCTTTCTGATTGAATCTTTTTCCAACGATATCTTTATAAGAATCTAATTTAAGTTCTGTTTTGATATCCATTGCAATATAGTCAATTAAGTCTTCGTTAATCAATTTTTCAAGCATTTCACTATTACATCCATTTGTGTCAATTTTTATAGACAAATTTAGATTTTTGATTTTATGAATAAATTCAATTAAATCATTTTGCATGCAAGCTTCGCCTCCTGTGATTGTGACTGCATCAATTAATTTGTTAGCTTTTGATAAGTAGTTTATTATATCTGCTTCATCTAGATAGTTGTTGTCTTGATTGTTTTTTGGTATTAAATCATAGTTGTGGCAAAAGCCGCAATTTAAATTGCATCCTTGTGTGAAGATAACACTGCATAACTTACCTGGATAATCGATAAAACTATTTTTGATGAAGCCTGAAATTTTCATTCTGAGTGATATTAGAATTAGAAATAAAGCACCAAGCTTAAATTTTTGGTGCTTTATTTGTTTTATGATTACTATGATTCAATAAGTTCTTTTTTCTTATCTGTGCCAACTATCTGTTTATCAAATAATTTTCTATCCGAAAACTCTTGTCTTTTCCCATCATTCCATTGATGCACTGGTCTTAAATATCCTACAATGCGTGAGAAAACTTCACATTCATTTTCTTTACCATCTATTAAACATCTTGGGCAAATATGATGCTCCCCATATATATAACCATGTTCTTTACAGATACTAAAGGTTGGCGACAGTGTTATATATGGGAGTTTGTAATTATCTGTAATTTTCTTGATGATTAATTTCACCGCATCGTTTGTAAGTTGACTTTCACCAATAAAAGTATGAAAAACAGTACCTCCCGTATATTGTGTTTGCAGATTATCCTGCAATTCCAAAGCTTCGAATATATCGTCTGTGTGTCCTACTGGTAATTGTGATGAATTTGTGTAATAAGGTTTAGCACCTTCTCTATAATGAATGTCGTTTGCAACAATAATGTCTGGATAGTCCTTAGTGTCTATTTGTGCTAATCTATAAGTAGTGCCTTCAGCAGGAGTTGCCTCTAGGTTGTAGATATTTCCTGTTTCCTCTTGAAATTCTTCTAATTTAGAGCGCATGAAATCAAAAATTTCTAAAGCGAATTTGTTTCCTTTTTCAGACACCAAATTTTCATTCATAAAATTTAAACAACACTCATTCATACCAACAAGTCCAATTGTCGAAAAATGATTTTTCCAAAATTTATTGTTCTTTTTTCGAAGATGTCTCAAATAAAACTTAGAATATGGAAATAATCCATTTTCCGTGAATTTTTCAATCACTTTTCTTTTTATTTCCAAACTATTCTTAGCTAAAATCATTAATCTTTCTAAACCATTATAGAACTCTTCTTTTGTGTTTGATTCGTATGCTAATCTAGGCAAGTTAATTGTTACAACTCCAACTGAACCAGTTAAAGGATTTGAACCAAATAAACCACCGCCTCGGTGCGCTAATTCCCTTTTATCTAATCTTAATCGACAACACATACTTCTTACATCATCAGGAGAAAGATCTGAATTCACGAAATTAGAGAAATAAGGAATTCCATATTTTGAACTAATTCTCCAAATAGGTTCGTATTCTTCTTTGTTCCAATTAAAATCCTTAGTTATATTGTAGGTTGGGATGGGAAATGAAAATACACTACCATTAGCATCTCCTTCTTCCACTACTTCTGCAAATAACTTATTGAAAAGATCCATCTCGTTTTGAAAATCACCATAGCATTCAGGCATTAATTCACCTCCAATGATAACTTGTTGATTTTTCATAAATTCAGGAATTGTAAGATCCATCGTCACATTGGTAAATGGAGTCTGAAATCCAACTCTTGTAGGAACGTTTACATTAAACATAAATTCTTGAAGAGCTTGTTTTATTTGGCTTTCATCAAGTTTGTCATATCTGATAAAAGGTGCAAGATATGTGTCGAAGTTGGAGAATGCTTGAGCTCCAGCTGCTTCTCCCTGCATTGTGTAAAAGAAATTTACAATTTGTCCCAATATGGTTCTAAAATGTTTTGCCGGTTTACTTACTAGCTTGCCTGAAACTCCTTGAAAACCACTAAGTAATAAGTCCTCTAAATCCCATCCTACACAATACACACTTAAGAAACCTAAATCGTGAATATGAAAAGATCCAGAACTATGTGCATTGCATATCTCTTTTGGATATATTTTGTTTAACCAATATTGTGAACTAATAATTGTTGAAACATGCTGATTTAAACCTTGTAATGAATATGAAGAATTTGCAGACTCTTTTATTCGCCAATCGTTATTTTCAAGATAATTATCTATTAATTTTAAATTAGAAAATAAACCATTAGTGTCTCTAACACTTTCATGCTGTTTTCTGTACAATATGAAAGCTTTTAGTACCTCAAATAAATCATTTTTAAATAGACTTTTTTCAACTAAATCCTGAATGTCTTCAACTTCAATAATGGAAGCACCCATTATATTAGATTCTATATCTAAAATACATTTGTTAATTAACTCAAATCGATTTTCATTAACTGCATAAAATGCAGATTCTATTGCAGATTTTATTTTAGATAAATCAAATTCTACAATTTCTCCATTTCGTTTTTTAACTTTTAAATTATCATTAATTTTCATTTCACAATATTGATTTAGTTTTGTTATTCTTTTTTGTTTGCTGGTATTAACTGTAAGCACAAAACACCCTTTTAGTAATTGTTTTTACTAAACAAGAACTGTTTATTCTTCCGCAGAAGAATAGCTAGTTATAGCTTAAACCATATCGCATTAAATATCTGTTCGTAAACCAAATGCTTTACAAAATACGATCTAGCTGTAATTAAGCTATTACATAATAAAATAATTATAAATTAAATCATATTCCTTTCACCCGAAGGAGATTTAAAAAAATTACAGGCAGGTCTTCTGGCTTGTTTAAATCACATATTACCTTCCCATTTCTTTATGGAGTTCAAAACAGTGGTTTAAAATACGTGATATAATAAACTCACAGCTGCGGGGACAGCTTACGATTTTAACGTAATTCCCTATTATTGTGACCTGTAACTAAATTTACTATTGTAAGTTTGTATATCTTTCAAAAATACATATAGCTTTCTGTTTATTTAACAAAATGTTGTTATTTCTTTTATGGATGCAAATTTAATTTATACCTGATGAAAAATCAAATTATCACAAAAAACGCTAACTATCCTAAAATCAATAAGTGCAGATTTATCGGTTTTTGTAATAGTCAGATTATCAATAGTAAATGTTATTGGTTTTTTTTATTTAAATTAAAATCATTCCAAAGAGTAAAAGCTTTTATAAATGATTAGTTTTGTTAATGTTTTAATATTTAAATTGTGCATTTTAGCCAAATGTTTAAATTTCCTAATTTGGATTTTTATAGGTTTACGATTAACTATTATTAAATCACATTAGGAGCGAAGTGAAGATTGTTAAAAACTGTTAATGTAAAAACTAAATGTAAAATTGATACTTATATGAACAGAAATAATTAGTATTTTTAGGAATCTAAATCACAACAAACACAAGTCTAGCTTAAATATTTTAGATAAATAGAAATATTGAAATATGTTAAATAAAAGAAAGATTGGAGTCCTGTTGTTTATTCTTGCAATAATTACCTTCATTATATTTTATACTTCCCCATTGATTTTTGCTAAACATAAACTTGTTACTTGGGCATTGGTTGTGTATATCGTAAATAAGGTGTTTTTGTATTCGTCTGTATTTCTTCTTGGCAGGGAGTATTATTTTAAGATAGCGAATCTATTTCCTCGTGTTATTGAAAAAATATTAATTAGATTCTACATAAGATTGAATAAGTTACTTATAAAATCTAGCAACTTTATACGAAAAAAATAAAACTAGAATAGATAACTATCCTAGTTTTATAATTAGATATCTTAGTGTTGAGTTATACTCTCGCGTAAATTATGTTCGTTAATGAACACATCGATAAGATGGGAAATACGAGGATAACCTATTTCTTCTAAGTTATAATAAACTCTAGTATTTGGTTTGTTAATATTGATAATTCTATTTAAATCAATAGGAGTTCCAATGATAACCGACTCACAATCACAATTATTAATAGTCATTTCTAAGTCTTTCAATTGTTGGTCAGAATACCCCATTGCTGGTAATACTTTTCCAATATTAGGGTATAATTCGAATGTTTCTTTTAGTTTACCAACTAAAAATGGTCTTGGATCGATGTCTTTTTTCGCCCCATATTTTTGTGCAGCTATTGTTCCTGCTCCTATTTTCATCTCTCCATGTGTTAGGGTAGGGCCATCTTCTACAATAAGTACTTTTTTATTGTTTATTACTTCTGGATTATCCACACTTATCGGAGATGCTCCATCAATCACTTTTGCCTTTGGATTTGCCCAAGCAATATTCTCTCGAAGCTTTTGAATATCTCTTGGTTTTGCACTATCCATTTTGTTAATTACAACAATATCCGCCATTCTTAGGTTGACCTCACCTGGGAAATAATTTAATTCTGTGCCAACACGATGAGGATCAACAACTGTTATGGTTAAATCTGGTTTATAGAATGAGAAATCATTGTTCCCTCCATCCCAAACTATAACATCACAACCATCGGGATCTTCTTCTGCAGCTCGAATAATAGCCTCGTAATCGACACCAGCATAGATGACATTGCCTCTGGTTACATGTGGTTCATATTCTTCCATTTCTTCGATGGTACAATTATGTTTTTTTAAATCCTCAACACATGCAAATCTTTGAACCTGCTGTTTTGCTAAATCTCCATAAGGCATTGGATGTCTGATTGCAATCACTTTAAGACCTTTTGCCATTAATTCCTCTATAACTTTACGAGATGTTTGAGATTTGCCACATCCAGTTCGAGTTGCTACAACTGCAATTAGAGGTTTGTGGCTTTTGATCATGGTATCTCCAGGTCCCAGTAGTTTGAAATTCGAACCAGCTGCATTTACAATAGAACTAATACTCATAACTTTTTTATATGAAACGTCTGAGTATGAAAAAACGCAGTCATCAATACAGTGTTCTTTTATTAACCAGGTTAATTTTTCTTCGGGAAAGATTGGTATGCCTTCAGGGTATAATGCACCTGCAAGTTCCGATGGATATTTCCTTCCATCAATATCAGGAATTTGAGCAGCTGTGAATGCAACCACATTGTATTCAGCATTGTCTCTATAGTAGGTGTTAAAGTTGTGAAAATCACGACCTGCAGCACCAATGATAATGACATTTTTCTTAGCCATAATTTAGTTGTTATTTATTAGAATTAGTTAAAAATAATATCTTTATATAAAGTTAAAAGATTTAGGCAAAAAACATAATTAATCTTAAATAACATTGGTGTTGTTTGTTGTAACAGATTGATGTATAGAATTTAATGTAATTTGTGTGAAATTAGATTTTTGTAAAAAGCTTAAGATAAATTAAAGATGTTAAATTTAATTTTCTGAAAACTGATAAATTATCGGATTAATATCTTTAATGTAGCTTTATTGATTTTTATAATTAGTATTAATCTTTACTATATTATATATTTGTTTCCTAAAATGATATAATTAAATATATATGACTGAAATTAAAAGGCAAGAATCTACTCACAGAATGAGTCGGATAGTTGAACATGGTGAGACTATTTATTTATGTGGACAAACTGCTAAAGATTCAACAAAGGGAATTAAGGAGCAAACAGTTACAACTTTAGAGAAAGTTGATGAGTTATTGCAAAAAGCTGGTTCGGATAGAAATCACATTCTATCTGTAACGATATATTTACGAGATATGAAAGACTTTGCTCAAATGAATGAAGTTTGGGATGAGTGGATTTCGAACTCTGAAAAACCAGCAAGAGCATGTGTTGAAGCACGTTTGGCTAGGGAAGAATTACTTGTAGAGCTATCTGTTGTTGCAGCAAAAATATAGTTAGTGGTTTTGCATTTATGAGATTAAGGTTTGTATGGATGTTTTTATATCTATACAAACCTTTTTTATAATGCTAAAATCAATAAATAGGCAGAGTTTAAATAATATACCATTTATAACGGAACCAAATCGAAATCAGAGTTAATCTGTATTAATTTTTATTTAAAATATTGTTAACGATCAAGTTTTTTGTGCTTTTTTTTACATTTTAATTAATCAGTCGATTATTATTCTTACATGGACTAAGTTTTCTTTATTAATAGTGTCTCTGAATAAATATAGTTTATTGTCATATATAAATTTGTTCATGTTATTTTAATATACATTTGGATCAATGATCATATATTCTACTCTTTTTTTAATTTTACTTTGAGATTTTGACATAATTACATAAATTCGTGATGTGTCTAATTTATAAAATAGTATTTTTATGAGTGAAGAAGCATTGTGGGGTAATAAAATTTAAAGCTTACTGAATTAAATTAATAGACATAATGTATATAACTTAATTATTGTGATTATTATTGCGAAAATATTATAAGTCTGAATTAAATCTGAAAATACCTTTTACTAATGAAATCTAACGATGAGCAATTTAAAGCTGTAAATGACAGCGAGCGTGAAAATTTAAAAGATTCTTCAAATTTGGATCAACTGTCAAAAGAAGATCTTAATGATATTGAAGATAAAACTACTCAAGAACAAAAAACTGTTACTAATCCAAATAGTTTTGACTATGAAAATCTTTCGGAAGAGGATTTGAATAAGAAATTAATTGATATAAATAAAGAAGAGACTATTTACGAGTTTTTGGAGGAAGTAAAAGAGATAAAACGCTTATATAAAATTATTTACTGGAAAAAGGTAGAAACGAAAAAAGAGGAATTTTGTGCAGATGGCGATAAAGAAGAGTTTTTCAATTACAGAAAAGATGATTTAGATAATTCTTTTGATGAGCTTTTTCAAAAATTAGAACATAAGAAAGACCAATATTTTAAATCAATACAAGAAGCTAAAGAATTAAATTTAGAGAAGAAAAAGCAGATTGTCGAATCTATAGCTAGCTTAATTGATAATACAGAATATTCAGTTGGTGAGGCGATTAATCAATTTAGAGAATTGCAAACTAAATGGAAATCAATAGGCATGGTTCCTAAAATTAATGTCAAAGAAATATGGGAAGAATATAATAGAAATACTGAAAAATTCTATAATTACGTTAAAATAGCAAACGAGTTAAGGGATTTTGATTTTAAGAAAAATTTAGAACTAAAGTTAAGTTTCTGTGATAAGGCTGAGGAATTAATCGAACGAGAGGATATTATAGAAGCATTTAACGAACTTCAAAAATTACATGAACAATGGAAGTCTGTTGGTTCTGTTCCGCGGGAATCGAAGGATCTGATTTGGGAAAGATTTAAGGCTGCAACTCAGATTATTAATAAGAAATATCAGAATTTCCACGAAGAGTACAGAAAAGAGAAAAAGAGAATTTTGGAACTTAAAAGAATCCTGATTTCGGAGGCAAAAGAAATAGAGTATTCAAATTTAGAGAATTTCAAAGAATGGAATGTGGTTACTGATAAATTTGTTGATTTGCAAAATAGGTGGAAAGAATCGGGTTATATCTCTAATAAAGAAGGTAATAGATTATTTAAAGAATTTAGAGACATCTGTGATAAATTTTTCAATGAAAAGAGAGAGTTTTATGGAGCTGTGAAAGATGAGTATAAGGAAAATTTAATTAAGAAATTAAATCTTTGTGAAAAGGCAGAACAGTTAAAAAACAGTACCGATTGGAAAAATACTACTAATAAATTGATACAACTTCAAAAGCAATGGAAAAATATAGGTCCGGTGGCAAAAGAGGAAACCGAATCTGTTTGGAAACGATTTAGAGGTGCCTGTGATACGTTTTTTGATGCTAGAACAAAGTACTATGATGGGGTAGAGGGAGATTACGAAACCAATTTAGATCAAAAACTTAAACTCCTTAAGGAAATAGAGTCTTTCGAATTGGGATCAGATTCTAATGAGAATATAAAGAAATTAAAAGAATTTCAGTCTAGTTGGTCTCAGATTGGCTTTGTTCCATTTAAAGAGAAAGATAGAATTCAGAATAAATATACAAATGCAATTAATAAATTATATGATAATCTTAAGCTAGATAAGGATAATGCTGAGCTTGAAAAATTTAAATTAAAAATAGATGCTGTAGTTCAGTTGGAAGATGCGGAGGATAAGTTGTTGGTAGAGAGGAATAAAATATCAAATAAAATGAAACAGTTGGAGACAGATGTAGCCCTTTGGGAAAATAATATTGGTTTCTTCTCTAGTTCCGATTCATCAAGTTCGTATATTAAAAATATGGAGAATAAGATAAAGAAAGGAAAAGAGATGCTGCTTACTTTAGCTGAGAAATTGAAAATAATTGATTCTATAGCATAATTTTATTTTTTAATTGTAAAAAAAAGGTTTAGTTGCTTGACTAAACCTTTTTTTTTGTGCTACAGTTTGTTCATGCAGTCTATGATAATATCAGATATTTCATTGATTTGTTCTTCTGTTATATTTAATGCTGGTGCTATTCTAAAGCAATTTGGTTTAAATAAAAATGGATCCATTATAAGTCCTCTCTCAAAGCCTAATTCTATTATTTTGTTGTAATCTTTTTCAGATTTAAGTTCAATAGCAACAAACAAACCAATTTGTCGGTATGTTTTTACACATTCGTGAGAACATATTTTGTCTACAAATAATTTGCCTTTATAGTCAGCTGTTTCTACTAATTTCTCATCCATTATTACTTCTAGTGATGCTTTTGCTGCAGCACAAGAAACAGGATGTCCACCAAAGGTAGTTATATGACCTAGCGCAGGATTTGATTTGAAGCTGTCCATTATTTCCTTTTTAGCTACGAAGGCACCCATTGGCATACCTCCACCCATAGCTTTGGCTAAACATAAAATATCAGGGCTAATATCAAAATGTTCAAATGCAAATAGTTTTCCTGTTCTTCCAAAGCCCATTTGAACCTCATCAAAAATTAGAATTGCATTATGTTGGTTGCATTTTTCTCGTAATTTCTGAATATAATTTTTGGAAGGAATAATTAAACCAGCCTCACTTTGGATAGGCTCTAGTATTACTGCTGCTGTCTTGTCCGAGATATTGTTAAGTTGATCTATTTCGTTAAAATCAATAAATTTGATATCTGGAAGAAGAGGTCTGTAGGCCTGCTTCATGTTTTCATCTCCTAGCAAACTTAGAGCTCCATGGGTGCTGCCATGGTAGGCATTGTTAAACGAAATGATTTCTGATCTACCAGTGTATCTTTTAGCTAATTTGATAGCCCCTTCGTTAGCTTCACTACCTGAATTAACAAAATAAACAGAATCTAAATTCTCTGGTAATTGATCAGTTAAAAGTTTAGCAAATTGAGATTGAGGAGATTGAATGAATTCTCCATATACCATCAAATGCATAAATTTGTCTACTTGTTCTTTTACAGCTTTTTTTACATGAGGATGACCATGTCCGATATTACTAACAGAAACACCCGAAGGTAAATCGATGTATTTTTTACCTTCGGGTGTGTACATGTATATATTTTCTGCTCGAGCAATCTCCAATGCAATTGGTTGTTTTGATGGAGTTGCCACATGTTGAAGAAATAATTGTCTATTGTTTATCATTGTAATAATTTTGGAGTAAAAGTCACAAAAAATATTAGCAATTCAAAACTTTTAACGAGTCATAAGGTTAATATCTCCCATAAGTTTGTCTCTATATGATTTACCAATAGGAATAGACTTAGATCCATTTTCAACATTAATTACAACAGAATTATCTTCAATTTGTTCTATTTTACTTAGATTAACAATGTAAGACCTGTGAATTCTTGAAAACTTTTTATTTGGCATTTTTCTTTCAATGGCTTTCATCGTAAAATGAATAGTGTGTTTCTCTTTGTATGTATTTACAACTACATAGTTTTCAAGAGCTTCAATCCATAGAATGTCATCATAATTTAACCTTACCAAGGATGAATTACTTTTGATGAATATTTCGTTATTTTCTGTAGAAGCAGAAATCTCTGACTTTTCTCTACTTAAAGCTTTTTGCACAGCCTTGAAAAAACGACTATAAACTATAGGTTTTAAAAGATAATCAGTCACATTATATTCAAATGCTTCAAGTGCATATTGTTCCTTTGAAGAAATGATTATGATTTGTGGTTCACCATTTAAACTGTTAATAAACTCCATGCCGCTCATTTCTGGCATTTCAATATCTAGGAATATAAGGTCTACTTTTGTGCCTGCGGCAATATTATTAAGTGCCTCTATTGCATTTGCATAAGAAGCTTCTAATTTCAAAAAATCAGTTCTTTCGATATAACTTTCAACAACTTTTCTTGATAGTTTATCGTCATCTATTATTATACAATTCATAAGTTTGATGATGTTTTTCTATAATATGCGAATTATATTTCTTAGTCTAGTCAATCAATGTTTTCATCAAAAATAACAATCTTTTTATCATTCTCGAAATATTTACGAAAAATATTGAATATGAATTTTTTACGAGTTAAATATAATTAAACCCAATATTTCTTCTTGTCTAGTATTCTGTTATTTCCATTAATTTTTTTTGAAGAGGAGACACAAGCCTATATTTTATGTGAAAAATAAAGTTTAATAAAAATAAAACCAATTTGATATTTGCCTATATTTATGATAAATTGTAATCTTGATAATATTAGTTTGCACAATATTAATTATTCCTTGATTATGTAATATTCTTTTGCTTGAATACTCACAACTGAAACGTAATCTTTTCCCGTTTTCTCCATTCTTTTACGAAGTCTTTTTATTGCTGAAGCTGATATTTTATCTGCAACTCCAGCTTCTTTTTTTCTTTTAATCCATTCTTTATCTGTGCAGGCTTTGTTGTCAACATGGCACGGGATTGTTTTTAGCGAATCCATTTGGTTTATGTATGCTGCTGTTATTTTGTGCTCTGTAACAACACCTTTGATTTTTATTTCCTTATTGTTAAGTGTTTTGCTAAATATCTCTTGTTTGTTAAATGCTGTTACTTTTATGATGTTTTTATTTTTTGATTGAAGTTTTAGTTTTTTAAAGTCAACTCCACATACATGTAATACTTTTCCTGAGGTTTCAATAAGTTTGCCTTTGTATTGGTCGATATTGTTTACTATATCATCAATATTAGCTTTTTGATATGGATTATTATTACATCCTGTTAAGGAGAATATAAATATTGTTAATATAAAAGATGTGAATTTCATAATTTAGGGGTATTAGATTTATTTGATTTTGATTCTTCTTATGGTAATTTTAGCGTTTGAGCTTTTTAGAAAATTTAAATATATCATATATTAGGTATGATAAGACTGATGGGATTACAATGAAAATCAAAGGGTTTAATTTTATCGCTTGGTGGATTTTTAGTTGCATTATAGCAATAAAGGCTCTTGTAAGTCCACAACCTGGGCATTCGATCCCAAAAATACTTTTCCATAGACATGGGATCAGAATATCAATGGAGAATACTAGTTTTAAAAAAATAGAAAATAGAAAATAGGATATAAATAGGCTTATAATAAAATTTTCTTTAATATAAGCCTTTGCAAAAAGTAAAATCCTAGTTGTTTTTGATTGGTCTTCCTTCTGCATCTTTAAAGTTTCCTAGTGCAATTACAATTAAGTCAATGATGGTCCATATACCACAACCACCAAATGTAATTAGTTGTAAGACTCCTATTAGGGTGTGTCCTGTGTAGAATCTATGTACACCAAAAACACCTAAAAACCAACAAAGTAACAAAGTTGTGATCCATTTGTTTTGGTTTTGTTGTTGGTCTGGAGTCATGCCTGCAGCTGCTTGACGAACTCCACATTTTGGGCAAATTTCAGCCTTAGCATTAATTATCTCGCCGCACTCTTGGCAGTATTTTTCGTTTTCTAGTTTCATATTGTTGTGTTTTAACATGAGATAATTATGCGAAATATCATAATTATCTCATAAGGGTTGATTATACCAATTCTCTTCCGTCAGCCATTTTCATGTTTCCAGTAATAATTCTGATGAAATCAATTAATGACCAAATACCACATCCTCCTGCTGTAATAAGCATTAACCACCAGTTTGAATAACCCATCATTAAACGATGAATACCTAATCCTCCTAATAAGAAGCTTACTAAAATCATTGTTGTTTTTGATTGTACTTGTTTTTCTGGCATAACTAAAAGTGTAAATTTTGCTACTCTGTTTGAAGAAGGATTTTCGCGTTTCTCCTTAAATTTATATTTCCAATTTGTTAGCTCAATATTTTGAATACTAGGGCTAATTTAGTGTTAAATAAAAAATCAGGGCGAAGTTAATATAATATAAATAGAAATCAAAAAAATGATATCAAATTGGTTGAGCTGTTTGTTTTATCATGTTGGTATAATTGATATTACAGTAGTTTCAGACCTGGTCATACATTCTGTAATTTATTCAAGTATTTTGGTTGGTGAATATAATCTATTATTTTAGGCTAATTAATAGATTAATTATTTCTTTGTTAAAATTGTAATGTCTTTGGCTATTTGTTTTATTAACTATTGTTTCTGTTCTTTTCATATTGCCTGTATATGTTTTATATAGAATGCCAAATCCATAGGTATAACCTGTTATATAATATTTGTTAAGTATTTGAACACCTCCAAAGGCAAGAAAAGAAGCATTAATTAAAAAACAAATTGACCCTTCTGTTATTTTTCCACAGTATATTTGTCCTGCTCCAGGTATAAATCTTGACAAATTAATTGCTTTTTTTAATGATTTAAATTTTGGTAGATTCTTTTCAGAATATATCCTTTCCATTTCATTAAGTAAAGAATCTGTTTTGTGTATTGAATAATTCTTGGACTTAATATATTCAATACTTGATTTTTTCGCATTCTTCCAATCCTTCAAATCGTTATAGCAGAATGTTAATAGAGGTAGATTACTTTTTCTAAGACTGTCATTTTTTATGATTAATTCACTGATTTTTAGTTCCGATATAGCTAGTTGTGGCTTGTTGTTTAAGTAATAGCAAAGAGCGATATCGCTATGGATATTATGCTTTTCAGATAAACTTAAATTTAGACTGTTTATTTTTTTTAAGCATTTTATGGCTTTGTCAAACTCTCCTTCGATTTTATAAACTTGAGATTTTTTCAGGCGTGCATACTTTTGAATATTTTTATCTTCAGGATAGAAAAAAATAGCCTTTTCATATTCTATTTTGGCTTGAATAAGCATTCCGTTCGCAGCAAGACTGTCGGCTCTTTGTAGAGTTTTTTCCGCATTATTGGCTTTGAGTTTAGTTGAATCGGCTCTTTGTAGAGTTTTTTCCGCATTATTGGCTTTGAGTTTAGTTGAAAAAGTTACGAAGAGGAATATGAATATTAAATAATATTTTTTGTTGCATTTCATTGTTGAATTCATCGTTTACGATTTTAGCTGTGAATACACTCCCGTAAATATTTCCGATATAGAATATGGAAAATATACTCGAGAAGATTATTGTCCTATAATTGTTAAATCCAAGTTTGTTGTAGTTTTCTAGACTTACAAGTCCAAGTGCACCTACCGATATTAGAGACGATATACCTTCTCCAGTTTTACCAGCATATATTTTTCCTGAACCAGGAACTATTGCAGAAAATAAACCTGCTAAAAAAGGTGATGGACCTTTATGCTTCTGCATTCTTATTCTATATGATTTTATTTTTTTCAATTCTTTTGAATATATGTAATAGTCTTTGTTTATTCCTGATATTATACTATCAAAGGATTCATATTTTTTTTCTAGTAGATTAATCCCTGCTTTCATGTAGTTCTTCATGTCTGACAAAGAGTTTGTTTCTGGACTATATTGGTTCAGTATAGATATACTTCTTCTATATTCTGAGATATGTGCAAGATTGTAAGAGGCAAAAAGTTTTGATTTACTATAAAAACTAGATTGGATACTTACTTTTGTAAAGTCATCTGCTGAATTTTCTAGATCTTTTAAACAGTATTTACTCCATGCTTTGTAATAGTTTATTGAATCCACTTGGTGTTTGTTGAATCGACTTAATTGTAGACTATTGCCGAATAGGATGGCTTCCTTGTGGTCTTCTTTAAGACTTAGATGTTCTAGAAATAGAATTTCTTTGTTATTTTGACTATATACATTATTGCATAGAATAAAAATGATTGATAACAGTTGTGTAATTTTCATTAGAATAGGATCGATATCTTACTATGTTTGATAATTATTTGTGATGGCACGAGCAGTTTTTATTGTTTCTAAAATTATAAAATTCTATTCCATCATATGCGTGATTTGTGTCAATATTTATTTTTAGAGGGTGTAGACCTGTTGCCGCAATTCTGTTGCACCTGGTTAGTCTGTCTGCACTTAAAAAAACACCTTTGATTAGACCATATTTTGAAATTGCTTGTTTGCTGAAGTCTGAGCAAGTTGGGTAATATAAGCAGTCAGCCGAAAATTGTTGGGATAGTACATTTTGGTAGAAGTACATAAGTCCTCCAAAGCTTAAACTGATGGGATTAAATTTAATAAATGCTGATCTGTTGGCAAATATATAAGCTCTTTCTTTTCTTTTTCCATAGTCATCCTTACACTTATGTTTTGTGATTAAAAGTAAATCATCTTTATTTAATTGAGAGAAAGTGTTCTGAGCCAGTACTGTAATCCAGACTATAACTATGCTATTTATTAGTAGGTATTTCTTCAAGTTTGGCATCTTCAGGGATTTTAAAATTAAATAAATCAGAACTTGGTTTATATTCTAGTTTTAAATCTGTAAAACTCATTCTTTTAATTATTGAATCAGTTCTTGTTTTATAACTTATTTCAGTTACTTTCATAGGTATTTGAAAGTTTTTTTCTCGTGTGTAATTATAGTAATATATCTTTTTTATTGCATTGTTGTTAGCATTTTTGTATTCTGAGTATATTGGCTTATCTCCATCGTATACAACTTTTATAGTAGATATTATTTTGATTTTAGCAGGAGCCATCCAAGTTAGGACAACATATTTACCTTCTTGTTTTGAGTCGATGAGGGTGAAGCCTTCTTTCTCTAGTCCCAAACTCTGCGTTTCATTATTGATAAAATAATAAATGAAATCATTGCTAGTAGAAAAGCTATTGTCTTGAATCATTGCCACCGAATTTTTTTTAGGAAAATAAATTTTTAGTTCTCCTTTGTTATTTTTAATCTGAATCATTTTTTCGGGTTTCTCATAAACGCTAATAAGTTCAGATTTTGAAATATTGTAATAAAATTGTGTATTGGCAGTAGATTTAAATCCGTTATGAAGTGTTTCGAATTTTTGGTTTAAGCTAAGATAATTTTGGCTAAATAAATTAATATTGCTTATAATAATTAGAAAAAATGTAAGTGTGTAATATTTCATGTTTAGTCGATTGGGTTTTATTTAGTCAAGTCTTTACCTTGTATCCAATGAAATAAAAAAAAGTACCGCATTTATAAATGCGGTACACAAAATTATTTGGTTTTATGTATTACCACATAAAGAATTTAGGATTGTCAATATATGCACTGAGATCTCCAGAATTAATAAGTATAACTATGAAGTCGACCAATGGAACAATACCGAATATACCAAAACATGTAAGAAGATAACCAATACCTGTAAATGTTTTAGTTCCTAAATAAAAACGGTGAATACCTAATCCACCAAGGAAAAATGCTAATACTGCAGCTACAATAGCATTTTTTTCACCAGCTTGAGCAAAAGAATCACCCATTCCTGCTACTTCATTTGAATTAATATTAAAATTAACTAATTCGGTAGCTGTAGCTTTGCTGAATTGTTCATCCAATTGAGAATCGTTAATTGTGTAACACGATGCTTGTGAATTTACAAGCAATACTAGCATTGCTGCTAAGGTAAATAATAGTTTTTTCATTTTGATAAATTTAATTTAAGTAATATATAATGATATTTATATCAAAAATAGTATAGCTAATTTACATTATAATTACCCAGTTTACAAAAATAGTTAATGCCAAATTCGTAAAAGTATCTTTGGCATGTACTTTTTTGTCAGTGGTTTTAATATAAATTGAAAAATTAATATAAATTATTTTATAGTTGAGTTAAGCTTGTTTAGTTTATAGGTCTGATAAACATATTGTTTTGGCTGTTAAAAAAAATTAAAATTTAAATCCAAGTGAGACTTGAATAAGGTGTGTGTTGTTTTTATTCTTAAGAATTGGTGAATATATATCCCCATGATTAAAATATTGTACAAGATACTCTTTCATGCTTAGAGCATAAGATATGTCTAGATTGAAGTTTTTTTCTTGATAACCGATCCCAGCTGAGTATCTATTTATTTCATCGTTTATGTTGGATATGCTTTTTTTGTATGCTGTTCCGAATTTTGAATAACCTGCTCTCAAGCTTATTTGATTGTTGGCTTTGAATTCTGCTCCTAATTTTAGATTGTAAGCTTTGTCTAGATGTTCTTTTATTAGGTCGTTGGTGTCAGGATTTTCGTCAGTTCCATAGAAATCTACACCATTATCACCATTTTTAAATCTTGATGATGAATAATCCAGTAGTTCAATATCACCACTTATAATAAATCGCTTCTTTAGAATAAATGCAGTTCCAAAATTCATTCTCATAGGAGTTGATAAATCATATTTAAAATAATTGATATCTGAGAACACTGAAAATTCATCTTTCCCATCCTCTATTTCTTCTCTGTATTTAGCATTGTAACTTGTCGAGCTCTCATCCTCTAAGCGGTATCTTGTAGGAGTGTGCAATGAGGCGCCTATTCTTATTTGTTGTATAGGTTTGTATATAATACCCAGTTTGAAGTTGACCCCAACTCCTGTTGTTTTTAATTTTGAACTTTTAACAAAATTATCTAGCTGAGAAGGAGTACCTTTTTGTGAATATTCAGAATAATTGATTTTGGATTTGTAATATACATCCACAATTCCAAGGCTGGCTCCGATGTATAATTTGTGTCCAATGTTTACTGCGGAGGCAAAGTTTATTTCTGAGATATAACCTTCTTCTTTTATGTTCTCCATTAATCTGGGTGATTCAGTTTGTGTGTAAGGTATGCTGAAATACTTTGAATCCCCAGGTATTGTATCAATTAAATATACCTGATATGCAAAGAATTCATTATCATTTAAATTTCGGATTTCATTCCCGTCGGCATTTTTTTGGTATATATGGAGTAGTGAATTGTTTGATTTTTCTACTTGAGAAAAAGAATTTCTATTGAAATCTTTTATTTTATTGTATCCAATTGAAAAATTTATGCTCTGAAATCCATCTTTTTTTGCCAGTCTGTATTTATTACATAGTACTAGTCCTAAGTTTGATAGTCCAAAATTGAATTTATTCTTATCGAAATTACCAGTGCTGCTATTGTTAATTTTCAAAGAAGGAGTTAAGCTAAATGCTGATGATCTGAATAATCCTAATCCCGCAGGATTAATGCTGATTGATCCATAGTCTCCTCCAAGAGCTGTGAATGCGCCTCCCATGGCTGAAACCCTCGCACTTCCATAGTGGTCATTTATGGAGTATTTAACCGCATCTTCAATTATTTGAGAGAATGAGTTAAAGTGAATAAGGTATATGAGTAATAATAAAAATATTTTTTTCATAAAAATGTGTTTTGAAGCTAATTAAAAAAAACTTGGTTTATCGTCTACTTCTTCCTCTGCTGCTAGAGCTACTGCTTCTGGTAGATCCGCTGCTTCTACTGGAACTACTTCTACTAATGGTTCCGCTTGATCGCCTACTGGTACTTGAGCTGCTTCTATTGTAATTGGATCTAGTGCTGGTTTTATTTCGATTATAAGTTGAGCTTCGGCTTACTCTCGAGTATGATCCTCTTCTCGATGAATTGTATTTTCCTACTCTACTTCCTCCTGATCTGTTTATTTTTCCAGAATAGGTAGATCTTGTACTTCTTCCATTATATGTGGCTCTGTTGTTTGCTTTGGGTCTTGTGTAATTTTTAGTTCTGCCTGTTCTAGCATAGTTTGATCTGTCATTGCTGTATGAGCTTCTGCTTTTTGTTGAATAGTAACTTCTAGGCTTTGCAGAGTATCTAGAATTGCTGCTTCTTGTGTTTCCAAAGTATAAACGACCTGAGTTTGTGAATCTGAATTTTTGATTTGATGAATATGACGAAGCGTAATTCCTGTTTGAATACCGGGTTCTGTAATCGACTCTTCTTGCTATGTTTTTAGAAGACACAAAACCAGAGCAAACTCCGTAATGTGAGTGGTATAAGTTGTTGTGAAAAAAAGGATCAAAATATCCGTAGCTATAATATGGGTCAAACCAATTGTTCCAAGAATGCCAATTGTTTAAATGTGGACTGTAGTAGTTGTATGGGTATCTGTATGACATATTGAAACCGTATCTCATTGGAGAAAAGTTATAACTATTGTAATAGTTATAATTGGTCCAAGATGGTGTCCACCAATAATGTTCTCCGTCCGTGTATACATTCCAGTCTGGGTCTCCAGCAAGCCACATGCTTAAATTATGTCCACTATTGTTGTAGTAGCCAAAACCCTGAGGATAAGTTTGTCTGAGTCTTTCAGCATCTTGTTTGTCAAGTTCCGAACCATTGAATCCTCCTAGATATTCACCATGGTCTTCTTCGATTATTGTTGACCTGATAGTATCGCTAGGAATTTCTTTTAATTTTAGTTGTGATATTTCTAGGTTTTGGTTTCGCATTCCGATTTGTTCGTCTTCGTATGGGACATTTTCGGAGTTTTTAATGTTTTCATCCTCGTTTGGAGAATAGTAGATGTCGTCCACATAGGCGGTAGGGCTCATGTAGGATGGCGAACATGCTGCGAATAGAGCAGTTGCGACAAGTAAAAATGGACAAAAAGCTTTCATGACGGTGTGTATTAATTCTGTTTCGTAAAATGCTGTTACAAATAAGTAAAAATTCATTAAAAAAGCATAGTAAATTTCTTTTTTGTTTTCATTTATATATGAGTCTTTCGTGTTTTTATCCTGTGTGTGTTAAAAAAAATCATACAATAGTCACTAAATTGCTTTTTAATTAGATTAAATTTTTACTTTTGTGCAATAATTTATGTAGTTTAAAAACCACAAATACTATACCAAATACATAGTAATGGCAAAAGAATTAACTAGTAGAAAAGAGAATTATTCTCAGTGGTATAATGAGCTTGTATTAAAAGCTGATTTAGCTGAGAATTCTGACGTTAGAGGATGTATGATTATCAAACCATATGGCTATGCTATATGGGAGAAGATGCAAGCTGCTTTAGATAAGATGTTTAAAGACACTGGTCATCAAAATGCATATTTTCCTTTATTAATTCCGAAATCATTCTTAAGTAAAGAAGCTGATCATGTGGATGGATTCGCAAAAGAATGTGCAGTTGTAACCCATTACCGATTGAAGAATGACCCCGATGGGAAAGGCGTGATTGTAGACCCTGAAGCAAAATTGGAAGAGGAATTGATTATTCGTCCAACTTCTGAAACTATTATTTGGAATACATATAAAAATTGGATTCAGTCGTATCGAGATCTTCCTATTCTTTGCAATCAATGGGCGAATGTTATGAGATGGGAAATGAGAACACGCTTGTTTCTTCGTACTGCGGAATTTTTGTGGCAAGAAGGTCATACTGCTCATGCTACAGAACAAGAGGCTTTAGAGGAGACTAAGCAGATGATTGATATTTATGCGGATTTTGCTGAAAAATGGATAGGAGTTCCTGTCTTAAAAGGTCATAAGTCAGAGTCGGAAAGATTTGCAGGAGCTAAAGATACTTATTGTATTGAGGCATTAATGCAGGATGGTAAAGCACTTCAGGCTGGGACTTCTCATTTTCTGGGGCAAAATTTTGCGAAAGCTTTTGATGTTAAATTTACGAATAAAGAAGGAAAAGAAGACTATGTTTGGGCTACCTCATGGGGAGTTTCAACTCGATTAATGGGTGCTTTGGTTATGGCGCATTCAGATGATAAAGGTCTTGTTTTGCCTCCTAAGCTTGCTCCGATTCATGTTGTAATTGTACCTATTTATAGAAAAGAAGAGGAATTAGCTAAGATTTCAGAAAAAATAGATCCTATTATTGCAGAGCTTAAAAAAAGAGGTGTATCTGTTAAATTTGATGATAATGATCAAAGAAAGCCAGGTTGGAAATTCGCTGAATATGAGCTTAAGGGTGTGCCTTTGAGAATGGCAATTGGAAAAAGAGATCTTGAAAATGGTACTATTGAATTAGCACGAAGAGATACCTTGACTAAAGAAACAGTTCAGATGGATGGTATTGAAGGTGTTGTTGTAGATTTATTGGATCAAATACAGGACAATATTTACCAAAAAGCTCTTGATTTTAGATCTGAAAACACAACAATTGTTGATGATTATGATCAGTTTAAAGAATTGTTAGAATCAAAAGGTGGGTTTTTCCTAGCACATTGGGATGGAACAGCAGAAACCGAAGAAAAAATCAAGCAAGAAACAAAAGCTACAATTCGCTGTATTCCTTTTGATGCTATAGAAGAAGATGGAGGAGTATGTATTTATTCTGGTAAACCTTCGAAACGAAGAGTTGTTTTTGCAAAGGCTTACTAAAAAAATACTTGAAAAAGTAATAAAAAAAACTCATAAAATGTTTATTCATTTTATGAGTTTTTTTATTTCAAGGATTGTATAAATCCTTATTGAAGAAATTAAAGACTGATTTAATCATTTCTTGCATTACAATTGCTTTGTTGTGAAGAGGGTTGTCTTCTTTTACTTGTAATAAATGACTTAAGGCTTTTGAGTTGTCACTAATCGAGTAGTAGTATTCCCCAAGATAAAAGTGAGCATATGAATTATCTTCTTGATTTATAAGTCTGTTGCATTCATTTATAAGCTCCTCTGTATGATTGTCTTCTTTGAGTTTATTTAGTTTTTTTTCTATATCTGTCATATTTTTTTATTTATATATGCCGTGTTAAGTTTATCGAGCGCTAATTTACAAGTAAATTGAATTAGTTTAAGACAAAATTATATAAAAAAAATATATATGCGCATTGTGATTTTGATATTTAATTGATTGATAGTTTTTTTTGATAAAAGCTGTTGTATAATATCTATTGAAAGTGCTTATTTTATTGACTAATCTAGAATAATGTATATTAATTTTCTTACTTTTAGAAGTTGGAAATATTATTAATTAATTGTTCCATTTTTGGTTAAGGATATGATAATAGACAAAAATAGATGTGAATACTTAGTATTTTGTTTATACCAATTATTCTTGCTGTATTTTGTAGATATTATTTAATGTATATATTTTTTGTGGTTGTAGATAAGTGAGTTATGCACTTTTGGTGATTCAAAAAATATAAGATAAAACACAAGAAAATATTTGATATGATTACTTTTCATGAGGCAATAAAGACTGTTAAAAATGTAGCAAAAAAGTTAGATGCAGAATATAAAGATTTATCCTTGTGTTTAAATAGAATTCTCGCTGAAGATGTTTTTGCAGATTCAGATATGCCTGCTTTTAATAAATCAAACCTTGATGGTTATGCGTTTAGGAATGATGAAATTGGGAAAAAACTTAATATTGTTTCAATCTCTTCTGAAGATCTTCTTGGTTTTCAAATAAAGCAAGAAGAATGTTGCCATGTGTTGAAAGGTGATATTCTTCCTAAAGGTGCAGATTTAGTTGTGGGTAAAGATTGTGTTACTAAAGAGGGAAATACTATAATAGTTGATCGAAAACCTAAAAAGAATGGAGTATCTTTTAAAGCAGAAGACTTTTCACAAGACGAACTAATTCTGAAAAAAGGAACAAAATTGAAGGTACATCATTTAGCTATTCTGGCGAGTGCGGGTTGTACTGAATTAAAAGTATACAGAAGGCCAAAAATTGGTATATTGTCAATTGGGAGTGAATTGATACATTATTCCAAGACTCCAAATTATCAGCAGCAGAGAGATTTAAATTCAGTTTTAATGTCGGCTCAACTTGAAAAAATGGGTCTTCAAGCCGAATTGATCGGAATCGTTTCTGACTCCTTCGATTCTATAAAAAATAGTATAAAGAAGATGATTAAAACTTCTGATATATTATTTATTTCGGGTAGCGGAGCTATGAGTGAATCGGCTAATCTTGATAAGGTTATTGACGAAATAGGTTTTAATATTTGGTTTCATAATGTTGCTGTAAAGCCTGGTAAACATACACTTTTTGCAAATTTACATGGTAAATATATTTTAGCAACTCCTGGTAATCCGGCATCAACTTATGTGCAGTTTGAGTTACTGGGTAAAGCATTGTTGTATAAAATGATGGGACACAAATACAGCTTACCTACTGTGAGAATGCAGATTGCCTCTAATTTTAAACGTAAGAAAAACGATAGATTAGGAATTATTCCTGTGAGGTTTAATGCAAATAATAAAGTTGTGCCTATTAAAAGTTCTGGTGGTTCAAAGATATATGCATATGCTAAGGCAAAAGGTTTTATGTTTGTGCCACGTGATGTGGATGAGTTTACAGAAACAGAATATGTACACGTAAAAATGATATAAAACATACATCTTGTGTTGTATAAAAAAAGGGTGAGTTGATTTTTTTAACTCACCCTTTTTTTATATAAAATTTGATCGTAATTTTTATTGTTAAATTTATTCCGTATGCTTAAATTTAGAAACTTAAATTAAACCAAACCATTAATAAGTATGAAGAAAATAATGTTTTTTTTGTTAGCTTCTGTATTGGTTGCTTGCAATACTACTAAGCCAAGTAGTGACGAGCAAGAAAAGTCCAATATTGATAAGCAAACAGTACTGCAAACTGTTAAATTGATTAAGGAAAAAAATAAATTAACAGATACTGAATTGCTTCAAAAAGGAGTGGAACAGTGTGCCTTGCTTTGGCGTAAATCTGATGGAACAACTCAGGAGTTTAAAAATTTTTGTCTTGAGAAATATATCAAATCAGAGAAGGAAAAAGAGCTAGTATTCTCTAAAATTTCACGTAATTTGGAAATACTGAATGGTCATTTCAATACTATTACCATTGATTTGTTAAGACCTACCCATCAAAGTGATTACGATACTCATGAGATTGATAATTATTTTGGATCTTACAGTGTTGGAGCTCATTTGATTGAAGATTTTTATAAGAATAAAATTGCTTTTATTGTAGCATTAAACTTTCCACCATTTTCATTAGAAGAAAAGGAGAAATTAGCTAAATCATGGAGTCGCAAACAATGGGCTTATGCAAGATTAGGAGATATGTTTGAAGCTAGAGTTCCTGTAAATCTCGTTCAAAAAGCCGGAGAGGTAGCAGCTGCAACTGATAGGTATATTGCAGATTATAATGTTTGTGTTGGGTATTTAACAGATAAGGATAATAAAAGATTTTTCCCGGAGGATAAGGTGTTGCTTTCTCATTGGAATTTAAGAGATGAAATAAAAGCAAATTATGCTAACAAGAATGATGGTCTTGAAAAACAGAAAATCATCTATAAAGTAATGCAAAGAATTATTTCTCAAGAAATACCAAAAGACGTTATTAATAGTAAAGAGTTTACTTGGGATCCTTATTCAAATAAAACCTACAAAAATGGGAAAGAAGTAAATTTGAATTCGGAGCCAAATACAAGATATAAATATTTGCTTGATAACTTTAAAGCAAATAGTGCAATGGATAAATATTATCCTAATTCAATAAATTATATTAAAAGACAATACGATGGTGCTAAAGAGATTTCTGCAGAAAATACAGAGAAGATTTTTGAGAAATTTCTTTCATCGGAATTAACTAAAAAGGTGGGTAAACTTATTGAACAAAGATTGGGTCGTAAATTACTTCCTTTTGATATTTGGTATGATGGTTTTAAATCAAGAAGCGAGTTAGATGAATCTAAATTAGATGCTCAGACCAGGAAGCTTTATCCTAATGCTAAAGCTCTAGAAGCAGATTTACCAAATTTGCTGCTCAAACTTGGTTTTTCTAAAGATAGAGCTAAATATATATGTGATAAGATAGTTGTTGATCCAGCTAGAGGTTCGGGACATGCATGGGGAGCAAGTATGAAAGGTGATGTTGCGCATCTAAGAACTAGGATTTCAGGAAAAGGCATGGATTATAAAGGTTACAATATTGCTGTTCATGAATTTGGACATAATGTTGAGCAAACTATCTCACTATATGATGTTGATTACTATATGATGAATGGTGTTCCTAATACTGCATTTACTGAAGCTTTGGCTTTTATATTTCAAAAAAGAGATTTAAAATTATTAGATATTAATACCAATTCACCAAAAGCTGAGGCGCTTAAAACATTAGATTTGTTCTGGAGTGCTTATGAAATTATGGGCGTATCATTATTGGATATTAAAGTTTGGAGATGGATGTATGAGAATCCAAATGCGGATGAGCAACAATTGAAACAAGCTACAATGAATTTGGCTAAAGAAGTTTGGAATAAATTCTATGCTGATGTTTACGGTGTAAAAGATCAAACAATATTAGCTATTTATTCTCATATGTTAAATAGTCCTTTATATCTTTCGAATTATGCTTTTGGAAATCTGATAGAATTTCAGCTTGAAATGCAGTTGAAAGATAAATCGTTTAGTAAGGAAGTTAGTCGAATATTCAAGCAGGGAAGACTTACTCCTAACGAATGGATGAATCAGGCTACAGGTAATGATTTGTCTTCTGAGCCTTTATTGAAAGAAACAGCAAAAGCATTAACAAAAATTTAATTTTGAATTTTAAATTAACATAAAAAAAACTCATCTTCGTTTCGGAGATGAGTTTTTTATTCTAATAATTTGTAATTTTATGTTCGTTTTACTGTTTTGTAATTTAATTTGTTGAGGATTTCAATGATTTTAGCTACATGATCGCCTTGGATTATAATTTCTCCGTCTTTGATTGATCCACCAACGCCGCATTTCGATTTCAGTGTTTTACCTAATTCCTTTAGGTCTTCTTCACTTCCTATAAAATTAGAAACTAAGCTTACCGTTTTCCCTTTTCTTTGTTTCTTGTCTATACCAACGTATAATTTTTGTTTGGAAGGTTCAAGTGTTTCTTCTTGTTCTTCTTGTTCGTATTCGTAGTCATAATCTGGGTTTGTAGAATACACTATGTTCACACGACCTTTTTTCTTGCTCATTATTTGTCTTTTAAATTTTTTTCCAACTAAAATATAAAAATAATAATTGCATTTTTTATTACAAATAGACTTAAATGATTTTTTTCAATATTGGTAGTTTTATCTTTATTTTTCTAAAATTTTAGGTTTAGATACACCGATTTATTTATCATGGTATGTTAGTTATTCCTAGTGTAATTATAGTTAATGGATTGTTTTATGTTAATAAAATAAATTAACATAAAATTAAAAGCTATTTTATTTTGATCGTCTATATATGTGATTCAGGTATTGTGTGATGTTTCTTATTTGATTAAAAGATAAAAAAGCATTTAGTTTGAACTGGATTTAAAAAATTTAGAATGAGATTAAGAGAGAAATACTACTACGTTCAATTAATAAAAATGGCACTACCTCTAATCGGTGCATATATACTGCAAACAACCTATAATCTGACGGATATGCTTTGGGTAGGTATGATTAGTAGTGATGCGGTAGCTGCTGTTGGTACTGCTGGTTTTTATTTGCATTTGGCTTGGGCTATATCATCTATAATAACAGTAGGTATAAATATAAAAACTTCGCATGCTGTAGGTGAACGGAACTTTAAGAAAGCTGCTGATATTGCAACAAATGGAATATTTTCCATCATTATACTATCGGTTATATTATCAGCTATTTTTTATTTTAATTCAGAAAGTTTAGTCAATTTTTTTAAGCTTAAGAATCAAGAGGTAAATTACCTATGTTCTCAATATTTAGAAATTAGCAGTCTGGGAGTTATTTTAAGTTTTACAAATCTTTGTTTTGTTGCTATTTTTAATGGATATGGTTTGACTAAATTATCATTTAAGGCGAGTGCAATTGGGACTATTGCTAATATCGTATTTGACCCCTTGTTAATCCACGTGTTTGATATGGGTACCAAAGGTGCTGCTTGGGCTAGTATTATAGCTAGATTTCTGAGTATTTTATATTTTATATATTTATTTCTCAAAAGGAATCAAGTTGTTTTGGGAAGGCTAAAGAGTTCATATTTCTATTTTAAAGAAATAGTTAGAATAGGTGCGCCTTCGGCTGTTCAGCGTTTGGCTTTTTCTGTAATTTATATATTTCTTGCACGGATTATGGCTAACTGGGGAGCTAATGCTTTAGCAGTACAAAAAATAGGAGTTCAAATAGAGGCAATTCTCTTTATGATAATCGCTGGTTTGATGCAGGCTACAAGTATTATGACAGGTCATAGTTGGGGCGCAGATAAGCCTGAGAGAATAAAATATATTTTTAATTCTTCTATTAAGATGTCATGGATTTTGGGTGTTGTTTCTGGAATTGTACTTTGGATATTCTCTGAAGATATTTTTACTATTTTTATTTCTGAGAAGGAAAGTGTAATGATGGGAGGGGCGTATTTGAAAATTATTGCTATTTCACAAATATTTATGTTTACCGAAATGATTTGTGCAGGAGTATATAATGGAATGGGTAAAACCGATACACCTGCAATTGTAAGTGTAAGTATAACAAGTCTTAGAATACCTATTGCATATGTCTTGGGTTATTATACGTTCTTGGAATTAGATGGTGTTTGGTGGAGTATTTCTATCACTAGTATAATAAAAGGTTTATTAATGTATTTTTTATTGATAAATTTATTTCAGAAATTAGCAAAAAAAACCAACAAACCATTCAGTTTAAAAAATTAAACTTATCCTACACGAATGGTCTGTCGGTCGATCTACACAAAATTAAAGCAGCAGTTTTGCTGCTTTTTTTGTTACACAGGGTATCTTTTTTATAATCTATTGATTATTTTTATTTTCAATCAAATCTTCACCCATACTGATTGAGTATTTTATATTCGCTAACTTGCAGTTAATTTTAGAAACTACAAGCTCTGTAGAAGCATTTTGCCAGAAAGCTTGTGCATCAAGATACTCGGTTGTGCTTACAAGTCCTTCGTAAAATCCAGTTTTAGTTATATCTAAATTTTCTTGGGCTTGTTCCATTGCTTTTTGCGATAGTTCTAGTTGTTTGAATGATTCTTGAAGTTTGAAGTACGATTGTTGTACTTCTAGTCTTATGAAATCTTTGCTTTCTTCAAGTTCGATTTGAGCCTCAAGATTTTCAAATTCTTTTACTTTTACCTTATGCTTTTTCTCCTTCCAATGGAAAATGGGCATGTTTACGCTTATTTTTCCTGCAATAAGATTACTGTCGTCTGTAGTTAGACCATCAATTTTGCCTGAATAGGTGTAAGCTGCACCAGCCGTGATTTTTGGAAGATAGTCAGCTTTGATATTTTTTAACTCCAATTCTTTTATTGCAAGTTGAGATTCTAATATTTTTAATTCTTTCCTTTCGCTTAACGCTTTGGATAGAAAGTCATTCTCAACTCTCAATTCATCAACTTTAATAACAGTATCTGTTAGAATAATCTCTGTATTTAAATCAATTCCTAATGTTTGATTTAGGCTCATTCTGCTTAAAACTTTTGCATTTTTTAGTTTAAACAAATTTAGCTCAGCATTATTTAGTTGAACTTGAGCTTTTAGTAATTCATTTTTTGTTTTTATTTCAAGCTCATAAGCATTATTCAAGTCCTTTACTAGGTTGGTAAGTAAACTAACATATCTTTCTGCAACTTTTACTCGTTCGTTCATTGAAACCAAATTCCAGTAGTCTGTGTCTGTTTTGTAAACCACCTGATTTTCGTTTAAGCTGATATTGTATTCCGAAATTGTAATAGCAGTTTTCGAAGCTTTGTATGTATTTCTAATTTTCCCACCCATATATATTGCCTGTCCGAGACTTATGTTCGCTGTGTGATATTTTATATCATCTAGTTTAAGATTTATGCCAGGGAAATATACATCACTTTGTCCTGAATATTTGGCAGCTTTCGCTTCTTCCAATGAGTTTGCAGTTGGTAAGAAAAAACCATTAATGCTAATGTCATCCATTCCAGTATAGTAGTTATATTCTCCAGCAATATCTATAGATGGAAGAAAATACGTGAATGCTAGCTTTGAGTTAGAAATAGACTTTTGGTGTATTGCATTAGCTATTTTTAGTCTTTTGTTATACTCCAAAGCCATTTTCCTCCCTTCTTCTAGGCTTATTTGCTTTTGACTGTACCCAATTTGAGATGCAGATAATAAACAGATTATTAGTAATATATTTTTAATCATTTTGTTTCTTTTTGTAAAATACAATTTTAAAACAATGGTAATTGTTTTGATTTATATGTCAAATAAGAATTAATCCCATCAGAGAGATTAATTCTTAAAATTGATTTAGCTTTTTTTCACTTTGTATAATGCTGCGTATAATACAGGAACAATAATTAAAGTAATTATAGATCCAAAGAATAATCCAAACATTATAGCTACAGCCATTCCACCAAACAATTCGTCAGGAATCAAAGGAATCATCCCTAAGATAGTTGTTAGTGATGCCATTAAAACTGGTCTAGTTCTAGATATTGCCGAATCCACAATTGCAAGATAAGCTGATTTTCCTTCCCGGATTTCAATATTAATTTGATCTAGAAGCACAACGACATTTTTAATCATCATCCCAATCAATCCAAGAGTTCCAACAATAGCCATAAATCCAAATGCTTTACCCGTAATCAATAATCCATAGCTAATTCCAATGAATGATAGCGGTAGAATTGTAAGTATGATAATAGGTTGTCTAAAATTATTGAATAACATCATGATGATGATAATCATAAGTAGAAATGCTAGAGGGAAAAACTTACCTATATTCTCATTTGCATCTTTACTGTTTTTATGTTCACCCAACCATTCAAGATCGTAACCTTCAGGAAGTTTGATGTTTTCTATTTTTGATTTTAAAGCTTTAAATGTGTGAGCAGCTTTAAATCCTTCAGCTGGATCACATTGAACGATTATTGCACGACGTCTGTTGTATCTGTGAATTACAGGATTCTCATTGTCTAAATTAAAGTCTTCTACAATTTGGCTTAGCGGTAAACTATTTGCACGATTCCCCCAAATAGGAGTGTTCTTTAAATCTTCAATTTGATTACTTTTAGTTTTTAAAAGAATAGGTAAAGATTTATCATCCTCGTTATATATTCCAACAGGTAATCCATTGGTTGCTACAGATAATCCATTTGCAACATCTGTACGAGTTATTCCTGTTTGTCTTGATTTGGTTTGTGAAAATTCAGGATTCCATACCATTACTTGGTTTTTCCAATTAGTTGTTTCCATCTGTGCAGATGGCTCACTTCGCATAATTGATTTAGCTTTTTCAGAAATATCTCGTAAAACTTTTGGGTCAGGGCCTGAGAATTTAGCTTCAACCATATAGTCATTTGAAATAGGTCCATAGAATCGAACTCTTGCCCTTGCTTGAGGGTATGCCTCGATTAAGTATTTTTGCACCTCTTTGCTTAATGATTTAACAGTTTCGTAATCCTTCGTATCTACTATCAGTTCTCCATAATTTGATGCTGGATTTGCAAATGGTCTAACCAAAGTATATCTAGCAGGTGTGGCTCCTAGACTTGTTGTTATATTGATAACGTCTTCGTTCTTCTTTAAGTAGGCAGAAATGTTTGAAAGATCATTTTCTACCGATGAAATATCAGAACTTTCAGGAAGTATGTATTCAACTATAAATTGGTTGTAAGCAAGATTTGGGAAAAAGTTTTTCTTCACATTCTTGAATACTGCGAACGAAGAAAATAATAATAAAATAGTACAAGTGATGGTTATGATCTTATGCTTAAGACAGTATTCAACCAGTTTGCGATATGTAACATAAAATTTACCAGAATACAAATCAGCTTCATTATCGTCTTCTGATTTTTCGTATTTTTTACCTTTTAGGAATAGATCACAAAAATAAGGTGTTTGAGTTAAGGCGAATATCCAACTTAAGAATAATGATATACCTACAACCATAAATAAACTAGCACAAAATTCACCTGTTGAATCTGGCGAAAGATATATAGGTAGGAATGCTAATATTGCAACTAAAGTAGCTCCAAGTAATGGCATTTTCAATTGTTCTGAACTTTTTGTAAGTGCTTCTTTTCGTTTTACACCTCTTTTTAAATCAATCAGAATACCATCTGCAACAACAATAGAATTGTCAACCAGCATACCCATTGCAACAATAATAGCTGATAAGCTAACCCTTTGAAGGGCAATGTCAAGTCCTAGCATAGCAATGAAAGTTGCTAGTATAGTAAATATAAGACCTGATCCTATAATTAAGCCAGCTCGTAAGCCCATAGAAAGAAGTAGCACTACAACAACGATTAGCACTGATTCTATAAGATTTATCATAAAATCGTTGATTGCGATTTTTACCCTTTCTGGTTGATAGAAAACCTTGTTTATGTTAATTCCAACAGGAATATTTGTTTCCAGCTGATCTAATTTTGATTGGATACGCTCTCCTAATTTTATTACATTTCCTCCGCTTTTCATAGAAATAGCCAAACCAATTGCATTGTTTTGGTTGTATTTCATTTTTTGACGATATGGAGTATAGTATGACTTGTTGATGCTAGCTATATCCGAAAGTTTTACTGGAGCCTTACCTCTAACTTGTATTAAAAGGTTTTTAATATCGTCAATATTGTTGAAGCTGCCATTTGAGGCTATTCTAATTCTATTCTTATTTATTTTTACTGTTCCAGGATCAACAATATTATTTTGGTTGTTAATGGTTTGGATTATGTAATTAGGATGAATTCCTAAGTATGCCAATTTTGAATTTGATAATTCTATATTTAAGCATTCCGTCTGTTCGCCATATAGATTTATTCTCTTAACTCCTTCTACAAGAAGTAATTCTCTTTTTATGTAGCGTGAGTATTTTTGAAGTTCCTCGTATGAGTAGCCATCAGCACTAACAGAAAGAAATATTCCGTAAACATCTCCATAGTCGTCAAAAACCATTGGTTTTCTTGCTTCTCTTGGAAGTTTTGATGCAGAGTCGTTTACTTTTCTTCTTAAAAGATCCCATAATTGAGGGAGCTCTTTGTTTTTAACACTTTTTTTTATGTTTACTGTTATCTCAGAATATCCAGCTCTCGATTTTGATCTGATATTATCAATATTATCCATTTCTTGGATAGCATTTTCCAATACTTGAGTAACTCGCAGTTCAACTTCGTGAGGGCTTGCTCCTGGGTACATGGTTGCAACTACTGCTGTTTTAACGCTGATTTCAGCATCTTCAAGTTTACTCATGCTGCTAAATGCAACAAAACCTCCTATAACAACAGAAATTAATACAAATAAGAGTACCTTTTTCTTTTCTAATACTAATTCAGTTATATTCATAATTCTCCGCCGATATTTGTTAAGGATCTAGAATTTAGGAGTTTTATTTTATCTCCTTCAACTAAACTGTGGATTCCACCTGTTACAACCTTGGTGCCGTTGTTTAGTGATGATGATTTAACATATACACCTTTGTTAAATGTACCAGTGATTTCAACTTTTACTTTCTTGACGGTTTCTTCATTTGATATAACCCAAACATATTTTTCTTTGTTCTCAGACAGTATAGAGCAAATAGGGAGTCTGATTTCGCTATTGTTTGAAGCTTTAGTTGCAAATACTTCACATGACATTCCTGCTGCTATTTTATCCTCCAAATTATCGCATGTAAATTGAAGAAGGTATACATTGTCTGAATTTGGCTTATGTTCTAATTTTTGATTTCTTAATTCTAGTTTAATGCTATCATTTGCATAACAGGTGAAATTCTCGAATTTGTCAAAATTTAAGAAATCACTTTCACTTAAACCCACTTTCACTTTAAGTGTTTTTGTATCAATTAAGGTATATATAGGATGACCAACTCCAACCTTTTCTGATTTTTCTACAAATTTAGTTTGGATATATCCAGAAAAGGGAGCTTTTAAAGTAGTATAAGCAAGTTGATTTTTCTTGGCTTCCATATTTGATTTTGCCATTTTGAATTCTCGTGTTACTCTGTCATATACGCTTTTTGAGATTCCTTTTTTATTGTATAATTTTTCATATCTTTCCATTTCAGCTTCGGCGTTGTTAAATGCTGCTAGTGCTGCATTGTATGCGAAACGGTAATCTACGGGGTCGATAACAGCCACAACAGTACCTTTCTTAACAAAATCACCTTCTCTGTAGCGTAGGTCTTGAATTGCGCCACCCACAAGAAAACTTAATTTTACTTCACGTGATTCACTTATTACCCCTGGAAACTGAATTTTGTTCCCCTCGTTCCCTGTATTTATCTGTGTGTATTTTACAGGTCTAAGCTTTTTTGTTTTTACATTGCTTGATTCTTTGCATGATACAATTATTAACATCATGAATACAGAAAGAATGCTAATAGCAATATTTAATCTACCTCTCATTATTAATACTTTAATTGTTATTTTCTTTTTCAATTGTTTTTAAGACCCTATGAACTATATGTGTGTAGACAGTTCATTGAAGGGTAAAAAAATGATTTTTATTTAAGTTTAAAGTTTATTTTTGTTTGAAACCTATTGGACTATATCAGTGTGATTAGTTCAATTATATTTAAAAAAAACTACAAATGGTAGTTTTTCTTAAATTTTTATACCCATACCGTTAAAAAAGCATTTGAATGCAGATCTTAAGCGTTCAATCACTTCATTTTCAGGATAATTGCTTAAAACGTAAAATTCGTTTATTGCAGTTAGGGCTTCGAAAGCATACTCTATATCAACATCTTTATTTAATAGTCCTTTATCTTGCCAATTTTTATAAGCACTTACAATTTTGTTGAATTCAGATTCGTATTTTTCATCAATACTTGATTCTATAGCAGGGTACTCCAAATAAATTTGTTGTTGTAAAACTCGTTGACTCGCTATTCCATAATTTAGATAATTATCCATAAAGTTAACTGTGGCAACAACAGGATCGTCGTGAGTTTTTACGGGTTCAAAAATGCATATTATATTTCTTGCGAAAATCTCGCATGCAATATTGTGTATTAAATCTTCTTTAGATCCTATTATTTTGTATAATGTAGCTTTAGCAACTCCCGACTGTTTAGCTAATTCTATCATATTTAAACCTTTTAAACCATGTTTTAGAATAAGGTCGTATGTAATAGTTTTAATTCTCTTTTTAACATCTTCGTTATTTGCTTTTGCCATAATTGAACTGTTTTAGTATTAATGGTACAAATATAATAATATTTTATTGTCCTGAATCCTATTTTTATTTTTTTAACAAACAAAAAAATAAAATACTGTAGGGTATAAAACTTTAAGTTAATTGGTGTTTTTGAAATTCAGAATATCAGTTTGTTGTGAGATAATAAAAAAAATCGTACACTTGTTGATTATTTGTTTAAATGATTTAATGGGCATTAAAGGCAAAGTGTGTCTTAAACTGGAGTTAATCTTTGTATTATGTTTATTTTTTATGACTTAGTGAAGTTTTATAATATGTTTAGACTGTTAAAAAAGCTTAATTTGTAATTTACTTCAGGTTTCATTTAAAGAAATTTATGAATTCTTATTTTTCTAAATCTGTTATTTGGTTTGAATTTAAACCCTAATTTTAGTCAAATATTTTTTCATATTTATTTAGTATATTTTCAATAAATACTTACTTTTGCGCACAATTTCTAATAAAATAATATATTTTATTGATTGTCAAAATATTGAATGATTATTAATTTTGAGAGAAGTGAAAAAAAGGTCATTATTAGTCAGATTTTTAAAATGGCGTTTAAAAAATGTTAACGACAAACAATTTATTTACATCGTTGCCATTTTAATAGGGGTAGTCTCAGGTATTGCTGCCGTAGTTATTAGGAACACTACACATTTAATCAGTACCATAGTACAGAGTTATACATTTGACAAGTATCAGAATATACTCTATGTTATTTATCCTACGATTGGTATATTGATTGCCATATTGTTTATAAAGTATATAATAAAGCGACCGGTGCGTGATGGGATTCCAAATGTCTTATATTGTATTTCTCGTAATAATGGCCAAATAAATCGACATAATATGTTTTCATCCATTATAACCTCGGCTTTTACTGTTGGTTTTGGAGGATCTGTGGGACTAGAGGGGCCAACTGTAGCTACAGGTGCAGCTTTAGGGTCGAATATTGGTCGTTTATTTCATTTGAATTACAAACAAATTACACTTCTTATAGGTTGTGCTTGTGCTTCGGGTATGGCTGCTATTTTCAAGGCGCCTATTGCGGCAATTGTTTTCGCTTTGGAGGTTATAATGTTAGATTTAACAATGTGGTCTTTAGTACCTCTTTTATTGTCTACTTGTACAGCAGTTTTAACCTCTTATTTCTTCCTTGGAATGGATGTTGTGTATCCTTTTCATGTTACCAGAGGATTCGTTTTAAATGAACTTCCATTCTATATATTACTAGGTGTTTTAACGGGATTGTTGGCAGTTTATTTTACAAAGTCATTTGTCTATTTGCATGAAAGATTTGATAAGATCAAGAATTCATATAACAAGCTCCTAATTGGCGGATTGTCTTTGGGTTTGCTTGTGTTTTTTCTACCTTCTCTTTATGGTGAAGGATATTATTCTGTTAATGAATTGATGTCTGGAGATTTTTCAAGTTTGTTTGAGAATACTTTTTATGAATCGTTTAAGGATAATTTTTGGGTATTTATTGCAGCTATAGTACTTGTAATGATGTTTAAGTCCATAGCTACTTCACTAACTTTTTGTGCTGGTGGAGTAGGAGGTATATTTGCTCCTGCATTGTTCATAGGCGTTCATGCGGGGATATTTTTTTCCAAAATTGTTCAGCATTTAGGGATAAAAGATTTACCAGTTAGTAATTTTGCCTTAGTAGGTATGGCTGGAATGATTACTGGAGTTTTGCATGCTCCTCTTACCGGAGTGTTTTTAATAGCTGATATTTCAGGAGGTTATCAGTTGTTTGTACCATTGATTATTACCTCTACTATAGCTTATGCTACAGTAAAATATTTTGTTTCCAATTCGGTTTATACCCTTCAGTTAGCTCGACGTAAGGAGTTAATGACTCATGATAAGGATAAGAATGTATTATCACTTATGAGAGTTAGTCGATTGATAGAAAAGAATTTTAGTACTATTAGAGCTGATCAAACATTGGGAGATTTGGTTGATGTTATAACTAAGTCTAAGCGTAATTTATTTATAGTAATAGATAAAGATGAATATTTTCAGGGTATGGTTAAGCTTGATGATATTCGCGAAATTATGTTTCAGCAAGATAAGTATCAAACTGTTTTTGTTCGAGATTTGATGGTTGTGCCATCAGTTGTTATTCAGCATGATGAATCAATGGCTGATGTAGCAAGAAAATATCAGTATTCTGATAAATTCAATATGGTAGTATTGAAAGAGGGGAAATATTGTGGATGTGTTTCGAGAGCACAAATATTTTCTACATATAGAAGAATGTTAAAACATTTTTCAGAAGATTAGTCTTATATTTATTCTTTTGATAAAAGAAAGTGGGTATTTAAATTTAAATACCCACTTTTTATTTGCTATTTAGTTTTTTATGAATTTCTTATACTTGTAATTTTTATCCTCTTTTATTCTTATGAAATATATACCTTGGGCCAATTTCTGTATGTTTAATTTATTGTTACCTTGACGTATTTCCCCTGTTTTTATTATGTTTCCTGAAACACCAATAATTGCATATTCTGAGTTAATCTCAGATTTAACGTAGATGTGGTCATTAGCAGGATTTGGGAAAATTTCAAAATCCTTCTCGATTTTTTCTACAGAGGTACTACTTCCATAGTCTACCTGAATAGATTTTCTTTCGCTGATATTTCCAGCATCATCCTTCACCCATAGATAAATAATATGTCTACCCTTATTTTCGAAAAAGTATTTTGTTGGTTTAACGACACTCCAATTTGCATCTTCTATTTTTGGAGTTTCTTCAGACAGACTTATAAAATATGCATTAAGTTTGAAATCATCACTTGCAGATATTGTTAAATCTATTTCTGGTTCGATTGTGAAACTCACCGCTTCGAATAATGAAATTTCTGGAGCGTTTTTATCCTCATAAGTTGTTGTTGCTTGAAGTGGTCCATCTGTCAAGCCAGCTTTATCTCTAACCCATAAATATAAAGTTGATTCTCCAAATTTCTTAAGTTGGTAACTGTTAGGAGATTCAAACAGCCAATTATTTGAATTCAAGTCAGGTTCAAAATCAGATTCAGATATATAATAAGCATAAATGTAATCATTATCTGATGCTTCAATTGATAGATTAACATTTGAACTACTTGTTTGAGCATCGCATGTAAATGATTTTAAGACTGGTTTCTCATTATCAAGTATGTCAACTTGTGAATATTTCATATTGCTTATATTACCAGACAAATCTCTTACCCAGACATATACTGTGTTTTTGCCAAAATTTGAAAAAACAAAGCTTGAAGGTTCTGTGCTAAGCCAACTAGAATTTTCATCAGGAGTCGAATTATCCTCAGATAAATAATATTCCAATCTATTGTAGTTGTCGGAGGCGTTAATAGTTATAGGTACATCTTTACCTTGGTATATAAAAGCCATAACTACTGATGAAATAATCGGAGGATCTGTATCTGGAACAAAAACTGATTTTAGTACAGCAGAACTAATATTATTCTGTTCATCCATAGCATAGACATATAGAGTTTGGTTTCCACTTCCTGTCATTTTAAAATTATAAGTAGAAGTCTTCCTCCAATTAGGATCATCATTAGCTGGAGCATCTGAAACATCTTGAACTAAATAATAGATATCTCCATCAGTATTATTGTCTGTAGCATCTATTACGATATCAAAACTTGGATTATTGACAGTGCTTGGACTATTTACACTATTAATTGTTGGAGCTTCAATGTCTTTTAATTTAACATCGATGCTTGCATAATTACTAATATTTAAAGAATTATCCATAGTCCATAAATATATTGAATTGATTCCAAATTTAGATAGAGTAAATTCTGTAGGTTTAGTATTAAGCCATGCTGGGTCAGAATTACTCGGTTTAAGATTCTGTTCAGATATATAATACATGATTACGGATTGTTGATCTGTAACTTCAATGTCTAATGAAATTAATTCAAGCTCGGACTCTGATACAGATTCAAATTTTGTAATGACTGGCGCTATTCCATCATTTATGGAAACTTTTGTAGATGATGGATTACTGATATTTCCAGTTTCATCTTTTACAAATGCGTACAATGTAATTTCTATAGAGCCAGATATGGTATAATTTCCCTCGTTACTAGTAGACCAACTAGGATCATCTTTGTGTGGAGTTGTGTTATCATCCGTACACAAATACTGTAGTTTACTTGTCTCTGTAATTTTATCATTAGCGGAGATTTTATATGAAACATCATTATTATTTGCTGTTGGAGAAGTTTCAAATTTATTGATATTAGGCTTTTCGTTGTCTATGAAAATAAATTCAGCAAGTTCCTTATCACTAATATTGTTACTTGGATCCTTTGACCATAAAAATAATCTATTAGATCCAAGTTTTTTAGTATTGTATGAAGATGGAATATTATTTAGCCAAGTAGCTGAATTAGTATTTGCATTTTCATCTACTGATAGTAGGTAGACTAAATCTTCGCTAATTACGTTGTCTTCAACAGAAATGTCTAAATTTACATTACCATTGTATGTGATAGGAGTTGCATTGAAATTCTTAATCACAGGTTTTGTGATATCAAATATTTGTCCTTCTGTAATTTTTACAACACTTAGGTTATCAGAATTATCTTTTGCCCATATGTATAAATAAAATTTACCCTGAGTTGTTGTATAATATTTCGAAGGTTTTGATTTCAACCAAGCGGCATTCTCTGGAAGTGTACTACTCTCAGCTAGATAATATTCTATACCCTCTGTCGAAAAATTATCTGTAATATCAAATTCAATCTCGATATTGTAATTGTCTATTTGTCTGGCGATTGTGAAATTTTCAACAATAGGTTTTTCTGTATCCTTAACATTTATTTTTGAAAATATTGTAGCACTGATATTATCAGAATTATCTTTTGCCCAAATATAATAGAAAGTTTCCCCAATCTCTGTAAAGTTTATTTTATCAGGTTTGGTTGCAGTCCATCTAGAATCATTTGATAGAGGGGTATTTCCATCCAAACTTATTATAAAATTATTGATATTTGTATCAAAATTATCATTAACATCAAAACTTACACTGTAGCTTGTATTACTGATATAATTATGTGTCAAATTAGTAATAACTGGACCTTTTTTGTCTTCAAATGTAATTTGGATACTACTAAGGTCTGAAATATTTCCAGATAAGTCTTTAACCCATAAGTATAATGTGTTAACTCCTAGCGATGTAAAACTGTGATTTGTGGGCTTATTTTCCTCCCAAATTGCATTTGAAGGTATTGTGTTGCTTGTACTAATATAGTATGATTTGATATCATCATTATCAGTTGCCAGAATATCAAGTTCTGCAATACCACTTTCATTTATTGGAGGGGAGTAAAATCTAACAATTTTAGGCTTTTCAGTATCTGTTATATTTGTTGAAACTTCTTTACCAATAGAAATATTACCAGATTGATCTCTTACCCATAATTTAAGTTTTATATCACCATACTCTTTAATGGTGTATATTAATGGTTTTGTTGAAAGCCAAACAGCATCATTAGGAAGATCTACTATTCCTTGTGCAATATAATATGCCTGGATATGATCGTTCTCTTGAACTGTTATGTCGAGCAGCAATTCTTTTTCTTTACTTGATTTATTTACGTTGAATACTGTAATAATAGGTGCAATTTTTTCGAGATATTTTACTGTAGCATCAGCTCTATTCGAAATATTGCCGTGGAAATCTTTAAGCCAAATATAAATATTTGTTACTCCGTATTTCTTCAGACTGTATTCCAAACTTAAACTTTTTTCCCAATTCTGCGAATAGGGGTCAGGTGTAGTTTCATCTTCTGATATATAGTAATATTCCACGCTTTCTTTGTCTGTATATTCAAGGTTGAGAATAGCCGAAAAATCCTTGTAAGGATTGATGTTAGCATCAAATTTTGTTATTACAGGCGGAGTGTTGTCTTCATATTTAAGTTTTAGTGAATGTCGATTACTTATATTATTATTTAAATCTTGCACCCATAGATAAGCGTAGAATTCATCTGTTGTATTTGCCTTTATTGATTCTGGTTTGGTTGTAGTCCAAGATAGTTCTCCTCCACTTGGAGTAGTATTATCTGTACTCAAGTAATAAGATTTAATCCCAGAATAATCAAAAGCTTCAATTGTTAAAGGAATATTTATCGTTGGTGATGGATACACAGCATCAAAAACATTAATTGTAGGTGCAATATTATCTACTTGTTTTAAAGAATAGCTGAAATTCTCAATATTGCCTGCTTTGTCTTTAGCTGAGATAAAAATACTATTAACAAGAGGGTTGAGGATTAGATTGTGTTTTGCTGTATGTGATTGGACAAATCTGTCTAGTTCAAACTTATATGGATTTGTGTCATCAAAACCATAAGCAGAAATTGTATATGATTCAATAATGTAATTATCTTCGATATTGACAGTAAATGTAATATCTTGATTATTCAATACGATATTATTATCTATATTAATTGTTGGTTTTTGGTTGTCTGTTAAATCAACTGGAATTGTTAGCATATCAGATATTTCCCCTTCCCTGTTGAATGCCCAAACATAATAATTCAGAGCTGAAGTTTTATCAGTTTTTATTGATGTTACAAGTCCTTCATACCATCCTTCCGTATTATCTTCCTGAGGATCGAAACTTGGTATGTATGGAGCCGTTTTTGAGCTGCTAATATAGCTACATATTATTGTGCTATAACTATTGTTTGAGATATCAAAATTTAATTCAGTAATATTTCTACTAAGCTTGTTTAAGAAAAGCTTGGTTGTAGAATCTGAAAAAAATCTTTTGTTTTGGTCAAATGAGTGTTTTTTGATAGTGTTATCAATTCCTTTTACCCATAAGTAATATGTTCTTAATCCGTTAAAATCTCCATATTTAAATATTCTATTATTACTAGGTATTTTTCTCCATTCTGAATCATTGGTTTCAGGTTGAATGTTATCTTCATTGATTATATATTCAAACTCATTTGGACTGGTATGTTCGATTATAACTTCATACCATGATATTACCTGACTATCATTGTTAGAATCAGGAGTAAGGCTTTTGATACTAAAGCTATTGTCTATACTTGTAGTTATTTTTGTTGAAAATACATCAGATATATTGTTATAATTATCATATACATATATGGATATCGTGTTTTCTCCATCAATGAGATTTAATTTTGTAGTTACCTGATCTGTTAACAAATTACCTCCGTTAATATAATTATTGTATTCTTTTGGGTCAAGAGTTTGATTGTTTATATTAATTAAGTAATGATTCACATTAGTACTACTAAATGATTCTATATCAAAGTCTATATTATAAGAATCTCCCGATTCGACTATTGTTACATTCTTTATTTTAGGTTTTGTAGTTGATATGAAGTTATATTGTACTGAAACTTCATTTGAAATATTACCATTAATACCCATTGCCTTTATTTTTCTTACAAAATTGGTACTTCCTTTTTTAGGAAGTTTATTATCTATGTATTGGTATGTAATAGAAGTTGCAGCTGTAATATTTACTATATCTTCATTTCCTTCCTCATCTGATACAACTATACTTGTTATGTTTTCATTGCTAGTTGCTTCAATTATTATTTCTGGATGTTCGTTTAGATATTGCGATTTTGTTGTAGTGACTTTGTTTACTATAATCTTAAAAGAATTTCCTTTTGTTATTGATTTGTTTATACTTACAATATTTCCAGAACCATCATTCACCCATAAATAATATGTGTAAGTTTTATCCGTAGATAAATTTAGATTTATTTGCTTGTTGGATTGATTGTAGGGAGTCCAACTATCACTTAATGATGGTTTTATACTTGATTCATTTAGTATGTAGGATATGTCATTGAAGTTGTCCCTTAGTTCTATATCAAATGAGATATTCGAATCGAAGCTAGCTTCTGGTAAATTAAAACTAATTATTTCTGGATCTTCGATATCCTCTACATTAACATTCAAACTAGAAGGTGTTGAAATTGTTTCAACACTATTTTTGATCCATAGATATAATGTCTTGTTCCCTGCGCTATTAAAGGTGTATGTAAGAGGTCTAGAATTAACCCAACCACTAGATGGTAGTGTAGAGGACTCTGATAATAGATAAGAATCTACAACTCCTGTTGTTGAAATATCTATATCTATAGTTGGTATGTTGCTAGATGCATTTGTTGTGAAATTAGTGATTTTCATACTTCCTGTAGGGAAATATTCAAGGTTAATTTCACTTCTAGAACTAATATTTCCTGCTTTGTCCTTTACCCACAAGTATACTGTCGTTTGTCCTTGATTAACTAAATTATAATTGTTCGGTTTTACACCTAACCAATCAGAACTAGCTATCAGTGAAGGATTGGTAGATTGATCCTCGCTTAAATAATAATCTGATACTTCGAAATTATCTTCAGTTGCGATATCTAATTGAATAAGAGGATCTGCAACCGAAGAATTAGGAGTTGTGAACTTTGTAATAGTTGGTGGAGTTACATCATTAAAACTAGTTGTATATTCAGCTGGTAAGCTTATATTATTATTATCATCAATAACCCATAGTTTTAATTTTGATTGTCCCAATTTATTAAAAGTAAAATTAGTAGGAGGAGAGTTTAGCCATACTACACTGTTGAAGTCTGGATTTGCATCTCCTTCTTGCATATAATATCTGATATTTGAATGATTATCGCTTGCACTTATTTCTATGCTTATTGTTTTTTCTCCACTTATACTCGGACCATCAAATTTCTGAATTGTAGGTTTGATTTTATCTTCATATATAAATTTTAATTGTGTCATATCACTTATATTTCCATTTATATCAATAGCCCAAGAATAAAGAGTTATTTCTTGGTAAGTATTTAGAAGATAGGTAGTTGTTGGATTGATAGTCCATTCGGGAGAGAATAATGTAGGTGTACTATCAGAATCCTTTAACATATATCTTGCAACTCCATGATTGTCGGTGTATTCTATATCCAGACTAATTATACCATTATTATTATCGATAGTACCTGATAATTTTGTATTTATTGGTGGTTTTTGGTCTATATATGTTACTTGCTTGCTATTAACATTACTGATATTGTTATTGTTGTCAATAATCCATGCATATAGAGTATAAGTTTTTAAATCTGTTAATGTAAACTCAGTTGGAGCTGTTGCTAACCAAGAACTAGAACTTGTTGGGGTAGTCGGATCAAGACTAATATAATATCCTTTTATATCTTGATCGTCACTTTTTATTTCGATTTGAATTTTTGCAAATTCAGTGAAAGATGGAACATTAAATAATTTAATCTTAGGTGGAGTATTATCTTTATAATTAACCTGTCCTGTCATCGGATTACTGATATTATTACTTTCATCTTTTACCCAAAGATAGATGTCGTGTATTCCTAATGATGGTAATACTATGTTTGTAGGTGCGATTAAATTCCATCCTGAACTTGAAATATCAGGTGTTGTGGAACTAAAGCTAATATAGTATCCTGAAATTGAATTGTTATCATTTGCACTAATGTCAAGAGCTAGGATATTATTATCAGTTTCACTAACAAAATCAAACTTCGAAATTATTGGAGCTTCATTGTCTGAAAAATCAGTTTGGGCAGAGCTCAAATCCGAAATATTACCTGAAGCATCCTTCACCCATAAGTAAATATTCTGAATTCCCAAGTCAGAAAGATAATAGGTTGTGGGTTTAGGGAAAGTCCATCCATCAGTATTTGATAGAGGTGTAGTATTGCTAGTACTTAAAAAGTAACCAGTTATACCAGTGTCGTCATTCCCGTCTATGTCCACTTGTATTGTAGGGTTGTTTGTAGTTGTTGGGATAGAAAAATTAGTAATTACTGGTTTTTGAGTATCTCCAAATACAATAGTAAAAGATTTAGGCTGGCTGATATTGCCATTTGTATCTTTAATCCATAAGTATAGAGTCGTACTAGGATTTGTTAATGTGTATTTTTCTGGTTTTGCAGTCAGCCACGTTGTAAATGAATTTGGTTGATTTGAAGATTCACTTATATAATATCCGTCAATCATGAAATTATCACTTGCAACAATATTTAGGTCTACCTCAGCAATAGATGTGTTTGCAACGGAGCTGAATAAATGTATTGTAGGTGGATCTATATCAAGGAAATCCACTGATATAGATTCTGGTTGACTTATATTATTTGCCTCATCTATTAGCCATAGATAAAAAACATTTGTGTTTAATTTTGTTAAGCTTATTTCAGTTGGTTTAGTTAATAACCATTTGCTGTTTGTTGTCGGTGTTGTTTGATCTTCACTTATGAAGTATGCTTTTATGTCATTATCATCTGTTTTTATAGTAATAGGAACATTTTTATTGTTTGAAATTACAGGTGCTGAAAATTCGGTAATTGAAGGTGCATAGACATCTGTATAATTCAGTTTTATATTAGAACTAGTCATGTTACCTTCTTTATCTTTAACCCATAAGTAAAGATCGAATTCTCCGAAAAATGGTAATTGTATTTCCGAAGGTTTGTTCGTAGTCCAACGAGTATCAGATTCGAGAGGTTTCTGGGTAGTGTTAAGATTTAATAAGTAACCACTAATTATATTACTATCATCTGATGCATCTATGCTTAAGGAAGCCAAACCTAGTTTTGAAATATTTGTATTCGTGAATGTGGAAACAGTAGGCTCGGTTATATCATTGAAATTGATATTTATACTTTGACTAGCATAATTTTCTTCTTTATCCATTACCCATATACTTAGAGTGTAGGTGTTGTAGTTGGTAAAAGAATAACTAGTAGGTTTAGTTTGTGTCCAATTAGGATCATTCGAATCTGGTTTGTTTGAATCATTTATCTTTATAATGTATTTATCAATTCCAACATTATCTGTAGGATTATAATTCAAATTATATTTGTTGCTAATATTAGGGTCTCGATCTGCTGTTAGATTGTTAAATACAGGATTTTCGCTGTCTGTGTAACTCACATTAACAAGTTGAACAGAAGTGTTATCTTTTGCATCTTTAAAGTGGAAGTAGAGATTGTAGCTACCATAACCTGTAAAAGTGTATGTGTTAATATCATTGACAGAATTTTTCCAATCATCAGATGAGGTAGGTGAGCTATTATCATCTATCTTTAATAGATATCCTGTTACTCCAACATTGTCAGTAACGACTATTCTGAAGCTAACAGTTCCTTCGTTTGTTATTGAAAGAAATTGAAGTAATTCTATAGTAGGACTTTCGTTATCTTCTTGCTCGTAATTTACTTTGGCTGTGGCATAGTTACTAATATTTTCAGCCTCATCTTTAGCCCAAAAATATAAATCAAATATACCCAAATTAGCTAATGTGTAATTTGTTGGTATAGTAGTTTGCCAATTTGGATCAGACAAGTCTGGTGTTGTATTGTTTTCAGTTATGATATAGTGGGTGATAGCAATGTTATCTTTTGCTTTTGCTAGTATATTTATTTGACTTGATGTTGTTGAACTTGGTATGCTGAAAACTTCAATAATAGGAGCTTCAGTGTCGTTAATTCCATACCTGTATTCATAATATTTTTCAGAATGAATATATGAATTGTTAGCATCATTGTTTATGTCGTAAATACCAATACCTCTGATGTTATTGAAATCTTGTCTTGAAAGTCTATAATTAATATCAGGGTTTGTACTAGTGTTATAACTTGCAGCATTTTCTATATACTTTATAGCTTCCGTTACAAGAGAATGGTCGATATAGCCATTGTTTACAATGCTATTAGTAGCACTTACTCCTAGTATAAATTTTGATTCTTCAAATTTATTGAAAGCCAAACCTGTACTTGTGTTGAATCCACTTAGTATCATGTCAGACATTGATAATAGGTAGTCTGACGTTCCATTTGAATAAGAAATGTTGTTTAAAGCCTTTTGATTTTCTGAATTGTATATATTTAGGTTGATTAAATCGATATTAGATTTAAGATTTTCTAATACAATAAGTGCAGCTCCATAACCAGCTGTGTATTTATTGAATCCTGCTTGAATGTGATTAGGATTAGAAGAAAAACATATTATTAAATCAGCTCCCAAGCCTAGCTCTATTTGTTTTATTGCAGTGATGAAATTTTTAAGTATAGCATTGGTTATATCTTGTTCATTCCATGAGCTTGTTGGAAATGAGTATTTTTCATATATATTGCTGAAATTAATATCAATTCCATCTAAGCTATATTCAGTAATAATGTTTATAATTGAATTTACATAATTGTTAAGATTAGTTTGGTCTGATAAGTTTAAAAATTCGGAATTATCAGTTAGTGATAACAATATAGGTATATTTTTGTCTTGTAAATTCTTTATGTCATTTTTTAATTCTGTTTTGTTGTTCTGATATGGACCAGCAGAAATATCAAAGTTTACATTATTAGCAGAGCTAAAGTCTGCATTGTCAAGAATTATAAGGTTAAATTTTGAGTTAACTAAACTATTTAATTTTAGATTAGGTTGAATACTATTAGATTTGGTTAGCGAATAATATCCACCTATTACCCATTCAGGAATATCAGTGTAGTTGCTAGGTGGTCTAACAGTATAATCTTTACTCACAGATGTTTCTAGTAGGGCATCGTCAATAACAGTAGCTTTGATAGTGTAAGTTTTATAACTTGTTGGGATGAATGATCCTATATAGTATGATCCAGTTAAGTTAGTTGAATAAGTTTTTCCATCAATTTCAAAGATAACACTTGATACACTACCGTCTGAGTCAGTTGCCTCAATTTTAATAGGAATCTGACTGAATGTTGATTGAGCTTCAATGTCTGTGTTAGGCAGAATAAATGAAATTTCAGGTGGCGTATTCCCACATCCACTGCCAGTGCAATTAATGTTAATTGTTTTGGAATCTTCCTCTGTAAAACCTTCTCCGCTAGCTTTTGCTATTATTTCGAATGACCTGTTTAGTTCTGTAGGTTTCCAAATAGCACTCCATTCACCAGCATCAAGGCTTGCTGAAATAATTTCGGATCCAATAACAAAATTTACAAAATCCATTTTGCCATAAACTAAGTTTGCGTTAGCAGTTAGTTTTACAGATTCGGTGCTAGATATATCATAATTTGTATTTGAAGTATTTAAAATATTAAGTGAATTTTCTGTTGTGTTAAAATTAACCATAGTAGGTTTAACGAAACTAGAGAATGTATTCTGTCCAAAGATTTTAACATCAGGATATTTCCATGCATTGTCTGGATGTATTTTTATAGCACCTCCTTTTCCTCCGTCAACATATGGTGTAGGTATGAAAATTTTATAATATCCATTAGCATCGGTAGTTTCAGTTATTGTTTTATATCCATATTCATTACTTGACCAATTCAAGACGACTAGTAATGGGAAGTTTTCATAGGGTGTGTCTTTATCTTTTGCATATCCGTAAATATAAACACCTTCTTCTTTTACAAAATTGTCGTTAAGTTGTGTGTTTTCACTTAGATTAGAAATATGAATATTTTCAGGTGTGAATGTTTCACTAGTATTTATAGGCGTGATAGTATAATTTGAATTTGACAATACATCCATGAATTTGTAATTACCATTCTGATCTGTTACAGTCGAATAACTCGGGTTTTCTGTAATTGACAATTCAATATTAGGAATTCCTTCATTTTGATTGTTTACAACTTTTCCAGAAATGAAATATTTCTTCTGTATTGTAAATTCTATACTCGAACTAGTGGCAACCTTATTTTCATCATCATAAGCCTTGGCATAGACAGATTGTTTGCCTGAATTAGCTGAAGTCCATAAATACTGATATGGAGAATTCACACTAGTTCCTAGTAATCCATTAATGTCATAGAATTCTACTTTTTGAATTGTACCATCAGAATCATTTGCTTCAGCTTTTAATATAACATTTTCATTTGGTTTGATTATCTGATTTGAACTAGGTGATGTTATTCTAACCTCTGGTGTACCTTGTTCGACAATATGTAAAGTTAGTTTTTGTGATTCTGAAGATTTGCCTTTATTGTCAAAAGCAATACATTTGATATTATATACTCCAGCATTATTTGGATTCCAATCATATGTATATGGTAAACTTTTATCAGTTGATATCAGTTTGTCTCCTATATAAAATTCTACTCTATCGATAGATCCATCATTATCAATGGCATCGACATTTATATTTATTTGTTCTATTCCAAAAATATCATTATTTAAAGGTGATGTTATGTTTATATCTGGAGATTTATTTAGAATTTTACTAAAGTATTCGAAATATTTATCAGAAAAGCTATAAGGTATATGTCCGTCATCTGTTGATGCATCCCAATTGATACTCCATGTCATCATTCCTCTAATAAGTTCAGGATAGGGCCCTGCTTTTAAAGTATAATCAAAATTTTCGGGTTTATTTAAACCTGTTCTGAAATATTCAAATGCCTCAATCATTTTGTCAATGTTCATTGAGAAGTTATTTGTGTTTCCACCTGCGGCAAGATTTGTTGCAGGTAATCCAACAGCTAGTTTAGATCCAGGGAGTGGTGCGAAGTTTTTCCCTGTAGTACCTAAAGGGAATCCTGTAAGTAATAGTTCCAATTGTTGGAATATTGATGGTAATGATGGGGCGGTATATGAGTTTGAGCCTCCCATCCACCATGTTGACCCATAATTATAGAATTGAGGGTGGATTAATTGAAATTCTTTTTGGCAATTATAATATATAGGCAAGAAATCACCTTGGGCCTCAAGAGGATATCCCCATATTGCTGCTTGCATATATGCAAGCTCTGGAGCAGCTGTAAATATAAATTTATCGCCATAATAGGCGGCCAATTCTTTGATTGCTAGTATTAAATTTTTTCCTCTTTCAGAAGTTAGAGTTTCAAATTCTAGACTTTCTGATGTCTCCCCAAATCTCATTGCAGATTTCTCAAAATCGATATCAATGCCATCAAAACCATATGTGTCGACAATATTAATCAGCGAATTGACAAAATCATTTCTGTCATCTTCTGTATATAGGTGGAATTGAGAATGTTCTCCTCCTAAAGACAGTATTACAGGTATTTTGGCATCCTTACATACTTGTACTTCATCTCGAAATGATTGAGCTGTTTTATATTTAGATGGATCTGGAATAAATTCAACAATAGATTCACTTCTGGTATCATCAGGGAGTAATTTTCCAATTCCAAAAGCGACTTGTATTACTGTGTACTTTGTATTTACCATATCCGCAAGACTAATAAATGGACATCTATTGTCATTCCAATTATGCCAATATCCAACAATTGCTACATCTGGAAGAGCAGTGAATTCAAGATCCTCGCTGATAGTTATTTCTTTTTGAACAATAGTTACCTCGTTATTGTTGTCAATCGCCTTAAATTCAATTATATGTGTTTTGAATTCTGTCGGAGTAAAGTTTGCATAATATAGTTTGTTATCTTTTGTGTTTGGAATTATTTTATTATCGACTTTGACTTCTAAACTTGTAATGTATCCATCATAATCATCCGCTTCAATTACAAGATTGACTTTTTCAAAATTAGTTTGGAAAATTTTTGATTCTGTTGGACTGTTTAAAACAATATACGGTTTCTTGTTAGGACAGTTGTTTCCTATACATCTAATTTCAATTTCTTTTTTTAGTTCTTTACTTGTATCTCCACTAGTTGCAATAATTGTTAGTTCGAATGTTTTATTTGTTTCGGAAGGTGTCCAGTTTCCTATCCAGTTTATTTTGTCTGAACTTGTAGCATTAATAGTTTGATTATCTATTATAAATTCAAGTTTTTCTATTGTGGATTTTGGAATACTAGCACTAGCGGTCAATTCTATTGATTCGTTTAAGTCAGCGGTAATTAGTTCAAAATTAGTCATTTGAAGATCGATTTCAATTTTTAAAGAGTTGAAATCACATCTAGTTGAATTTGTTATTTTGTCAAATACATAGCCTTCTTTTTCAGGGTAGTAAGTTTGTGAATTGTTATTGTAATCATACATTTTGACACTAATCTTCTTTTGATTGACATATGCTTCTGGTATTGTGTATTTATAGTATCCGTCTGCATCTGTTTTAAGATCAATACTTTTGTAGCCTGCGTCGTTAGATACCCAATCTAAAATAATTGTTATCATTGCTGAGGCAATAGGACTCTGGTCATTTAACACAAAACCATGAATAATAACACCTTCAAATGTGTTGAAATTAATGTTAGATTGATTTGTGTTTATATCATTTAGTTCAATCGAACCTGGTTCGAAATTTAAATCATTAGCTGCAGGAGTAATAGTGTAATCTCTATCGGAAATTACATTGTTAATTGTGTATTCTCCCTTTGAATTTGTAAGAATGTTTCCAACCGAATTATAGTTTGAGATATTTAATATGACATTCTCAACAGGATCGCCATTTGGTTTTGTCACGGTTCCTGTGATTTCAATGTATTTGTGTCTGAAAACTTTAATGCTTTCAGAAGACGTTGTCTTTCCAGTATTATCTGTCGCTACTGCCTTAATTGTAGATTCTCCATAGGGAATGCTTGTGTAATTATATTCGTATGGAGATTGAGTGTCTTCAACTATAAGATTTGAGCCATTAAAAAACTGAACTTTAGATATACTGCCATCACTATCAGATGCATCTGCTTTAATTATAACTTGTTCGTTTGGTAGGATTTTTTGTCCATCTTGGTGAGATGTAATTCTTATTTCAGGGGCTCCTTTTTCATATAATTGAATTGAAATAATATCAGTTTTTGTTGATTTACCTTCATTATCTGTAGCTTTTGCATAGAACTTATATATTCCCGAACTGTTAATATTATGACTAATAGTAAAGGGTGCAGAGTTTAATGTGTTAATTTGTACATCGTTAAGAAAAAACTCTATAGATGCAATAGATCCATCAGTGTCATTTGCATTTATATTAAATTCTATGTCCCCTAGCTCTAGTTTTTGATTATTAATAGGTGAAACTATAGAGATAGAAGGAGCATGGTTAGTATATTGTGAAAAATAATTAAAGTATATTGTTGAAAAGTCAAAAGGCGTATGACCATGGTTGGTACTAGCATCCCATTGAACGCTCCAAGTCATCATTCCTCTGAATAATTCAGGATATGGTCCAGCTTTCAAATCATACTGAAAATCTTGAGGCTTTATACCTGTTCGCATATATTCAAAACCCTCGATCATTTTGTTGAAGTCCACATTGTAATCTGCTTCATTAGGAACTCCTGCTGCCCCATTTACAGCTGGAAGTCCAACAGCGAGTTTATCTCCAGGTATGGGCGGAAACTCTGTGTTTGTATTACTAACAGTAAAACCAATTAATAATCTTTCTAATTCTTGAACCACAAATTCAGCTGAACCTGTTGGCATAGGAGGAGATGCCCACCAGTGGCTACCATAATTGTAATATTGGACATGTAGTAGGTCTATTTCATCGAAACAGTTATACATTAGAGGTATGAAATCGCCATAAGTTGGATATTGTAACTCAGCTAACTGAACATAGTAAACTTCGGGTGCAGCTGTTATAATTATGTCATGATTATAATGTGCAGATATTTCTCTTACGGCATCAATAAGTATCTTTAATCTAACAGATTCTAGGTTTTCGTATTCTAAGTTTTTAGATGTTTCACCAAATTTAGCCGATTCTTTTTCAAGGTCAAGGTCAAAACCATCAAAACCCCATTCGTCCATCACGCTAATTAAAGAGGTAACAAATGCTTCTTTTTCAGATTCAGTATTTATTTTTACATGTCCCAATTCACCGCCGAGCGATAAAATTACTGGTATGTTATTTTCTTTTAGAAGATTTACATCTGTTTTAAAGTCTTCAGGATTTGGATATAAGCTTGGATCAGGTGTGAATTTTAATGTATAGCTATTATTGTCAGTTACAGCAAAAGCAACTTGAACTACATTAAATTTTGTGTTTTTTATTTCTGAGAGACGCATGTTTACTCTTTGTCCATTAACGGCTGAGAAATTAGCATTCTCCCAATATCCTACTATACTTGGTGTCGGTAATTCTGTAAATCGACTGTTTTCGATTAGTTTGTATGATTTTGTTAACTCCTTTGTGCTAGACTCATTGTCTGAACATCTTATTGTAAATGTGTATATTTTGTATTCTGTTGGGGTGAAATTGTAATTTATTAGTTTTTGATTTGAGTTTATAGACTTTTCTTGCTTTACAATAGTTCCATTCATTTCAATGGAGTAAGATTCTATGGTGCCATCATTGTCCTCAAGTTGCACTTGTAAGTTTATAGGCTCAAAAGTTTTTTGTACGATATTGTTAGATGAGGGAGTGACGAATTTAATCGTAGGCTCCATGTTTGGACAGTTGTTGTTACAGTCTATGTAAAATGATTTTTTTAGGATATCTTTTTGTCCTGAGTCTAAAGTTGTTATAACTTCGATTTCGTGTTCTTCGTACAAAGTTTCAGGAGTCCAAACAAGTTCATAATTGTTGTTAGAATTATTACTTGTATAAGTTTTTTCGTTAATTCTAAACTTAACGGATTCAACTGTCCCTGAATTAGGCGTCACGTTGACAAGAAATGTGATTTTACCATCACTATTTGTATATGCTGTGTAGGAGCTTGGTAATGTGAAAGACTGGTTTATTTGTATGCTTTCGGTGTTAAAATCAAGTTTTAATGATTCTTTAAGTGTGTCAGGGATTGTATTTAATGCTTTATAGTCTTGACATAGTATTGAATATATACCTAGTTTTTTAATATCTATATCTTGTTCGATAAAGTAGAATCCATCTGAATTAGAAACTGCAGCCTTGGAAGTCGTTTTGCCTTGCATCCATTCGGCACTCAGTTTAACCTCTTTTCCATTAGTAGGAGTTGATCCTTTTTTTACAAATCCAAAAACTGCTAAACCTGGATATTCATTGAAATCTATTTGTTTGTTTTTATCTAGCTTTTCAATATTAATAATGTTAGTGGAAAAGTATGTTTCCTCTATTTTTATATTGATGGTGTAGTTTTTCTTTGCCTCAAGATTTGAAAACTCATAAAATCCGTTTGAATCTGAGTTTTGAATTTCAGTTTTTCCATTGCTAATATTTATGGTGGATCCAGATATAGGGTTACCATCCTTATTGTATACGTATCCACTGATACTATATTGAGAAATCGATAGATTGAAATCTTGATTGATCTGATTAGTATTTAAGTTAGTAATCTCGATTTGTGTAGGACTGCTAGTATAGTAATTACTGTTAATTTTAATTTTGTAATCAAACCCCGAAGGGAGATTTGAAAAAGTGTAATTTCCTGAATTATCAGGTTTTATTGATTTTATAAGATCGTTATTTTTTGTATTGTATAGTTCAACTAACACTTCGTCGTCAAATTGGGATAAATTCCCGCTAATGTTGTAATTGTTTTGTGATCCTATTATGTTTATTATGGTATCTTTTGTTAAATTTTTGATTGAGAAATTATTGGGAAGAAAAGTATACCCAGATTTGCTTAATTTTACATCATATTCTAGTAAAGCTTGAATCTCTTGAGAGAAACTACCAATATTATCGGACTGAGTGGAGTAGTTATTCCCTTTGGAGATGTTTATATCTACACCAGATATTCCTTGGTTGTTAGATGTTTTTATATCTCCAGAGAGATTGACGTTAAATACTTTTGTGTTTTCGTACATTGCAGTTAAAAGGCTGAAGTTAGAGTCATCCTGGGAATATTCCCAAGTGAAAACACCTGCCAGTTTTTTTGACATTGCAAATCGTACTTTTTCTGCAACCGATTTAGGATTGTCGTAAGATATGAAATGACCAGTAGAGCTATTGTATAAATAAGGTGTTTTTGTGTCATCATCCCAATACTCAATAAATCCCTCGTTTCCTGTACCAGGGCCATCTTTTATGTATTTGTGCTTATTGGGGGTGGTTCCTTGTTTTAAATCTCCATATGTAAAACTAGCGGAATTTTCTCCCACCACATTATCCATACTTCCTCTTAGCACAGTTTCATCTTTTTCATCTTGAAGTTGGTATAATCCATCCCCATTAGGACCAGGAGCAATCTTACTCCATCCTCTTCCGTAAAATGGTAATCCCATTATTACTTTTGAAGGAGGAACTTTAAGAACATCGATTAGCATGTTTATAAAAGTTGAAACAGACATGTCTTTATCAGGATCATCAGGGTGGTTTGAGTCATAAAGAGGAGCTTGATGGGATGATCTTTTCAACCATCTACCACCATAATCATAAGTCATTGTATAAAAATAGTCAAGCCAATCGTTTAGGTTTGAGCCATCGTAGCCTTTATATGTTTGTCCTGCCCAGTTAGATTGATTTCCTGGAAATATGTATTTTTGTGCAACATTGTGTGGATTTTGGTTTGTACACGCTGCCAAATGAATTTCATTACCAAACTTTTGTTTTAATGCTTTACAAAGCATTACCATATTCATCGGATCTTCTGGAAAGTGAGGTTGAGAAGGCACAGTGTGAGATTCAATTGTCTCAGAACCATCTGTTCCTCCTTTGACAGGAAATTCCCAGTCTAAGTCAATTCCATCAAAGCGAAATAGTTTTGCAAAACGATATACTGCTTCAGCAAATGCTTCTCTAGTTTTTATATCATTTGCAATATGAGGAAAGTGTTGAGCTAATGTCCACCCACCAAGTGAGGCAATTATTTCAATGCCATGAATTTCCTTGATTAGTGCCATTTGACCAAGAACACCTGGTCTTTCATACATGTCTTTTGCTAACCATGCAACTATTTCTTTTCCATTTTTTCCTAATTTATTATATTCAGATTCGGACACTAAATAGTCTGGTTTCCAGTTTATGTCAATATATGTAGCATTGCCGTAACCACCTTTGTCGTTGAATTTTAAACCTAAATCTGCCCATAAGTCTGAAGAAGCAACCCCTGTTGTTCTTATTTTCCCATTATCATCAGTAAAAACTTCACAGGTAAGTATGTCTGCTTTTTTAGCCGTGCCTCTAAATACCACAGGGTCTCCAATTTTCAGTGCTCCATCCACAACGAAAGGATACATGAAAGCTTGAGTGACTTGTGTTATTTTATCCACAGGTAGACTGTTAACATAGAATTTACCTCCGTAAACACCCCAGTTGGTGAAATATCCTCCAACAATTTTCTTTTGAGAGAAAGTGCTTGTTACGGAAAATAAAATTATTGACAAAAGTAATAGTAAACGTTTCATGGCTATATCGTTTTGTTGATGATTCATAAAAATCCGATTATTAAACCTAAATAGTGTGATTTGAAAATCTAAACACAATAAAAAGGATTTAAACAGAGTTAATGTTATAATTTATATATTAATTGATTTACATTTATTATCATAAATGAACCTTGTAATAAATTAATAAATTGCTTAAATGATATATGAACATCAGAGTTTCAATATGGTGAATAATACGGAGTTGGGGTTTGTGTGTTAGGTCTTGGTTCTTTTTTGAGATAAAATATTATGTAATTTATATTTTTAGAATTTTATAAATTACTATTTTTGTTAATTAGTAAATGTTGTGATAGCTAAAATATATCCCTTATTATTTATTTCTTTTTTATATGAATATGTTCAATTTTAAATTTACTTCTTTCTTTTTCTTAGGAATGTTTTTGATTTCAATTCAATCCTTTGGGCAAATAAGTTCTAGTGCTGCTAATACTGTTATTTCTACAGATTACAATACAGGTAGAGTTAATGATAATATTTTTATTTTTAAATCTTCAACTACAAATACTGTGGGTGAACTTAAATATGAATTTGAAATACTTGGTAAAAATATAGATTGGTATAAATGGAATGAAGCAACTAGTTTTTATGATAATATTGCTACGAATGTTGAAAATGTCAGTAATTTAAGTACTGGATTTTACAAGTTATCTGTTGATGATGGTATTGATGTAGAAAATTATTATGCTTGGGTGATTGTAAATAATAGAAAAGAAATCAAGATAAAATTAGAACTTCAAAATTGTGCAGGGAATAAGATAAGTGTAGATTATGAATCTGATGCTATGTTTTATTATCAGGTTGACAAATTGGATAATGTACTTGCAGAGAGAGTTTTGTTGAAAAGAGAGGATAAATATATATTAGAGCGAGATGCAAAACCAATCATTGATTTTATATATGATGAAACGAACTATTTGAATTTAACTGGTAGTTTGTTTTTTACAGACACCAATGCTTTTGAGGGTGTTTCAGACTATAAGGTAAAGGTGGAAGATAAGTATAATTGTGAATTTGAGTCTAATGAGATATCTTCCGAAACATTTGCTGTGGAGGCAAAGTTTAATGTAGAGCCCAAAAAGGGAGAGGCACCACTTGATGTGAAAATTACTAATCAGTCTATAAATACAGATTCATATCAATGGTTTTTGTATAGGGATACAGATAGAATTAAAGAAGACCGGGATATTCTTAATGTAGAAGATAGTTTAGTTAATAATCAAATTTTGACTGACCGGGATATTGAAAGCTACACATATTTGTATTCCGGTAATTATATTGTGAAGCTTATTGCTTCTAATTTAGCCGATGGTTTAGAGTGTAAATCGACTTATCTGTTAAGTGAAGATCTTGCGATAATAGTTGATACTTCTTTGGTTGATATACCTAATTTTTTCACTCCTAATGGAGATGGTAAAAATGATCTTTTTAAGGTTAGAGCTGAATCGTTGCTTGATTTTAAGGGTGTCGTATTTAATCGATGGGGGCAAGAATTATATGTCTGGACAGACCCTACTGAAGGATGGAATGGAAAACATAATGGTCGAAAATGCTCTCCTGGAACATATTTTTATATGATAAAAGCAAGAGGGCGGGAAGTTCCGAATAAGACCTATGTGGAGAAGGGTAGTTTTATGCTCATAAGAGAGAAATAATGTTTTGGGCGTATAATGGAATAGTAGCTTTAATTATACGCCCAAAATTGTTGAGTTTAAAAACTTGGTTTTGAATCCATGTAAGATTGTAAAATGATACATGCACTTAGTTTATCTACCATAGCTTTATCTTGTCTTTGTTTTTTCTTCATTCCACCATCTATCATTGTTTGGAATGCAATCTTAGAAGTAAATCTTTCATCCACCATTTCAATAGGCTGTTTGTATAGTTTTTTAAGTCTATTTACAAAAGGATTAATATACTTCATTGATTCGCTATCGGTGTTATCAAGTTGTTTGGCGTAACCTATGACAAATAATTCTACAGTATTTTCGGTAGTGTATTTTTTTAAGAAGTCAAATATCTCTTTTGTTGGAACAGTTGTTAAAGGGGTTGCTATAATTTTAAGTTCGTCAGTAACGGCTATTCCTACTCTTTTTTTTCCGTAATCTATTGCTAGTATTCTTCCCACGATGTTTTTTATTATTTATCTCTTGTGAAAACAGGTTGTAAAGTATTCGATAGTTCTGTGTTGTAATAGTAACCTTCACTGTTGAATGCTTTTAAGTCTTCGATATTTGTTATATTGTTTTCTATTATAAATCGAGTCATCAAACCTCTTGCTCTTTTTGCATATAAGCTGATCACCTTATATTTCCCATTTTTAAAATCTTTAAAAATGGGGGTGCAAATTTCACAATTTAGTTTTGAAAAATCAACAGATTTCGAATATTCATTTGATGCTAAATTTATTAAATAATTAAAATTGTTGTTTTTCAAGTCATTATTAATAAGATCGGTTATTTCTTTAGACCAATATTCATATAGGTTTTTAGAGTTGTTAATCTCTAATTTCTTCCCCATTTCTAATCTGTATGGTTGCACAAGACTCATCGCTTTTAGACTGCCATATAATCCTGATAAGATTCGTACATGTTTGTTGGCAAATTTTAATTGGTCTTCGCTTAAAGAATCTGCATCTAGACCTTTATATACATCGCCTTTAAAAGCTAGTATTGCTTGAAGTGAATTGTATGTATTATGCTTTTTTGTCCACGACTGAAATCTTTTATGATTTAGTTGAGCCAGTTTAGGGCTTATTTTCATAAAATCAGTAATTTGTTCCATAGACATTAGTCTTAAATGATTAATCAATGCATGTGACTTGTCAAGGAATAAAGGGGTTTCATGAATTTGTGTTTTGTTATTGGTTTTTAAGTCTAGGTTTTTTGCAGGTGAAAGAATTATTATCATATGAATACTGTTTTTTTAAGTTTTGAATTGTAATATGTTCTATTTCTGAGTTTGTATGTTGAAATCTATACTAAGTTTTTTAACCATAGAATGACTAGGACATGAGATTAAGTGATCATTAACCATACCAGAGGCTTGAATGAAAGAATAAATGGTTGTGGTGCCAATAAATTTAAATCCTTTTTTCTTAAGGTTTGTACTTATTTTATCAGATAATTCTGTTGAGCTTGGAATTTCCTCTATGTTACTGAAATTATTATGTATGGGTTTGAAATTTACAAAAGCCCAAATGTAATTTGCGAAACTGCCATAATCTTCTATAATCTTAATATAGGCTTTAGCATTGTTTATACAAGCATTAATTTTTAGTTTGTTTCGTATAATACCTTTGTTTTCTAATAGTTGGTCTATTTTGTCTTGTTTGTAATTAGCAATTAGTTTAAAATTAAAATTATCGAAGGCCTCTCTGAAATTTTTTCTTTTGTTTAGTATTGTTATCCAACTTAAGCCAGCTTGAAAGGACTCTAAGCATAATAATTCAAAAAGTTTATAGTCGTCTTTGCAAGGAATACCCCATTCGTTATCATGATAGTCAATGTAGTTTTCGGTTTTTAAGCACCAATTGCATTTTTCCATGTTGTCAATTTTATTTAGAATAAATGTAATTAACAAAATAAGAAAATATATAGATTTTTTGAAAAATTATTTTGTTGAATTTTTTTTATGTTAGTAATAAATATAATTGCTTGTTGTTGTAGAGTAAAGATTTATTTGTGGTGTTAGTTAGTGTTTTTAAATTGTAATTTAGGTGTGAAATACTTTCTCCGATTGATTATCCGATTTTTGATGAATTTGTTGTATGTTTATTTGTTTGAAAAGGTTTTGTCTTGGTTTTATTGGTACATATAAATACAGCAATTTATTATAATTGCTGTATTTATATGTTTTTGGCTCTATTCTAATAGCTGATTGATAGATTTTGTCATATTGCATGTTATTTACTGTGAGTAGTTTAGTGTGTGTAATTAGATTAGTTAGTCTCATTAATTATTCGAAATATCGTATATAATTATCCTAACTACTTCAAGTTACCTAATAATTACGTATTCTATTAACACTAGAAAGCAACAATCAATACTCAGAAAAGAGCCATGTTTTTTTATAATTTTTTTAATTCAGAAATAGTTTTTGTTGGATTTTCTGATCCGAAAACAAAGCTTCCTGCAACTAGTGCATCTGCCCCTGCCTCAATAAGTTTTTTGCCAGTTTCAATGTTGACTCCTCCATCTATTTCTATAATAGCTGATGAGTTTTTTTCTTTGATTAAATTTTTTAAATCCTTTACTTTTGTTAGACAATTTTCAATAAAGCTTTGTCCACCAAATCCTGGATTTACACTCATAAGTAGCACAAGGTCAATATCTGCGATAACTTCAGAAAGTGCTGAGATAGGTGTGTGTGGATTAAGTGCAACTCCAGCTTTCATTCCATTGTCTTTAATATGATATATGGTTCTATGAAGATGTGTACATGCTTCGTAATGCACAGTAAGGTAGTCTGCTCCAGCTTTTTTGAAGTCTTCTACATATTTATCTGGATCTACAATCATTAAATGTACATCCAGAGTCTTGCGTGCAGCCTTATTTATTTGTGATATTACAGGTAATCCAAATGAAATGTTTGGAACAAATACTCCGTCCATAACATCTAGATGGAACCAATCAGCCTCGCTATTGTTTAGCATTTCAACTTCTGATTTTAAGTCAAGAAAGTTCGCAGATAATAAAGATGGTGAAATTATTGTACTCATGATATGTTATAATTTTATTTTTCGTTAATTTTCATTCTTGCATTTGGACAGACTGATTGATCAGCAAAGTCATTTTTTAAATATTTGAAATACCCTGTTATTGCAACCATTGCAGCATTGTCAAGGGAATATCCAAGTTGGGGAATAAATACTTTCCAATTGTTTTTTTTGCCTAATTCAAATAGTCTGTTTTGAAGGCCTGAGTTTGCTGAAACTCCTCCTGCAATTGCGATTTGGTTTATGTTTTTTTCTTTTGCAGCTCTTTTCAATTTTGCTGTTAATATATCGACTATGGTTTTTTGAAGTGAGGCACAAAGATCTTTTTGATTTTCTTCAATGAAATTTGGATTAGTTTTTAGTTGATCTCTTAAAAAATACAGGAAAGAGGTTTTAAGCCCACTGAAACTATAGTCTAGACCTTTTATCTTAGGTTTGTTGAATTCAAAAGCATCTGGATTTCCTTCTTTGGCTAATCTGTCAATTATAGGGCCTCCTGGATATGGAAATCCCATTAATTTTGCACATTTGTCAAAAGCCTCACCTGCTGCATCGTCAATGGTTTCTCCTATAATTTCCATGTCGAGGTGGTCTTTTACCATTACTATTTGGGAGTTACCACCAGAAACAAGTAAACACAAAAAAGGAAACTGTGGGTGCTCGTATCTTTTTTTAGTGTCATTTATAAAATGGGCAAGAATATGAGCTTGCAAATGATTAACTTCAATTAATGGTATTTTGCGGGTTAGAGCAAAAGCTTTGGCAAATGAACTGCCGACCATCAAAGAGCCTAGTAATCCAGGACCTCTTGTGTATGCTATTGCAGAGATGTCCTCTATTGTTATGTTTGCATCTTTTAATGCCTGAACAACTACTGGAATTATGTTTTGCTGATGTGCTCTTGAGGCAAGTTCAGGTACAACCCCTCCGTAATTCATATGAACAGTTTGATTTGCTATGATATTTGAATGAATCACTCCATCAATTAGTATTGAGGCAGAAGTGTCATCACATGATGATTCAATTCCCAAGATAATAGTACTCATATTCTAAATTTAAATAATTTAAGACAAAAGTATTTCATAGTATTTATTTACCAAAATATAGAGCTGAAAATAATTAAAAAAAGATGTAATGAGTCATGTGTTCTGCAATTATCTGTATAAATGAGTATAATGATTTTAATATATTTACAAAATGGGAAATTAAAATTTTGTGTTGATGTTATGTGTCTTTTTTATTTGTATCGGTCTTTGTAATTACACGAAAAAATCTTTATGTAAGTGTGGTTGGTGTAAATTAAAATCATAATATTATGAATAATACGGATTTTAAGGCTGTATTGTCTGCTATACCTGGTTTTTCAAGTCTGCAGTTTAGGCTATTGAAAGAAAATGTACAGGCAAGAATTAAGAAGAAACGTGTTTCGCATATTTTAGAAACAGAATCGTATAATGTTAAATGTCCATTTTGTAGTTCTAAAAACTTTATAAAATGGGGTCGAAGAACAGATATGCAGAGGTATAGGTGTAAGTCATGTAAAAGAACATTCAATAGTTTGACAAAAACGCCTCTTGCTAGATTGCAGAGAAAAGGGCATTGGTTGAAATATGCGCATTGTTTAAAGTATGGTTTTACTTTGACTAAATCAGCAGAAATATGTGGTATTCATATTAGTACTGCGTTTAGATGGCGTCATCGGTTTTTAACCAATATGAAACAAATAAAGGCAAAGAAAGTGGGTGGAGTTGTTGAGAATGGGCATTTGAAGTTAAAAGAATCTTTTAAAGGAAATAGGAGGATTGAGTGTAATCGAGAATATAGGGATGTTTTTGTGCTGTATGGAATTGATGCAAATAATAATATTTTTGATGCTACAGATAAGTCATGTAGTTTGGATGGTCTAAAAGAAGAATTTAAATCTTTATTTAAGTTAAATTCGTTGATGATTGCAAGAAAAGGTAGTGTGTATTATGAATTTGCTAAATCCTTAAAAATCCAGACCCTAGATGATACGAGCAATACTATGTTTAAAAGTTTGTCTGGTCGTCTTGAGTCATATAAATCCGAATTTACATCCTGGATTTATGATCATTTTAAAGGTGTTGCAACAAAATATTTAGAAAATTATGTATCGTGGGTTAGGCTTTTGAATGAATTTAAAGCTGGGCCTAGCGCACTGACTATATTGTACAGGGCTAAAAGTGTGGAAAAATATCGCCACCAACCAGAGAAGGTAAAACGATTTTTGTAGTTTTAACAAATATTGCGATAATTAGTTGTTTGTTTTTGATTTTATGTGATGGGTGAAACAATTAGTCTAATCTTGTTGTTCTGATAGAGTATATGTGTAGTTGATTTGTTTGTTTTATTAGTACGGGGTTTAGCAAATGTAAACTGACTAGATTTATTTTATTTAATAAAAAAAGGATTTAGTAATTGCCAAATAGAAAATTATGCTTACTTTTGCACACTGGTAGGCAAAACTACCAAAATAGCAAATTTTTTATAAAAATTATTAGATTTAAAATTATGAGTTTAACTGCAGAACAAAAGCAAGAGCTTTTTTCAAAGTACGGAAAGTCTAATAAAGACACTGGGAGTGCTGAGTCTCAGATTGCTTTATTTTCTACCCGTATTTCAGCTCTAACAGAGCACTTGAAACAAAACAGAAAGGACTATAGCACCCAACGTGCCTTACAGTTGCTAGTTGGTAAAAGAAGAAGCCTTTTGAAATATTTAATGAAAAAAGATATTGAGCGTTATCGTGCAATTATCAAATCTTTAAATATTCGTAGATAATATTTATCGAAGTCAAGCCCGAATTTTGTTCGGGCTTGCTTTTTTGGGAACAACTGTTTTGCTATCCGAAAATTATTTTAACCATATCGAATCATCAATAAAATAAGAAATCTCGAATATTGATTCAATTATTTTTCCATCCTTACGAATCAATCTTATTTTAATGCTGTTTTCGGTATAACTGTACGAAAAGATGAATATAATAGAAAAGAAAATTGAACTTAGTGATGGAAGGTCCATTACGATTGAAACAGGAAAGCTGGCTAAGCAAGCCGACGGATCGGTTGTTGTAAAAATGGGTGATACCATGTTGCTTGCAACAGTTGTTTCTGCCAAAGAGGCTAAACCAGATGTGGACTTTATGCCTTTGTCGGTTGAATACAAAGAGAAATTTAGTGCATTAGGGCGTTTCCCTGGTGGATTTATGAAAAGAGAAGGTCGTCCTTCTGATTATGAAATATTAGTTTCACGTCTAGTCGATAGAGCTTTACGTCCTTTGTTTCCAGAGGATTATCATGCAGAAACATTTGTAAGTATTAGTCTTATTTCGGCAGATAAAGAAACTATGCCTGATGCAATTGCAGGTCTTGCAGCTTCTGCAGCTCTTGCAGTTTCAGATATACCATTCCTTGAGCCAATTTCAGAGGTTAGAGTTGCTAGAATTGATGGAGAATTTGTAATAAATCCTAATAGATCAGAATTGGCAAATGCTGATCTTGATATGATAGTAGCTGCAACCATGGAAAATATAATGATGGTTGAGGGTGAAATGGACGAAGTGTCTGAAGCAGAAATGTTGGAGGCAATAAAAGTTGCACACGAAGCAATTAAAATTCAGTGTAAAGCACAAATTGAACTTTCAGAAATTGTAGGTAGTACAACAAAGAGAGAGTATTGTCATGAAGAAAATGATGCTGAATTATTAGATTTGATTCGCAATAAGACTTATGATAAAGTTTTAGAAGCAGCTCGAAGTAAAAATCCTAACAAACACGAAAGATCTGAAGCATTTGCAAAGATTAAGGAAGATTTTGTAGAAGAGTATAGTCAAGACAAAGATGAGTCTGAAATAAATATGAGTCTTATAGGTAGATATTATCATAAGATTGAGAAAGATGCGGTAAGAGATATGGTGTTGAATGATCGTTTTAGATTAGATGGTCGCGAAACAACTCAAATAAGACCAATTTGGTCAGAGGTTAATTACTTGCCAGGTTCTCATGGATCATCTATATTTACAAGAGGAGAAACTCAGTCTTTAACTTCTGTGACTTTAGGAACAAAACTTGATGAGAAGATTGTTGATGATGTTTTATATCAAGGAAAAGAGAAATTTGTATTGCATTATAATTTCCCTCCGTTTTCAACGGGTGACGCACGACCAACTAGAGGTATAAGCCGTCGTGAAATTGGTCATGGAAATCTTGCTTTTAGAGCATTGAAGAAAATGATTCCTGATACTCCTTATGCAATTCGTGTAGTTTCTGATATTTTAGAATCTAATGGTTCGTCATCAATGGCTACTGTATGTGCTGGTACTCTTGCACTTATGGATGCTGGTATTCAAATCCATAAACCAGTAACTGGTATTGCCATGGGATTGATTTCAACTAAAGGAGCAGAAAAATATGCTGTACTTTCCGATATATTAGGTGATGAAGACCACTTGGGAGATATGGATTTTAAAGTTACAGGTACAAAAGATGGTATTACTGCAACTCAGATGGATATTAAAGTAGATGGTTTACCATATGAAGTATTAGCTGAAGCTTTAGAGCAAGCTCGTATGGGAAGACTTCATATTTTAAATGAAATTTCAAAAACAATTTCAGAACCTCGAGAAGATCTTAAACCTCATGCGCCTAGAATTGTGAGTATTGAAATTCCTAAGGAAATGATTGGTGCTGTTATCGGTCCTGGTGGTAAAATTATTCAAGAGATTCAAGAAACTACAGAATCTGTTATTGTGATTGAAGAAGTTGGTAATAAAGGTGTTGTTGATATTTCAGCTAATAATAAAGAGTCTATTGATGCAGCATTAGCTAAAGTTAAAGCAATTGTTGCAGTTCCTGAAGTAGGTGAGGTTTACAAAGGAAAAGTTAAATCAATTGTTGCCTTCGGAGCATTTATTGAAATTTTCCCTGGGAAAGAAGGTTTATTGCATATTTCAGAAATAGAGCACAGACGTCTAAAAACTGTAGATGAAGTATTAAAAGAAGGAGAAGAAGTTGAAGTTAAACTTATCGATATTGATAAGAAAAATGGAAAACTAAAACTTTCAAGAAAAGTTCTTCTTCCTCGTCCTCCAAAAAAGAAAGAGTAATTTCTATATAAAAATATTAGTAAAGGCAAGCATTTTTTATGCTTGCCTTTTTTTTAATATTAATATGATATTTAAAGGTCAAATATCTAATTTTATGTTAAAGTTTATATGAATCAGTATAACTACACGAAGGTTTAAATTTGAAAAATATTTATATTTAGTTCAGCTTATAGCCTTTTTATTTATAAATCTTTTTAACCCAATATATTGTGTAGGTCCCTGTTGGTGAAGTCTTTAGTGTAAGATATAAGTCATCATTATTTCGTTCTATTACAGAATTACCTGAAAGGCTTTTATTAGGTACTTCTGGAAAATAGTGGATAGTATTTTCTGATTATATTTACAGTTTAACATTGTTGTGCTTAGTTGTTAATTATTTTAATCATCATTTTGTCAATATCATTTAATACATAATCCGTTTGATTTAGTCTCATTCGTACTTCAAATCCAGACATTCCATTTTCAATCATTTTGGATTTTAAGCTTAACAATCCAAGATTATAAAGACTTTCTTTTTGAATATCATCGATTTCAAGATATTTAGCCAGAATTGTCAAATCTCCGAAATATGCTCTATTTATTATGTGACTTAATCTCATGAAATCATTCACCTCCAGAAGATTTTTACTTAAAGGCTTTACTGCTTGACCCAATAAGGAGGCCTTGTCAAAGTCATCGTAACTGTCAATTATTAATAGCAATCTTTCACCAAAATCTTTTGAGTATTTAAGACTATTATCCAACTTATCGATAAGTTCTTCTTTTTCTTCATCAGTTATAGTACTGAACTTAAACAAAAACCTCAAAATCTTCTTAGTCAAAAAATGAGAGTGAATTTTATTACCTAAATCATAAAGTCCAACTGCTATTTTTACAAATGGTAAACTTTTAACAAATTCATTATCATGTATATTATAATAAAAAGTAGTCCAAAATATAATCGAAAAGTATACCACTAAAAATTTTCAAATTGAACAATTTATTTGTTCATTAAAAAATGATAAGTATGTATACACAACAAGAGATTATTTTACAACACTATCGT
>JAOARN010000094.1 GCA_025210485.1 Marinifilaceae bacterium | reverse complement strand
AAATATTTAAATTTAATGTATTGATTATTAGTCTTTTTACATGACATTTGGACTTTTCGTCCAGACACTAAGTATAGATACATAATATTTTTATGAAAAAAATTAAGACCAGAGTTTTGCAATGCTTTGCAATAAAGAACTAAAGGGTTAGGAACACCTATTGGAAACAGATTTAAATCGATTCCTTCATAACCAGAAGATTGGTCGATAGTATTGGCAAATATGCCACAATCGCTTATTTCCTGATTATCATTGAACTCGTATAGACTATAAGTGTTATTAAAGGTTGTTTTCTCTTTATAAGAGTAAGTTTTAGAGATACGATTTATTATATCTCTTGATTTCTCATTTAGATTTTTAATATTGTTAATAGTAGCGATATAATCCGAAGCTTTGTATTTATCTATTTTTTTTATTATGGTATGTAACTTCTTGTTTGGTTTTATGTTATTTTTAAAGTAGCTATTTTTTATCAATATATAATTAGCTTGTATTTCTAATTCTGATTGATTTTGGTCATTTGTATATCTAGTGTAGTTCTTGTATATACTTAGGAATATAAAATTATGATTATGGTCTGATTGCAGCTCAAATTCTCTGTTAAGATTTTTTTGAGTATCTGCTTGTCTTTTTTGATCATTTTCCATGTCAATACTTTTTATTGCTAAAATTATTAAGCATGAAAGTTATTGAGTTATTCTTGTTTTATATGTATTTATTTATGCCTAGTTATTTTAACTAGGTAGGTTTGATATTGTCATAAAATCTTTATAGAGCCTGTCCTTATATGTTTTGTGAGTTGGTTGATCATCTGTAAAATCCTGTTTTTCCAGTATACATTATTTGCAAAATTATCGGTATTTGCATTTAATTTGTTTATTTATAATTATCTGTCAATACTAAGCTATTAGTAACGATATTTAATGGATTAAATTATTTAAAAAAAAGCCATCGATATTGAATTAACATCGATGGCTTTTTTTTAAAACTTGATTTGAAGCATGGCTCGTATACCAAATTCTTCGAAATCTTGATATGGATTATCATCGAGATGATTAAGACGCCACATTGCATCTATACGTATAAATTTAAAAATATTTTCAACGCCCACACTTGCCTCAAAATAAGGTTTTGAAACATCCTGTAAACCATTTGGGAAAATCATTTTAGCATCAGTATTTGGCAGCGATCCGTCATTTCCATCTCTTAGGCTACCCCATAGTCCTTTGCCTGAAACAACAGTCCGCCATTTTAATCTTCGGAATAATGGAATTCTATTTAAAATCAACCCATTAAAGTGATGCTCTACGGATAGACTAACATACTGGTCGCTACAAAATTCATAATAATTCATCATATTGAATGCATATGGATCAAAAGCATAAGTTTCATTACCCTCGTGAAGATGCAATAAAGGATAAGGAACATCTCCAAATAATTTACCAGCAGAAAGTAAATAATGTAGGTTGCCAAATGGAGGTAGTTCTACCATGTGTTTTAAACTAAAATCAATTTTATAGTATTCGTAGTCAGCTTTTGCTATATCCGGCAGACCAGCAGTAAGGTATAGGTTAATAATAGGTACTGGACCGCCTAAGGAAACTCTCTCAAATTCACCAGTAATGACTTTTTCATTTTTGGTCCATCTTGTGTTTAATTCAACTTCGGAGCTCGTTATGTTCTTCTGTAAGCTATTATCATTTTTGATAAATGGTACAAATTCGGTAGGAGTTATTTTACGGTATCTCAATTTTAGCTTGTTTGAGAATCCAGTTTTCCATTCCTTTTCATAATGAGTTTCAAAGCTGTTCATCATGGTTAGCTTATTGTTAGGATTTCTTTTAAGAAGCGATGCTAATATATTCCCTTCTGTAAAAGCATTAGGACTTTTCCCTAGTTGGTGTATGTCATGTTTGTATTGCATGCCGACAGTTTCCCGGAGTCCCTTATTGATCATATATAGAAATCCAAGTCCATACTTGAATTTTTCATCCTTTGTGCCGTAAGCTAAATGTCCGTTGAGCATTATTTTTGTGCTAAATTCGTTCGAGGTTCTTCCACCAAACATAAAACGCTCACCTTCGATTTCATTATAACTAAATAGTTTATAGTAAGGACCATATTCAAATTTGCCTTTAATGTAATAACCAGTTATAAAGGTTGTTACTACATCTACAATATTCTTGTAAAGGGGTACATTTTTAATCGAATCAACCATGGTGTATATTCCCTGTTCTCGGGAGCTTAATTTGTATGGTCGTGCCGTATTCCAATAATCATTATCTCTTTTCATTGCGAGTTCATCAACAATTACATTATTGTCCAGATCAAGCACTGTGTCTGGTATTGCGATATTGACTTTGACATTATTGAACATCTGTGATTTTCGTCCAAAAAAGCCCATTTGTTTTGTTGTGTCCTTCCCTGTTAGCATGAAGTCTACAAACAAATCTTGTTTCTTTAAGAAATAACTGGTATCAGATAGTTTTTGAAATTCGTTTTTAACAACTAAGTCTTTCACCCAGTTTAGATTTACATCTTTAGCTATTCTTAATTGCATTTCTTTTATGGCAAAAGTTGTATCCGCAACCCAAAAGTAGCCAGTAAAAGTTGGTTCTTGTCGTCGCTTTGGTTTGAATGACATTAAATAACACCAATTCCCATCTCGGTATGTCGAATCGGTAAGATAATATTTATAATATCTGAGCCCCCCATTTGCAATAGGGCTAACGAAGCCTTGGTCGAATAAATCAATATAGTTGTCGTAAACATTTACATTTTGATGTAATTGACCTGTGAATTGCGCTAGACTGGAATTATCTTTAATACCAGACATTTGAGAAGCCTTTATGTATTCACGTTCAAATCTAGGTTTATCTCTGTGATAATAGTCGGATATTGTCTCGGTTATAAATACAGGAAGATATGGTTTTCCTGTAATTGCAGAAGTGTCAACATAGTCGAAAACAAACTGGAATTGCTTCATAAATTTCTTGTCTTTAAAGCTTTCCTTTATATTGTTTATATCCATCTCCATTTTCGTGTAAGTTTCACAGCTATAGGAATTGAATTTTTTCGGATTGTTTCTTGCTTTATTTTTAATTATTTTACGAAGAAGTATGTGAGCGGGATTCTCGCCAGGTAAGACTACAACTTCGTTAAGGTCAACTGTTTGTTGATTTAAATATATGTTTATAGTTTGAAACTTTTCTTTCGCAATTTTCACAGTTGTAGGTATGTATCCTACAAAAGAAATAAAAAGTGAGTCTGAAGGATTTCTGGTTTCAAGGAAATAATTTCCATCAAAATCAGTTGTCGTACCAATTGTAGAGCCTTTAAAAATAACATTTACAAATGGGAGTGGCTTCTTTGTTTTCGAATCTATAACTCTTCCTCTAACCTTTGTCAGTTGACAATGTGCACTTTGGCTAAAAGAGAATAATAATAACAATAAGCAAAAAGAAAATAGGTGTTTGTTAATATTCATATTAAAACTATTGAATGTAATAATTTAACATATATATAATAAGTGTAGTTTGTCATATTTATTGAAAAATAAACAAAGCTTCGCAGAAATAAAAATAATAACATAATATATACCTTAAAAATATACTATGTACGCATTTAGAGTATTTCTGAAATGCAATAGTATAAACAATTTTCAAAAATCTAGCATAAAAAAGGCTATGAATACAAATAAAAAAAATAAGTTTCATGTTCTAGATTTAATAATCAATCTGTTAGTCTTTGTTTCTGTTGAGAGGTTTTTAGTCTCTTTGACTGGTTTATAGAATCTTGTAGATTTTAAGGTTTATTTAAAATTAAAATATTTTAAGAAAAAGAATGGTGTATATATAATGTATATGTGGTATTATTACTTTTGACTAGAATTGAGCAAATTTTACCAAATGTGTAAATGTATCATAGTTGTGGTTTTGTATGATTTATGTATGATGGTAACATAATCTCAATATTATCAAATTACAGATTGTAATCTATTTTAAGGTATATTCTTTCAGAGTGAAAGCTTTTTTCACATTTTTGCTAATAAAATGAAATCAAATCAATATTAGATTTAACAGTTCTTAAACAAAAAAAGGCATAATTTTTAGCTTTATCTTATTTAGACTAATTGTAAATATTTGTTTAAGAGTTTAAGTCTTTGAATAGTAGTTCTTTCCACAAACTAATAATTTGTAACTAAAACCTATGTGATTTGTTTTAAATTGTTACTTTTATACAGCGAAAAAATTTTAATTTTTAATTATACAAGCTATGGCAAAATTTAAGGGTGCTATTGTAGTCGAAACTGAAAAGTGCAAGGGATGCGGTTTATGCGTTGTTGCTTGCCCTACAAAAGTTATCGAGCTTGCAAAAGACGTAAATGGTAAAGGTTACCACTATGCACATATGGCAAAACCTGAAGCTTGCATTGGATGTTCAAGTTGTGGTATGGTTTGCCCTGACACGGTAATTACCGTATATAGAACTGCGGCAAGCTAACAGTATTACTAAATTTTGGAAAAAAACTAAAAAATATTACGATGGGAGACATTCGTTTAATGAAAGGGAACGAAGTGATCGCAGAAGCAGCTATTCGTTGTGGTGCTGACGGTTATTTTGGTTACCCTATCACCCCTCAATCTGAGGTAATGGAGACCCTTATGATTCGTAAGCCTTGGGAAGAAACTGGAATGGTTGTTCTTCAGGCTGAGAGTGAGGTTGCTGCTATTAATATGGTATACGGGGGAGCTTCATGTGGAAAAAAAGTAATGACTTCATCTTCGAGTCCTGGTATTAGTCTTAAGGCCGAAGGTATCACTTATTTGGCAGGTGCAGAGTTACCTGCATTGGTTGTAAACGTTGTTAGGGGAGGACCAGGTCTTGGTACTATTCAGCCTGCACAATCGGATTACTTCCAAGCTGTAAAAGGTGGAGGTCATGGTGACTATAAACTTATCGTTTTAGCTCCTGCTTCTGTACAGGAAATGAACGATTTTGTTGATTTAGGATTCGAATTAGCATTCAAATATCTAAACCCAGCTATGATTCTAACCGATGGTGTTATCGGTCAGATGATGGAAAAGGTTGAATTATCTGATTTTAAACCACGTTGGACTGATGAAGAAATTCAAGAAATTTCTGGAACTTGGGCTACTACTGGTAAAAAAGAAGGTAGAGAAAGAATCGTATCTACATCATTAGATCTTGATTCAGCGAAACAAGAAATTTTCAACCATAAATTGCAAGCGAAATATCGTGCAATGGAAGAAAATGATGTTAGATTCGAAAAAATTGGTTGCGACGATGCTGAATATTTATTCGTAGCTTACGGATCTAGTGCTCGTATCTGTCAAAAATCAGTTGAACTAGCAAGAGAAAAAGGTATTAAAGTTGGTCTTTTACGTCCAATCACTCTTTTCCCTTATCCAACTAAAGCTATTCAAGAAATGTTAGGCCAAGTTAAAGGTATTTTATCTGTAGAGATGAGTGCTGGTCAAATGGTAGAAGATGTACGTTTAGCTGTTAATGGTAAAGTTCCTGTTGAACACTTTGGTCGTTACGGTGGTATTATCCCAACTCCAGAAGAAGTAGTAGAAGCATTGGAAGAAAAAATTTTAGGAAAATAAGTTATGGCTGAAATCGATAAAATTATTAGCGAAGAGAACGTGGTTTACAAAAAAACCAAAGTTCTTCTAGATAACGAAATGCACTACTGTCCTGGATGTACTCATGGTGTTATCCACAAAGTAATTGCTGAGGTTATCGACGATATGGATATTCAGGACAAAACTGTTGGTATTTCTCCAGTAGGTTGTTCTGTATTAGCATACAATTATTTAGATATTGACTGGCAACAAGCTGCACACGGTCGTGCTCCTGCACTTGCTACTGCTACAGCTCGTTTAATGCCTGATAAATATGTTTTCACTTACCAAGGTGATGGTGACTTAGCTTCTATTGGAGCTGCTGAAATCCTTCATGCTTGTAACCGTGGTGAAAATATTGTTGTTTTCTTCGTAAACAACGCAATTTATGGTATGACTGGTGGACAAATGGCTCCTACTACTCTTGAGGGACAGGTTACTGCAACTACTCCTTATGGTAGAGATTGTGCTACTACTGGTAATCCAATGAAAATTACAGAAATGATTGCTCTTCTTCCTGGTGCAAGATACGTAACTCGTCAGTCGGCTGAAACTCCTGCTGCTGTTCGTAAATTGAAAAAGGCTGTGAGAAAAGCTTTCGAAAATACAAGAGAAAGAAAAGGTATCTCTTTCATTGAAATCGTAGGTACATGTGCTTCTGGTTGGAAACTTACTCCTACTAAAGCTAATGAGTGGATGAAGGAAAATATGTTCCCATTCTACGAACTTGGTGATTTAAAAAACGAATAGGAAGTAATCCAATCTAAAAACCTATTAAAAACTGTAAAAAAATGGTAGAAGAAATAATTATTGCAGGATTTGGTGGTCAGGGTGTACTTTCAATGGGAAAGATTCTGGCTTACTCAGGTATTATGCAAGATCAAGAGGTTTCATGGATGCCATCATATGGTCCTGAAATGAGAGGTGGAACTGCCAATGTTACTGTTATCTTAAGCGACGACAGAATTAGTTCGCCTGTACTTAAGAAGTTTGACACTGCTATTATCCTTAATCAGCAATCAATGGATAAATTTGAAGCTGAGGTTAAGCCAGGTGGTACTCTTCTTTATGATCCAAATGGTATTACTCGTCATCCAGAACGTAAAGATATCAATATCTTTAAAATCCCTGGAGCTGCTTTAGCATCTGAAATGGGTAATCCTAAAACATTCAACATGATTATCATGGGTGGTTTCTTAAAAGTGAAGCCTATCGTGGAAATCGAAAACGTGAAAAGAGGTCTTGAGAAATCTCTTCCTGAGCGTCACCACAAACTTATTCCTTTAAATATCGAAGCTATCGAAAAAGGAATGGGTAATGTTGAAACTGTAAATGCTGTATAGTATTTAAATTGACATAAGACTGAATTTATTCAGCTAAATATATAAACGGAAACATCTACTATGATGTTTCCGTTTTGTTTTATATGTATCTCCTCAGATTGTTGCTTTGCAGAAAAATCGCTTATATTCCCCTTATGATCAATATCTAAGGATCACCGACAATTTCTGGGTTTATTTAAATTTAGGTTTATAATTATGATAATTATCATGCGTATATTTTTGTTAATCTAAAGAGGAAGAAATCTGTATCAGCAATCCCTCTTAACCTAGATCTGAAATCCTTTATTT
>JAOARN010000093.1 GCA_025210485.1 Marinifilaceae bacterium | reverse complement strand
TCTTAACCTTAAAAATCATATTGTATCTCTTTTGTTTTACACCTTTAAGATACTGATTTTTAAGGTTTTATCCTAATTTAAATCAGGTTATTATCCTGAATATCAATCAATTATTCATTTTTTTTCCGAACTATTGTTTAGTGAAAAGCATCGATTGATCAATAGGGACAATCCGAATTCGGGTGGCCCTGATTCTGATAAAATGATGTATTCTTTGGAGGAATTGAGAGATCAATTTCAAGATTTTGATATACTTGAGTTGGAGGAACAGAAACTGAGACTGACCGAAGGCTATGGACACAATGGAGAAGGGGTTGTAATCCGTTTTTTGGCTCAAAAGAAATAGTTTTAATTGATAAGTAAATAGAAATGGCGTCGAAAAAAAGTGAATTAAAACAATTACCTATTCGAAGTTTTGATTATAATAAAACTTCTATGCAAAATATTAATTTTGAAATTTCAGAATTGGAGTCAAGGGATTCTGATTCTGAATATTGGGTAGAAGCTCATCGTCACGATTATTATCATATTCTATATGTTGTAAAAGGAAGCGGAGAGCATCGAATTGATTTTAAAACCTATAAAATTGAGGATCATTCATTGTTTTTTATTTCTCCTGGGCAGGTACATTCTATGAAAATCAATGCCATTTATAAAGCTTATGTGATAACTTTTGATCATGGATTTTATTATCTAAACAATCAAATTCAACATCTAATAGATTACCCATTTTTCTATTCTTTAAGTTCTAGCCCAAGTTTGTATCTCAAGGAGAAGAATAGTTTCTTTGAGTATAATTTTTCTGAGTTATGTCTTGAATATCAGACTTATAAAACATCAAATCCCAAATTGCTAAGAGCTTTATTAGAATTGATTTTGTGTAGAGCTTTAAAATACTGCAAATCAGATGTTTTAATAGAGGATGATGAATCGGTGAGTTATCAAGTCAAGAATTTAGAAATTTTAATAGAAACACATTATAAAGAATTCAAATTATTAAGTGATTATGCCAATATGCTTTTTGTTTCAGCTAAGCATTTAAATACATTATGTAAAAAAACATTAAATAAAACTGTAACCAATCTAATTCATGAACGACTTATTTTAGAAGCCAAACGTTTGCTCTTGTTTACCAATAGTACAGTGGCTGAAATTGCTTACGAATTAGGCTTTAAAGAGAAGTCTTATTTTATGCGATTTTTTAAGAATTGGGTCGGATGTACAGCAGATAATTATAGGAAAAAGAATAAAGATAAATCTTAACATTTTGTTAACTTTTTATTTTCTTTTATATTTTGTAAAATTTTAAAAGGAAACTATTTTTAGTTTTTTAAATATATTTATTGTAAAATTAATGCCAAGATGAAAAAGAGTTTTATCTGTTTATTTATTGCGCTAATTGCTTTGAGTAGCTGTGCACAAAAACAAATTAAGAATATGGATCAATTTGAGAAAATCAGTTGGAAAGAACTAGATAAAAGTTCTATTGCAATGATACATGATTGGATGTTGGTAGGCGCTGGAACCACCAAGGATTATAATATGATGACCGCCTCATGGGGAAATATGGGTTGGTTGTGGGAGAAACCAATTAGTACTATTTATGTTCGTCCTCAAAGACATACTCATAATTATACTGAGAAAAATGATTATTATACCTTGTGTTTCTTCGATAAGAAAGACAAAGATATTTTATTGAAGATGGGTACTGTGTCGGGAAGCAATTTTGATAAAATGAATTATGATAAGCTAACTGCAATAGAAACAGATAATGGCTCTATTGCTTTTGAGGAAGCCAACTTAATTATTGAATGCAAAAAAATATACAAAAGCTTACTTAAGGAAGATGAATTTATAGACCAAAGCATTCCATCTAAGATATATCCAACCAAAGATTATCACACGGTTTATATTGGTGAAATAATTAATGTTTGGAAAAAGAAATAATAACAATAGGGAAAAATAATTTAAGTGAATGCCTTTTGAAAGTAAATCTTTCTGAGGCATTTTTTTATGAGAGATGATGTTTTGTTAATAAATGTTAAACTAGGATATTGTTAATAACTATACGATTAGTTATATTTGTTGTGTAAAATATTATATTAACTAACCCTAACTTAAATTATGAAAAAATTATTATTATTGTTTATTCTCGGATTTATTCTGTTTAGTTGTGATGAAGACAATGAAGTGGAAATACAGAAAGTAGTTGAAGAAAAACTTATCGATTCCAAAATAAAATATGAAATTAAGGAAGATAGAGTAATTTTAGAATACGCCTCTGTTAAACCTGATGAAATGGATTATTCCTGCGTTTGGAATTGTGAGGACGCCAAGGTTTTTATCAATGATGGCGAAAAATCAAAAACATTTTTTGTTTTTCCCGATTCAGAGCACAGTCGTCAAGTTACTGTCCATGCAAGACTTAAAACAGAAAGCAATTCTGTGTCAAGCACTATCGAAATACCTGCTTTTAATGATAATCTAGCAATATACGGTTTGGGGGTTCTGGCAAAAGATAGAGCTAGTAATGATGTTGATTATGGTTGTTATTTAGATCAAGGAACAACTGGTGAGTTTGCAGGAATTAATTGCGGTCCGACAACTACCACGATGGCTATAAAATGGTATAATAAAGATTTTGCTGGAACACCAGAAGATGCTAGATCTATGTTCAGGCCTGAAGGGGGATGGTGGTACACTAGTGATATTCAAAAATATTTAAATCATCATAATGTTCCATATTTTGTAAATCAAATCAGAGATAAATCTTCTCTTATTGATCAGATAAAGGCAGGGAATATTGCTATAATATGCTTGGATATGTATTATATCTCTGATGAGGAAAATCCAAAGGAACATATAGATAAATTTTACCATACAGCTAAAGAGGGTTGGGGGCACTTTATATTAATTAAAGGATACCGGAATACTGAAAGAGGAGAGTATTTTGAGGTGTATGATCCATACAGTATGGGTGAAAAATATATCACTGGTGAACTTAAGGGAATCAATAGATATTATAAAGTTGAGGATGTTATTGAATCCACTGGCTTATGGTGGAAGTATTATATCGGAATTACTAAGGATGGAAATGTTAAGAAAAAATCTTCCTTAAATCTTGAAGATATTCCTGATGCTAAAGGTAGATAATTAATAAATTCAGATAAAATCTAAAAGAGTCATGTAATGTTTAATTCATGATTCTTTTTTTATGTATAGTTTTGATGAAATAATTTTCTAATTTTATGATTATATATATGATTAAATATTTAAAATAGACTGATATTATTATGATACAAGAGATTTATCAAAAGACTATCTCGTTTGCAGCTGAAAAGCATAAAAAACAATTTGTCCCTGGAACTGAATATTCTTATGTTGTACATTTGTCGAATCTTGCTATGGAGCTTTTTGCAGCTTATCAATATGATAGTAATTTTGATTTAGCATATGCTGTTCAACTGGCTTTACTGCATGATACTATTGAGGATACGCAAACTGAATATAAAGAATTACATGATAAGTTTGGAGAGAAAGTCGCGATTGGAGTAAGTGCTTTAACAAAAAATAAAAGCTTGGGAACAAAGCAAGAAATGATTTTGGATAGTCTGGCTAGAATAAATAAACTTGAAAAGGAAGTAGGTATTGTTAAATTATGTGATCGTATAACCAATCTTCAAAAACCTCCAAAACATTGGGATAAGATTAAAATTCATAAATATCTAAATGAAGCAAAAACTATTTTAGATCAATTGAAGATGAAAAATAAATATCTTGAAGATAGATTGCTGTCTAAAATAAAAGAGTACGAAAAATATTTATAAATGATTGGTCTTTGATCTCTTTTTAGGATGCTGAATTTCGAGATTGTTGTTTTGTCTTTTTTAAAAATATAATTGATTGTTTTATCTTTGATCCCCACAATTCGAAATAAAGGAAAATGAATAAAGATAATAGAATTCCTGTAACTATATTAACAGGATTTTTGGGAGTAGGGAAGACCACTTTACTAAATCAATTGATAAAGGACAAGCCTAAAAAACAATTTGCCATTATAGAAAATGAATTTGGCGAAATAGGGATCGATGCAGGTTTGATTGTAAGCAATGAAGAGAATATATTTGAACTTTCCAATGGTTGTATTTGCTGTTCTATTCATGATGGATTCTTTCAAACCTTATCGCAATTGGTAAATAGCCAGCATACATTCAATCATTTATTGATTGAAACCACAGGTATTGCCGATCCTGATTCTATCATTCAGGCATTTTTATCCAATGAACTTATCGAAACCAAATTTCGATTGGATGCTGTTGTCTGCCTTGCCGATTGTCAACATATGGATGCTTCTCTTTTGACTCAAAACGAAGTAAGAAAACAAATTGTTTTGGCCGATTTGGTTCTGCTTAATAAAGCTGATACAGTTAAAGAGGAAAGACTAGAGGAATTGAAAAAACTGATTGTACAAACCAATCCCTCAGCTCAGATTTATAGTTCTAAATTTGCTAAAGTAGAAGGGATTGATTTATTAAACTTAAAAGCATTTGCGTCCAAGGCTATTGAAAAATTCACCTTATCGTTTCACAATACATTAATAGAAGATGAGAGTCAATCGCCTTATAATTTTTCTGTTCTAAAGCCAGTTAAGACTCCTCAGCACAAGCATGATATAGTCTCTTTTAGTTTTGCTATTCCGGGCAATTTTGAAATAGAAAGTTTTAGTTTTTGGATGCAAAATTTCCTATACCTCAATAAGGCAAATATTTTTAGAGTAAAGGGGATAATTAGTTTTTCGGAATTGAATGAAAAACATATTTTTCAAGCAGTTAGAGATCGTTATATGTATGAGTCTGGCGAAGCTTGGGGCAATACTCGTCGTTTCAATAAATTGGTGTTTATAGGAAAAGATATTGACAGAGCCAGAATAGAACAAAGCCTGTTTAAGCTTTTGGTTTAGAAATTGTAAATTAGTAAAATATGGTATTAGTTTTTTTAACCTGTGAAGTTTCCTAGCTGCTCTTCCACTTTCTGTAATTAAATTCTTCTCAAACTTGCGAACTGTATTAACAATAATTAATAATATATGATAAGTAATGAGGATTGTTTTGTTATATTTGTTGATACAAAAAACATCTGCTACAACACCATTTTAAATGTAAGATTCAAGTTTCCAATGAAAATCATGGCTCGGTTGTACAAACCCGATCTCATGCCCGAGGGTTTAAAAAAGCCCACCATGAGTTGGTGGCAATTGAGTGTTACAAGATTTTAAAACCTTTTGAATTGGATGCCGAAAGATAGGAGTGTCTTTTCAAGCTAGATGAAAAAATGACCGCCAAGGAGGTTGAAAAAACAAAAAAAAATCTTAGGCTATGAATAAAGGAGATATATTAATTTATAAAAATACTGAAGGCAGTATAAAAATAGATGTAAAACTGGAAGAAGAAACCGTATGGTTAAATCAAGGACAATTGTGTGATTTATTCCAGAAATCGAAAGCAACCATAAGCGAACATATTAAGCATATTTTTGAAGAGGGAGAGTTGGAAGAAAATAAGGTTGTTCGGAATTTCCGAACAACCACTCAACATGGTGCTATTGCTGGTAAAACGCAATCGAGAGATGTGAGATATTATAATCTAGATGTAATTATTTCCGTTGGTTACAGAGTAAAATCTCAGCAAGGCACACAATTTAGAATTTGGGCGACACAAAGACTAAAGGAATATATTATAAAAGGATTTACCTTAAACGATGATCGTTTTAAAACAGGTAATTCAATGAACTATTTCAATGAATTACAAGAGCGAATTCGTGAAATAAGGATTTCCGAAAAATTCTTTTACCAAAAAATCAAGGATATTTATGCCACAAGCATCGATTATGATGCCAAAGATGAAAAAACGATTCTGTTTTTCAAGATTGTGCAAAATAAATTATTGTGGGCAATTAGTCAGCAAACAGCTGCAGAATTGGTATATCGTAGAGTGGATGCTTCACTTCCTATGTTGGGCATGTTATCTTATGATAAAGAGCAATCTTCCAAAATTAAAAAATCGGAAGTAATTACTGCTAAAAACTATTTGAATGAGAATGAGATGAAATTGTTGGGCTTGATAGTAGAACAGTATTTAGCCTTTGCCGAAACCATGGCACAACAACAAACCCCAATGTATATGAAAGATTGGATACAACGTCTTGATGCAATTATTCAGTTAAATGGTAGAGAATTGTTGACTCATGCAGGTAAAATTAGCCACCAACAAGCCAAAGAAAAATCAACAGCAGAATACACAAAATACAAAGAAGAGTATAAAAAGCTTGAAAAAGAAGCAAGCTTAAAAGAACTTGAACAAGATATCAAGAAGCTTAAAATTAAAAAATAAGATTATGCCAGATATTGTAAAGTAAACTATCTACAAACATAAAAAAGTAAAAATGCAAATGAGTTTGGAATGCGCGAGATGCAGGAAAAAGCCTACAACGTGCGCTCGGCTCAATATTTACTTATAAAATCACCTTCTGCTTCTGGAAAATCACGGACTTTAATTTTCATGGCTTTGACAAATTGCACAATCAAGCTTTAAAGAAAGTGATTGTGGCTGTTCCTGAAAAATCTATCAGAGCTTCGTTTGAAAGCACAGAACTAAAAAAGTTTGTTTTTTTGCAGATTGGCAACCCAATGCTAAACATAATCTTTGTAATGCGAGTTCTGATAAAAGCAGGTGAAAACAATTTTTAGACTCTAAAGAGCAAATTTTAATCTGTAACCATGCCATATTAGGATTTGCATTTGACGGCATTGATGAAAAAAAATGGTTCCTTCTTACTTTTAGAGGGTAAATTATTATTCTAGTTCGCAAAAACTAAAAATGAGATAGTAAGTTTTATGTAAATTAACTTGGATAAACCATCTATTTGCTAAAGTAGAAGGGGTTGATTTATTAAACTTAAAAGCATTTGCGTCAAAGGCTATTGAAAAATTCACCATATCCTTTCATAATACAATAGTCGAAGATGAGAGTCAATCTCCTTATAATTTTTCTGTTCAAAAGCCTGCTAAGACTCATCAACATAAGCATGATATTGTCTCTTTTAGTTTTGCTATTTACATATTGAAATTATTTTTAAAAGTATTACTTTTCCTAATTCAGGAGGAAGCTGATTTCTTAATCGTTTGAAGGAAATAAAAAGAAATTAGTGTGTTGTAAATGAGGAGTATGCTACTGAATAAAGTATGGAGTTCAATGGTAATTTCATCCAATTATTATGAAAGGAGAAAGGCTGATGTAAAGTGGATTTATTTCATATATCAGAATTTAGGTATTAAATAGCAAAACTTAGTTTTATGAATGGAATGTGCAGAACTCTGTTTTTATGTTAGTATTATTATTGTATTTTTGTTTTATTAATTTAGAAAATATTTAATTCTAATTAATTTTACTTTGATAAAGCATCCTATGGCGAGAAAAGAAAGAGATACAAGTAAAAAAAGAAAGGAAATTATAAAAGCTGCTATTAATACCTTTGAAAAAGTAGGGTTTAATGAAGCAACAATGGATCAAATAGCAAAAGAAGCAGGAGCCGTTAAGAAAACTCTTTATAATCATTTTGAGACAAAAGATAAATTACTTGAAGTAATTGTAGAAGAATGTATTTCTTCTTCCCAACAAACTTCTTTATTTAAATATAATCCTGAGCAACCTATTGATATACAATTGGTAGAAATAATTAAATTGAGAACTCAAAACTTTACTGATGAAAATAGACTCAAATCTATGCGAGTTTTATTTAATGCTTATACAAAAAATAGAGATTTGATAAAATCTATTTATTCTAATTATGATAGTCCTGAAGAAAATTTCATAGAAAATTGGATGAAAGATGCAATAAATGATAATAAATTAGATGTTTCTGATATTAAGTTGGCATCTCAAATGTTTTGGTCTTTAATTTTTGGTTCAATTATTTGGCCTCGTCTTGTCGACGATAATTTATTTACTATAGATATTGATTGTATTATCAATGAAATTATTGCTATATTTTTAAATCAATACGGTGTGAAATAGTTTAAAATGAATGAGAAAGGATAGAATATGTAAAAGTTCTATCCTTTCTTATTGTTTGTGAAATAGTAAATACGATTTAGAATTTATCTTTTAATTATTCGATAATTCTAACATATTGTTCAATTTTCATTCTTTGCATAGGACCACGTTTATTAAGTAAGTGGTCTTTGTCTTCGTATCCCATAGCAATACCTAGAGCCATAGATATGTCTTCAGGAATATTAAGCTCTCGTCTCAAAATATCACCTAATATAACAAAAGCACCAGCGGGACAGGTTTGTAATCCTTTATCTTCAGCAGCAAGCATTAGAGTTTGTTGATATGCACCTAAATCAAACATAGAGTAGGGACCTAAATCTTTTTTCATGCCTAAATAAACAATGGTAGGTGCATTGAAAAAATTGGCATTTGATTCCATCACTATTTTCATAAATTCTTCTTGAGATAAGCCAGTGTCTTTAGCAAATTTTTCTTTGAAGCCTACCATGTTTTCAATTGCTTGTGGAGCATTACCCCATGAATCATAACCTGGGAATTGAATATCCATTTTATTAAATGGCATTGTTTCAGCAGTGTATTTACTAATTTCTTGTTGCCAAATTTTCTTAAGATTTTTAAGTTTCTCTCCAGATACAACAAATACTTCCCAGGGTTGACTATTGGTCCATGATGGAGTTCTATTTGTTGTTTCCAGTACTTCCATTAGCTCTTCTTTAGGAATAGCTTTGTCTAAAAATGCCCTAGTTGCTCTTCTTTTGTAAATTGTTTCTTTAGCACTCATAATATAAATAATTAAATAATAATCTTCTTGAATAAATATTTAACTTTTGCTTGCGTTTATTACTTTAAACCAGCCTTTTTGGATTCATATTTCTTAAAAATTTCACTCAACAAATCTATAGAATTCTAAAAATCTGTTATCGAGGCTTGTTTGTTTTTATTCTCTAATTGATTTAAAAACAATTATTTAAGAGGAGTTTATTCCTGATATTAATTTTTATAATGATTTAGTTAAAACTCAAGCCTACAAAAATATACTTCACTTTATAGTGTAAAAGTCAAATAAAATACACTCTAAAGTGCAGTAAAAGTATATTAAAAATAAATTGACTCCAAATAAAATACACTAAAAAGTGTAAAAAGAATATTTTAGAATTTTTAATTAGTTGAATATTAATGCTTAGTGGTTTTGTTTTCAGCATTATTAAGTTCTTTATAAATATAAATATTTTATTATTAGTACTACTGATTTTAATATCCAACCAAAATGTATACATCTTAGACAAAATAGTTTAACAAGTCGATATGGTTTTTAGGCTAGTTTTGTAATCAAAGTTTTAACTAATACAGACTGTTATGAAGAAAGTACAGAGTTTATTAAGTGTAATAATCATATTTGCCAGCATAAGTGTTGTGGCAAACAATCATTTAAAAGGAGATAGTATGAACAATTTAAAATCAGGAATCAATAAAGTGACTTTTAAGTCATTTGGAGTAAATCTAGTAGGAAATTTATATCTACCCGAAGGTTTTGATGCCAATAAAAAATATATTGCAATAGTAGGAGCAAGTCCATTTCCACAAGTAAAAGAGCAGGTGTTGGCAACCTATGGACCAGAAATGGCAAAACGAGGATTTGTATTTTTAGCTTTTGATTATTTGGGAATGGGAGATTCGCCTGCTTTACCAGGCGAGTTCAAAAAATCTAGATATATGTTTCGATTAATTGAAAACACTTGGGATGCAGTATCTTATTTAGGCTCACTTCCATTTGTTGAGGAAATTAATGGGCTAGGAGTTTGTCAAGGTGGTTCTATCATTGCTTCGGCGGCAGTTACGGATCATAGAATCAAGAAAATAGCTTTGATTTCAGGAATGATGGCTGCGGATGATTTCCAATGGACAAATAAAGAAATGGTCAATCAACAAATAGCTGCATCAAATGCCTCCAAACAAAAAATGTATGAAACTGGAAAAGCAGATATTGTGGCGCCATTTGGAATGACTGATGATCAATCAAGAGAAGAGTATGTGAAACTAGCGGGAGGCAACCCAATGGCTGGGGAGTCTTACGATTATTATGGTAGGGATGGATATAGAGGACCCAAAGCGGTAGAAAACTTTAGTAATTTACATATTGCCGACCAAGGAATGCAATCGCTATTTTCATTATGTGAGCATTATGCAGATAAAATTGTTCAGCCTTCATTAGTGATTTATAGTAAAACAGCCTTTACTGCAGTTTGTTCCACCAAATTTGTTGAAAAACTAACAAACGAACACAAAGTGATGGCATTGAAAGAATTTGGGCATGTTGATTTTTACTACAAAGCCCAAGCTGTGAAAATATCAGCTGATGCTACCGCAGAGTTTTTCGCAAAACAAAAATAATTAGATATATAAAGTATGGGATTACAAAGTCCCATACTTCTAAAATGAAGCTTTATGACTATAGAGGAAATAAAAGAAGCGATTAATTCTAGTTGGGTGCATCAGATTAGAGCTGGAAAAAAGCATCGTTTTGTCGATATCTCAATAATTGAAACAGAAGGACGATTGTTTGTTCGTCAATATAAATTTAAAAAGAATAGTTGGTATTATGCTTTTCTAAAGGAACCCAATGGTGCAATTAAAATAAAAGATCAAATTATACCAGTAAAAGCTCAAGTTCCTGAGGATTTAGATTGTTTAAATAAGAAAATAAACAAGGCTTATCTAAAGAAAATGAAGATTGTATATTGGTTGATGAGACTAACTTATAATAGAAAAATGCACGAAGCATCTACCCTCGAGTTAATACCTGCACAAGAGAATTTTTAGTGTATTAAAAAAAATAAAAATGAGAAAATTATTAATGATGCTTCTAGCATTAGCAACTTTATCTTGCAATGCAAAAAACAATAAAACAGATTTGAAGTCAGATACAAAAATTATAAAATTAAAGTCTCCCAAATTCGATACCAAAATTTCTTTATATGAAGCTATGCAGAATAGAAAATCTGCAAGAAGATTTTCGCAAAAAGAAATAGATGATCAGGATTTAAGTAATTTACTTTGGGCGGCAGCAGGAGTTAATCGAAGAAATGGTGGTCGTACCGTACCTTTATTAGGAGGGATTGATGTTCACATTGCTATGGAATCGGGTGTTTATTTATATCTCCACAAAGAGCACGCCTTAAAGCAAGTTTTGAATAAAGATATTAGAGCAGAATTATCTTCGCAAGGAACAGTAAAAAAGGCGCCTTTGGTTTTTATTTTAAGTATAACAGACTCATCATTTCCTATCTATATGAAAATGGCAATGAAGAAAGAACAAGGTATGGATTTTTATTATGGTAATCAGGTGGCCTATTCTACTCAGAATATTTATCTGTATGCAGGAGCCAATCAAATGAATTCAGTTGTAATAGGTAGTTTGTATACTGATAAAATAAAGAAATATTTAAATTTTAAAAAAGATCAACATCCATACTTATTGCATTTGGTGGGGTATAGCCCCAAAAAGAATAAATAAAACAATTGATGCTTAATTTATATTGAATAAACTCATACAAATATATTTAAAACCTAAAATAAATGAAGATCTTTAATTTAATGCTAATCTTATTTGCTACTAGCTATCTCTTTTCTAGTTGTAGTGATTCAAATGCCAATGAGTTAAAAAACGAAAAATTGGAAACATTAGAAGCAGCTTCAAAAGGATCTGTAATTCAATTGCCCAAAATAAAATTGGATGGAATCTCTCTTTTAGAATCATTAGAAAAAGTAAGAGAAACAAAGAAAATTTCAGCCAAAGAAATAGACCTTCAATTAATTTCTGAGCTTCTATGGGGTGCTCATGGAATTACTTATAAGGGAGGAAATAAAACAATTCACGGAACAGATGCCATATCGGGTGCTACCTTAAATAAAAATGAGAGGTATACAATTCCCGTAGGCTGGTATCATAAGTATATTCGTTTGTATTATTTATCTAAAGAGGGTGGCTATGAATATAATATTGAAGATCATAGTTTGATTCAATTAACTGATGATAATTTGATTAATAAAATACAAGCTATTAGTCCTAAGGCCTCAGCAATATTTTGTTTGGCAGTGGATAAGGAGAAATTTAGCGATCCAGATATCTGGGCATATTTAACTATGGGAATGGCATTGCAAAATATCCATCTGGTGGCAGCCTCTCACAATTTGGTGGCAGCTACCCAAGGGATGTTCAAAAAAGAAAGCCTAGTAGAAGGATTGCATTTAGCAAATTATATTGAACCCTCAGTAATTGTTTCAATCGGCTTTGCAGAATAAAAATGGAGAACAAACGTATAATCAGAGTCTTTTGTTGTAATTAATTTATTATATTTAAGTTATGGAGAATCTTAATTTTAAAACTATTGCTGATTTTCATAGGCATTACAATATTGATGAACCCGAAAATCCACTTTTTAGTATTTCTCATAGTAAATTAGATGAAAATGAGAGCAAAAATGCGACTTGTAAAAAAAACGAGGAATTTGAGTCGGTAAGTATAACCAATGAGTTTTATTCCATAAGCTTAAAAAATATTATTTCAGGGGAGATAACCTATGGGCAAACAAAATACGATTGCTCTAATGGAACAATGCTTTTTACTGCTCCAGGACAGACCATGAGTTTCAAAAAACTAGTTGTCAGTTCAGAATCTTATCATATTTCTTTTCATAAAGATTATCTAAATGGGACCCATCTTTATGAAAAGATAAAGAAATACAATTTCTTTAATTATAATGTTAATGAAGCTTTGCATCTTTCGCCTAAGGAGGAAGAAATAATAAAAAATATATTTTATAGTATAGAAAATGAGTATTCCAATAATCAAGATGAATTTAGCAAAGAATTGATTGTATCTCACTTAGAAACTTTACTTAAATATGCTGATCGGTTTTATAAAAGACAATTTTTAAATCGCGAGGCAATAAATAAAGCTTTATTTACTCGGTTTAAAGAAATATTAGATCATTATTTTGAAAATAATTTATTGGAAGAACATGGAATTCCTTCTGTCTCATGGCTAGCAAAACAATTAGACTTAAGTCAGCGATATATGAGCGACACAATAAAAGCCGAAACTGGGAAAACAGCAGTAGATCAAATTAACCTGTATTTGATTGAAGAAGCTAAAAATTTACTCTTAGCACCCAATACATCTATTTCTGCCACTGCCTATAAATTAGGATTTGAATATCCGCAATATTTTTCTCGCCTGTTTAAGAAGAAAGTAGGAATGAGCCCAAAGCAATATATTGAAGCTCAATGTTAACAAATTTTAGAATGATTAGTATTTAATCAAATAAATATTATTTTTGTATAAGAAGGAGAATTAAATGAAAAATTGTCGGGCAAACCGAGATATTTTTTTATGAATTTTCTTTTTATTTATTTTAATAGTTTGACAAAGATGAATACTAATACTCCTACTTATGACCCAATCCAAATATTTGATGAGGCTTGGGAGCTTTACAATAAAACTTATTCCTTATTTGAAATAAAGGGGATCAATTGGCAAGAATTGTATCATGTCTACCGACAATTTATTTATGATTTCACAACCGAAAAAATTCTGTTTGAAACCATAAGTATGATGCTCGAAAATTTGAATGATTCACATGTGCAATTGAAAACTGAGAATCCTGAAATGCATTCCTATTCGGGTAGTATTGGGAAATTGGTCAAAGAATACAATATAGCTAAAGTCAAAACTATTTTTAATAGCTTACCTAGTGCTCAAAATTATTTCTTTATAAAAATAAAGCAACAATCTGTTTTTTCTTATGCTTGGTTAGAAGAGCAAATAGCTTATTTGCATATTTCAAAATTTGCAGATATGGAGGAAACAAAATCTGCTTTGTCCGAGATTTATGATGAATTATCTGAAGCAAAAGCACTTATTGTCGATATTCGCAGAAACAAAGGGGGAGATGATAAAATAGGTAAAATGCTAGCAGATTGTTTTGCTGATAAAAAGCGTGAGTATTTAAAAACCAAAATAAAAAAGGAAGGGTTAGATAATGAGTATTCAGAGCAAGAAATTTGGACAACAGAACCCAATGCTGAAATGCAATTTACACAACCTGTTTGCTTGTTGATAGACCAAACGACTTATAGTGCAGCAGAAAATTTTGCTTTAGCAATGCGAGAATTTCCACAAGTTGAATTGGTTGGCGATACCACTGCTGGAGCTTATGCCGATGCCGATTGGAAAACTTTATCTAATGGGTGGAAAGTTTGTATTCCTTTTGGAATATTTACCGATAAAAATGATTTTTGTTGGGAAGGAATAGGTCTTTCACCTAATTATAGAATCACCCAAAAAATAGGTCCCAAGCCTAAAGAATACGATGCATTAATTAATTTTTCGAAAGAACTTCTGAAGAGAAAAGGTCGATAAAATTGGCATTAATGATTCAATCTAAAATTTGGCTAAATATTACAAGCATTCACAATGCTACCTACTTCCTTCTGTTGCTTATTTAGCAGAAAAATTGAATCTTTCGCCTGCTTATCTTTCCGATTTATTGAAATCCTATACTGGACTTTCAGCTAAGCAGCATATAAATGAAAGTGTTATCAATAAGGCCAAAGAATTATTGACGATAACAGAATTGTCTGTTATCGTCAAATTGCCTATGAGTTAGGATTTCAGCATCCTCAATCTTTTACTAAGTTTTTTAAACAAAAAACAAGCTGTAGTCCCAAGCAATATCGACTTGACTTGAATTAAAATGATTTTGGTGGGGTTTATGTGTTTTCTGTCTTTATAGGCTTGTTTCTTAAAGTACATAAATTGATAGAGCATTGTTCATGCAAATGATTTGTGTTTTTTTTCAATATTTGATTCGACTTAACAAAGTGTTAACAGATATTGAAAAAACGAACTGTTACTTTTGAACCGAATATGCTATTTTTGTAATACGACTCAATCAAAACCACTTTATATAAAAATGACAACTTTAAAAAACTACCAGAAACTTAAAACAAAAATTAGCTTAGTAATTCTCTTTTTTATTTTTCATAGCTTTTCGGAGCTATATGCTGCGAATGATAATAAAAGATTTTTACAAACAAGTAGAGTTAAAACTTCAATAAAGATAGATGGAGTTTTAGATGAAGCAGACTGGGCAACCACCGATATTGCCTCAGATTTCACAACCTATAGTCCTAGTATTGGAGCCAAGGCAATGTTTGACTCAGAGGTTAGGCTGGTGTACTCAGATGAAGCCTTATATATTGGTGCTAAATTATTTGATGCATTTCCTCAGAAGATTCTTACTCATTTAAGTAAAAGGGATGAATATGCTTTAAATTCTGATGCGTTTTGGATAACATTAAGCCCATTCAATGATGGACAAAATTACTTTAAATTCAAAATAACTGCTGCAAATGTACAGTCTGATATGATGGTTTCTTCATCTGGGGAGGATAGTAATTGGAATGCAGTATGGGAAAGTGAGGTTAAGTATACTGATAAAGGATGGATAGTGGAGATAAAAATCCCTTATTCTGAAATTCGCTTTCCAAAACTAGAAAATCAAAAATGGGGAATTAACTTCTGGAGGGAGTTGAGAAGAGAAAAAGAGGTATCTTGTTGGAATCCTGTAGATCGAAATATTGGTGAATGGCAAGTCCAATCAGGTGTTTTAGAGGCTGTGAATAATATTTCACCTCCAGTTCGGCTGTCTCTTTACCCGTATCTGTCTGCTGTAGTGGATAAAACAAAGCATTCTACCGAAAAAACTTTTTCAGGCGGTATGGATCTTAAGTATGGTATAAATAATAGCTTCACTTTGGATGCAACATTAGTACCAGACTTTAGTCAAACCAAGTCAGATAATAAAGAGTTAAATCTCACCCCTTATGAATTGAAATTCAACGAGAATAGAGCTTTTTTCACAGAAGGCACAGAATTATTTAATAAGGCAGGAATCTTCTATACACGTAGAATTGGTAATTCGCCATCCCGATTGCATGAGATCAGGTCTGAACTTACAGAAAGTGATTCGATAATTGAATTTGATGATAAGGAGAAATTAATAAATGCCACAAAAATTTCAGGTAGAACAAATTTTGGTTTAGGTATCGGTTTTTTCAATGCAATGGTAAATCCAACTTATTTAAAGAAGAAAGATAAATTAACTGGTGAAATTAGTCGAATTAAAACGCAAGAGTTCACCAATTATAACATGATGGTTTTGGATCAAACTATAGGCAGATATTCATATTTTAATTTATCAAATACAAATCGAAATAATAAGTCAGAAATGGATGATGTGTTAGCTTCGGCCTATAAATTTGCCAATAAAGATAATACTTATGCAATTCATGGTAAAGCTGGAATGAGTTTTCAAAAAGACAAGAAGCATGATAAAAAAGAAAATGGGAGTTTTATTGATGCGAGTATTGGGAAAATAAATGGAGCATTGAAGTATTCATATAATTTAAGATTAGTTTCTGATGATTATGATCAGAATGCAATGGGTTATCTTAGTAAAAATAATGAGCTTAAGCATGTCTTTAATCTTAAATATAATTGTTATGAAAAATCTGGGATATTAATGGATTATAGAGCATCTTTTACATATGAAAATGAGAGAATGTATAAAGATAATTTATTCTCAAAAGAAAAAATAAAACTAGATTGGGCTGGAACATTTTTGAATTATCTTAGTGTAGGAGCTTGGTGGGAGTATGTGCCTAGAAATATTAAAGATTACAGAGAAACTAGAAATTCTAATCGATTTATATTAAAGCCAAAAGAAAATAGAATTTCAGCCTGGATATCATCAGATTACAGGAAAATTTTGGCAATAGATGCTGATGGTGGTATTGCTATACCAGAGAATTCATTTTCGAAATTGGGATATACAGCAGGTAAAATTTGCTGGTACAGTATAAAGCCAATGATACGAATAAGTAGAAATTTTCGTCTAAGTCACGATTTCGATTTTTCAAAGAATAATAATGAATATGGTTATTTTGGAACAAGGGAAGATCATATTCTTTTTGGAAAGAGAGATGTTACAAAGTATGAAAATAAATTTGAAGCAAATTATATATTTAATAATAAATCATATTTAGGATTGAATTTAAGACATTACTGGTCAAAAGTTAAATACAAGAAGCTTTTACGTTTAGATGATGAAGGTATGCTTAATTCATACAATATGGATGAAGAATTGAAGAATAGGAACTATAATAGTTTTAATATTGATTTAAGCTATTCCTATAATTTCGCACCAGGTAGTTTTCTGAACTTGATGTGGAAGAATGATATATTATCAATGACAGATAATATCGATAGAGGTTTTGCTGATAATTTAAAGGATATGTTTGATCAGGATCAATTAAATAGTTTTTCTCTTAAGATTTCATATTATATTAATTACAATAAGATAAAGAAAAGAACTAATCAGAAATCAAAGATTAGTTAATTGACTGGTAAAAAAAATATAAAAATGCAGCCTAAGTCAATGTAGAATTTTGTTGTAGTCAGTTGATGAGTGTTATTGTGTGTTAAGTAAGTGTCGTGGATGTAAAAAGTGTAGGTTTTATGTTTCGATTCTTTGTTGTTGTTCTTTTAGCAAGTTTATCGCTTATGTAACACTTGATTATTACAAGCTTTAGTTTCAGGCTAATTTGTGTTTTAATAAAAAAAGCCATTGCAATATTGCAATGGCTTTCTATAGATGACTTTAGATTAAAATCTTCTTTCTTTAATTCTAGCTTTCTTACCAGTAAGTGCACGAAGATAGAAAATTCTCGCTCTTCTAACTTTACCTCTTTTGTTAACTTCGATTTTCTCGATAAAAGGTGAGCTAAGAGGGATAATTCTTTCAACACCAATATTACCAGACATTTTTCTGATAGTAAAGGTTTTAGTAGTACCTTGTCCTTTAACCTGGATAACAACACCTCTAAAAACCTGAGTTCTTTCTTTGTTACCCTCTTTAATTTTGTATGATACACTAATAGTGTCACCTGCTCCGAATTCAGGAAATTCATTACCTGTTTCAAAAGCCTGCTCTGCAATTTTAATTAAATCCATTTTTTAATAAAAATTAAGTATTGATGAACGCAATGTAAACTTTTATATTTATAGTAGTCAGAGATTGCGTACAGAATTAGCTGCAAATATAATATTAAAAAACTTAATATGAATCCTTATTATAGGAAAAAAACAGCTTTAGTTTAGTTTTTATTTTTGATTTAATAATAATGTGACCTTTAAGTTAATCCCTGTTGTTCCAAAAATTTTTCAGTTTGGTTGGGTTTTGAATAGAAATATGCAGTGTTAGTTTCGATTTCTGGGGTAGTTTGTATGTTTTTCACATCTTAAATATTTTATATTGTAATTTTATAGTGAAATCTGTATTTCGAAAGTTGAATAGGTATTGTTTTGTAGTTATGGAGAAAACGTATTAACCATTATAAATTAGATAATATTACACTTTTTATATTAAAGAATAATATTTATAGAGACCCCAATAATGGAGTCTCTACTATGGTGTTTAGATATTTATTAATGTCTAGTTTTTGAAGATTTTATTTTTTTACGAACATCCTCTGATTCATCTGAAAGAAGGAAACTTTTCGTTGATTCTGGTAAGAAGTCAATTACCGTGTGAAGTTTGTCTTCACGTATTGCCTGACGAATTTTCGAAGCAGAAATATAATTACTGTCTTCACCGTTAGTAATCCTCTCGATTTCCATTAGTTCTACTCCATTTTTAGGAAGATAATTTTTCATAGCAGTGTTGTATGCTAATGTAACAGGCGAATACATTTCAGTACCAACATATCGTCTATTTATACCAAGAATAGGAACAATATATCTTACAAATGTAATAACGTCAAGTTCGGCTTGTTTTGCTGCAATATCATCTGGTTTTTCTTCTTTAAGAAAGTATGAAGGAAAAATTGTTCCCGATACTACATAGTTGCCACCTTTAATCATCACCAAATTTTCGATATGGCCTAGCTCTTCTTCAATTAATCTCCATCTTGTGCTAAATGTAAATGATGACCTGTCTTCTTCAACAACAAATAGATATACAACTCTGTTCTCTTTACATGCCTTCTCAATCAAATATTTATGACCAAGTGTAAAAGGATTACAATTGACAACAATGGCAGCTACATTTCCTACATTTACATCTTTCTTTTTCGATCTCAGGTAATCTTGGTAATCTTTTATGTTTTGGTAACCAAATTCAAGAACAGAAAAAAGTGGTTCGGCAGTGGCAATTTCATTAAAGCCTAAACCTTTGAAAACTGTAAGATTTCGAGGTTTTGTGTATACAAAAATATGTTTGTGTTTTTGTATAACAATGTCGATAAGATGCGTTACTATTTGTGCAAAAGCTGCTGTTTCCCTGAAATTTGGACTTACAGCAACATATTTCAATACTCTTCCTTGATATGAACCAGTTCCAATCATGTCACCATTCAAGTTATAAAGTATCATAGTGTAATCCACATCTTCTGCTTTGAATTCGAAGCCAAGTTCATCTAAAAATTCTCGTACCAATTTAAGGTCGAATGGGTTTTTGAAATCAAGGCAAGCTTCTCTATAATCTGTATTTTCTACGCTCATTTATTGTTGTATTTCTTTTGTCAGTATTTTGATAAGTTTAACTTTAAAAAGTTTAAAACACCGACAATATTAAGCTTTTTTATAATTAATATCACATAAAAAAATAAATTTTATTGGTTATTTCTATTAATTGTATCTTTTTAAATTTCTAGAATATATTTTTTGCAAACACATCAAAATGTAAACATATATAAATATCAAAGATTCAAATAATAATGATTGTAAATTAAGCATAATGTAAAGTCTTTTTATTTAAATGAGCTGTGGTTAGAAATGTTAATTTTATGTTATAGGTGAAAATTGTTGAGATTTTTCGAAAAGACCTTAGTTGCTTATTTGTTTCCCTTGGTCAATGTTTTGAGACTGTTTAGCAAGAATTGATTTTTATGAATTTATTCTTCAATGTTGTGGGGTGAATTTATTATTGTTAAGTCTTGCATTAAGAAAGATTAAACTTTATATTTGTCAAACACACACCATTAGTATTCCTCTGATATTTATTGATTCTGATATGTTTTCTTAGTATTAATAAATACTCTTAAATTATTAATTTATGGGTAAATTAAAAAAATATTGTTTACAATCTCTTAATTATAGATTGTATTTAATTAGATTTAGTTGTCTATTACTTATTGTGTTTTTGTGTAATATCAAAAAAACACAAGCACAGGTTGATAGTGTACATTATATTCCTCCGATGGCTAGTTTTACAACAAGTGCTTCAAATGTTGATGATCATTGGATGGTTTTAACAACTGAAGAAACTACTGCTTTTCAAGTTACAATAGAGACTCGTGATGGGATGTTTCGTAGGGTCGTTAATCTGAGTAAAACTAGTCCTCAAAAAATTTCATTGAATTATAGGAAGTATAATAGTTCAGGTCAAATTGCGGGTCGAGGAGTTTTGTCCCAGGGTATCATTGATGGGAGAAATGAATTAAATAAAATTCTAGATAATCAAGGTTTTAAGGTTTCGGGATCAAAAAAGTTTTTTGTTAGTATTCAGCAAAAATCATCAGCTCAGGGTGATTTACTAAGTTCTAAAGGTGCCACAGGATTAGGTACTGACTTCTATACAGGTCATATGTTTTCTACTCAAGGTAATTATGATTCACATAATGGTCATTTTATTGGAATTATGGCAACAGAGAATAACACAAATATTACTGTTTCAAATCCAAGAATGAGATTTAAAGGGAAGTCATCTAATACATTTACATTTACTCTTCACAAAAACCAATCGTATGTAATCGGAATTAGCATAAATGATTTAAAACACCAGACAAGTAATTTGAATGCAATGAATGGTACCCATATCCAATCCAATAAACCTATTTCTGTGTCTTCTGGTTCAATGTGTGCTTCGGGATCTCCTAATTGGGGTGGAAATCCTGGACGTGATGTTGGTTTCGATCAGCTAGTTCCAAGTTCGGTAGTTGGTAGTGAATATATAATAATAAAAGGAGAAGGTTTAAATGGAGGAGCACATTATAATGAGAAAGCTTGTATTGTTGCTACAGAACCGAATACTATAGTGAAATGGTATACTGGTAAATCAGGAGGAGGATCTCAAGAGAGAACAGCGATTCTAAACAATAAAGGAGATTATGTTTTTACAGGTACCAACGATTTTATAAATTCTACCACAAAAAACATGTATATAAAGGCTGATAAAAAAGTATTTGTATATCAGACTTTATCAGGAGCAAATAGGAAGCAAACTGCTGGCTTGTGTTTTATTCCTCCTCTCAAATGTACTGCTGATAAAGAGGTCACTATCTCTTACGCAAATAAACTAGCAAGTTTGAATGTTATTCCTGTATTGAAATTAATTACACAGAAAACTAACCCTGGTTTAAAACTGAATGGTATTCCTTTAAGAACATCTGATTATTCTAGTTTCGATGTTCCTAATAAATCTGACTGGAAGACATATAATATTAGAATTACCAATTCGATGAAAAATTATTATAATGCCACCAATAATTGGATTTTTAGAGTAAGTTCTAATAATGCTCTGAATGCGATGTTAGCAGTGGAGAGTGGTAATGTTGGTGGGGGTGGTTTTTATTCTGGATTTGGTGATGTGCCTACAGTTGATAAAACTCCTACCTTAGGGGAAACTGGATTATGTGGGAGTCATCTAATACTGACCGCTTCAGGTTTTCCGCAATATAGATGGTATAGGAATGGTATACAGATTTCAGGAACAAGTTCAAATACTTATAATCCTAGTTCTCCTGGAAGATACAGGGTTACAGGAGTTTCTCCTTGTGGTGGTAGTATTACTGAATCTTTCCCTTCTCCTGAGATTAGAATTTATCCTTGTCTTTCGATAGTAAGTGGTGATATAGAAATTATAGAGGGTGATGTGCCGAATGTTGTTTTTAGAGTAGAAGTATCTCATCCTTATACTGCTGAGGATGGTACAGATATTAGTTTTGACTATCATACCACTGCAGGAACTGCTTCTGGAGGTGTCGATTTCATTCCGAAATCTCAGTCTGTTACTATTCCTGCGGGTTCATCTTACTTTGATATTGAGATTCCAATTGTAGATGATGATTTAAATGAGCTTGATGAAAACTTCACACTTAGTATAACAAATGTAGTTGGAGCAGTGGAGTCGATAAATACTGCTAGTTGTACTATTAAGGATAATGGTGATAGTTTTCCTGTTATAAATATTTATGACCAAAATTACAATGAAGGAGTAGGGGATATTAGTTTTGAGTTGAATTTAAATAAAGCTAGCGGTAAGACTACTAGTTTTAAGTATCAAATTATAGATGCAACGGCTAAGAAAGCTTCAGATTATCAGGCTGTAGCTTATTCGGGTGTAGTAAGTTTTAATCCTGGTGAAACAAAAAAATATATACAGTTCAAGATTAATGATGATGATTTGTATGAACCAGGTTCTAATGAATTTTTTAGACTGAAATTATCCGATTTTAATTCAATAGCAGAGGGTAATAATGATGCAAAAATGTATATCTTGGATAATGAAGCAGTTTCGAATATTACTGTCTTGGATCTTAGTAAAACCGAAGGAGATGATATTGTTTTTAGGGCAAGTTTGGATACAAAATGTGAGAATACAATAAATTTTAATTATAATATTGAATTACAAGTAGGTGTTGATAAAGCTGGAGTGAATGATTTTACCAATTATATAAGTTTTGCTAATGGCTCGGTTTCTATACCTGCTAACACTAGCTATGTTGATTTCCCAGCTTTCAAAACTTTTGATGATGCATATAACGAGCAGGTAGAGTCTTTTAAACTTAAGTTAAGTGCCAATAATCATGGAAGTTTCGTAAGAAATACAATAATAGGTAAGATACTCGATAATGAAGGTAGCCCTGAATTATCAATTAGTAATCAATCAGCAACAGAGGGACAGGATATGGTTTTTAAATTGTATGTAAATCCTGTTAGTAGTACAAATTTACACTGTGATTATCGCCTGCTACCTGTGACGGCAAGTTCACCTAATGATTTTTTAGCAAAATCATGGACAAGAATTAATATCCCTGCTGGAAGTAGCTTTGTTGATATTGTAGTCCCTACAGTTCAGGATACTGATGAGGAGGGAGATGAAACATTTGATTTGGAATTAGCAAATCCGAGTACAGGTTTAACTATTTCACCAGGAATGGAGAAAGTGAGTGGAAAAATCATAGATGATGATCATACTCCAGTTGCTCAGCCTGATAATATTGTTGTTGATGAGGATTCATCAGTTGCTTATAATGTACTTAATAATGATACAGGTAAAGAGGATGCTCCTGTAACTGTAATTTCTAATACAAGTCCCAAACATGGTAGTCTTACAATGAATTCAGATGGAACTATACTGTATACTCCAAATCCAAATTATAATGGGAATGATGATTTTAAATATACATTAAGGGATGCCGATAATGATAGGTCTACTGCAATAGTTTCAATAATTGTAAATCCAATAAATGATTTACCTAATGCCGATAATGATACATATAATATCGTTGAGGATACAGAATTAAGAGAAACGGTGAGAGCCAATGACGATAATTTGTTTGATAGTCCTATTACATACACCCTTGCTTCGAATGTTAAAGATGGGAGTTTGACCTTTAATTCAGATGGAACATTTGTTTATATGCCAGATTCTGAATTTTTTGGAAGAGATGGGTTTTCCTATATAGTTACGGATGGAAATGGAGATAGTTCACCTGCTAGTGTTATTATCAATGTAAGCTTTGTGAATGATGCACCACCAGTCGCTGTTGATGATAAGGTTTCTACTAATGAAGATGTACAAGTATCAATACCTGTACTTGCAAATGATTCGGATGTGGACGGAGAGAAGACAATAGATAAAGCAAGTATAATAATTACAGACCCTGCTGACCATGGTGATTTGTCAATAAATTTTATAACAGGAGAAGTTGTATACAAACCATATTTAAATTATACTGGTTCTGACGATTTTCGATACACTATTTCGGATACAGATGGGCGAGTTTCTAATCAAGCAAGGGTTCGAATCACGGTTACTCTTGATAATGATCCACCCGTAGCTTTGTGTAAACCGAATTTGGATATAATTTTAGATAAGACTGGAAATTATAATCTTACTGCATCAGAAATTGATAATGGATCAAATGATGATAGTGATCATGGGACAGTAAGCCTTTCGTTATCAAAATCCTCATTTGATTGTGATGATAAGGGATTGCTAGATGTTACATTAACTGTCACTGATAATGATTTAGCTAGTGCAACATGTATAACAAAACTGAATATACAGGATAAAACTAAAGCTGTATTGAAAAATCCTGTATTTGATATTGTAAAAGATAATGATACTAATAGTTGTGGAGCTGTTGTTAATTATCCAATCCCAAGTTTTGTGGACAATTGTGATGGCGAAAAGCCAGGGGTTTTGGTACAAGGCTTGTCGTCGGGGTCAAATTTTCCTGTTGGAACAACAGTTCTAAAATATTCTTACACTGATGCCTCTGGGAATAGTTCGTCAGTAGTGAATTTAAATCTAACAGTTAGAGATATTGAAAAACCAAAGTTGAATAATATTTCCGAAAAGACCGTTTATGTTAATTCGAATGGCTGTAGATATTTAGTTTCAAATTCGAGTCTAGATATAACAGCTACTGATAATTGTGGTGTAGCAAGTATTAGTCATAATTATGATGGCGGAGGGGCAAGTTTAAGAACAAAATATCTAAATATAGGCACTCACGATATAGAATGGACAGTTGAAGATATTCATGGGAATATTTCCATAGCTGTGGTTCGCATTAATGTAAAATCTAAGCTGGCAGTTAGTTTAGTTGGACCGATTGGAAATACAGTTTGTATAGGAGATAATGCAGTATTTATTGCCAATGGGAATTTTGGAAAACCTGCTTATGTTTACAAGTTTTTGGTGAATAATACAGAAGTGACATCAGGACATGTTGGGGATACTTATACTAGCTCTTCTTTAAGTAATGGGGATAAAGTAAAAGTTGAAATCACAGATTCGTATTCATGTAAGACCGAAAGTCCAGAGTTTATTATAAACGTACTTCCAAAGCCAATTCCTCAATTAATGCATGAATAGTACAAAAAAAAGAAATAGTCATGATTTAAATCATGACTATTTCTTTTTTAATTGTATTGAATTATGAAAATAATTATAAACCTAATTCTTTTGATAAATCAAGCATTCTAACTATAGAATTTCTTCCTTTATTCATTAACTCTTCATCAAGGATTATTTCTGGAGTTTCATTCTTAAGGGCATTGTATAATTTCTCCATTGTGTTCAGTTTCATATGAGCACAATCATTGCATGCACATGTTTCATTAGAAGGGACAATTAAGAATTCTTTCTCAGGAGAATCTTTTTGCATTTCATGTAAAATACCAGTTTCTGTTGCAACTATTATTTTTTCAGATTTGCTTTCTTTAGCATATTTAAGCATTGCTGTTGTTGAGCCAACAAAATCAGCAAGCATTAATACCGGTTGAGCGCATTCTGGGTGAGCAATTAAGCAAGCATCAGGATTCTCGGTCTTAAGTTTAAGTACTTTTTCTGCTGTAAGAATGTCATGAACCTCACAAGTACCATCCCATAATACCATTTCTCGTCCTGTGATACGATTTATATATCCACCAAGATTTTTATCTGGAGCAAAAATTATTTTTTGATCTTTTGGAAATGATTCAACAATTTGAATAGCATTACCAGAAGTACAAATTACATCAGAAAGAGTTTTAATTTCTGCAGAACAGTTGATATATGATATTACAATATGATCAGGATATTGATCTTTGAATTTCTTAAAATCCTCAGCTTTACAAGATTCAGCAAGAGAACATCCAGCATTTAGGTCTGGAAGTAATACTTTTTTTGTAGGATTAAGGATTTTGGCTGTTTCAGCCATGAAGTGTACCCCTGCAAAAAGAATAATATCAGCATCAGTGTCGGCAGCTTTTTGTGCTAGAGCTAAACTATCGCCTTTAAAGTGAGCAATTTCTTGAATGTCTGGTGTTTGGTAATAGTGAGCTAAGATTACCGCATTTTTTTCTTTTGCCAGTTTCAGTACTTTGTCTTTCATTACTAAATATTTAAAACTACCCTTTTAATTGAGGGTTTTGACTTATATTGATTTCAAATTTTGAAATAAAATTCTTAGGTGCAAATATCTTTATTTTGGTGAATTATTCAAATGTTTATATAAGATTATACAAGCTTTTTTTTATTTTATTTAAATTATCTTGTGTTGAAATGAGGGAGAGTGGGCGTTGGGAAATTAAAAACCTATAAATTGAACTGTTGACAATTCCTGTTAATCAGATAAATCTTGTTTTGATTTATATGAGATTCACAGGTAAGTATCTAGTTGTAATAAACTCGAATTATAATCCCGCATAAAATTTGAACCAAAAAGCAGATTCATTAAGGAAAGTAGATTTACAGAGTTTCTGTAGTTTGAGTAAGTGCCTATTAAGGAGGTTTTGTGTTTCAATTGCCACTATCTTTTATATATGCTGGTCTTTATGTTTGATTTGAAAATTAATTTTATGACTATTCTTTTTTAAAATCAGGTAATTTGGTAGGTTCATTCTCTAAAGGACAATTAGTAAATGCATAATCATATGATTTTACATTACCGACATCCCATTTGCTAAGATTTTGGTTGAAATTACTAGCCCCATAAAACATTAGATACATATCTGTGACTTTTGAAACATCCCATTTACTTATATTCTGATTAAATGTTTCGGCACTTCTAAACATACTCGCCATGTTATTTGCATTAGACACATCCCATTTACCTATATTCTGATTAAATTTTTCGGCATTTTTAAACATACCCTCCATGTTAATCACATTAGACACATTCCAATTGCTTATATCTAAATTAAAATCTGATAATCTACCAAACATGTATGACATATTCTCTACATTTGAAACGTCCCAATCTTTTATATCAAATTTGGTTTTATATGCACTATGAAACATAAATGACATATCAACAACATTTGACACATCCCATTTGCTAATGTCTAACTCAGAATTTTCTAGATTCTCAAACATATAAGACATATCTTTAATGTTGGAAACATCCCAATGACTTATATCTGTATCAAAACTTGTCTTTTTTCTGAACAACTTGCTCATATCTGTTATTTTACTCGTTATGTAATATTCTAAATCAGCCGCCATACCATCTTCAGTCAGGCATGTCTGTATCATCTCTTTTGAGGCAATAGTATATTCTAGCCCCTGAAAATTTACTTTTTTGCCAGTTTCTAATTTTTCTAGATACTTATCTTTAATACGAATACTATAATCATTTTCGGCATACTCTAAATAACTTTCTAATTCTATATTTACTGTATAGTCCGTGGTAGAGCCATCCTCCGCTGTAACAGTATAGGTCTGAGGAAAGCTAAAATCTATGGCTTCCCCTGATTTAGGTTTAACACTAGCTTTGGGGCTTAATTTAATTATAGGTTTAATATTTGTAAGATTATATTCTGGATTTAAGTCAAGATTAATGTTTGTAGATTGAATGTTGGCTTTTTGGAAATCAACAATAAAATACTTAATCTCTGATTCGGTATTTGGCAGGATAAACACACATACCGTATACTCTTTGCTTATACCGTTTTCGGCAACAACTTTGTATTTTACGGGAAAAGAAAAATCTTGTTTTATACCTGACTTTGGAGTCACTTCAGCACCCTCACTTATATTTATTATTGGATATAAGTTTTTAATATTTGTACCAAAGCTAACTTTTATCTTAATGCTGTCTTCCTTTATTTCACTTTCAAAAGAATCAATTAAAAAAGAATGAATTTTGGCACTTGAATTAAGAAATGTTCTTGACCTGGTTCTCTCGCATCCAATGTAAGTGAAGAATAAGCAAATAAGGGCTGTATAAAAGATTGATTTATTATTCATGATTGTAATTTTTAAACTAAAGGGAATACTGCTTCTATAAGTGAAAGTACCAAGTTTTTATTAAATTATTAGTGAGTGAAAGATTTTATTTTTTCAACTAATCTGTTATGAGGTGATATTTAGTATTTTTCCAATCTGTCTTGTTTTGAATATGGTTAAAATAAGACAGATAAGATTTATAAAAAATAATATAGAATTATGAAAATTAGCAAAGCTAAGAGTAAACAAATATTTTTGTTTAAATAAACATTAGCTTAACCGCACGGAATGTGCTTTCACTTGTTGTTAGTTGTCATAAATATGAGAGAGAAGTCTTGAAATGTGGAAATTAGTTTATCAACTAAATTATAAATAAAGAAAAATCATTGAAAACTAGTTAATCGTAATAATCCAAATGTTTTTCGTTCTAATTAGTTGATTTGCTTAGTTTTTCCTTGGATTTAGTCTCTTGCTTTTCAATTAAATTTATGGGTATATGTAACTCTATTGTATTTGATGATTTTATTATTTTAATTTTGAAAGCATAAAATAATTCATAAATTATGTTAGTTATAAGGCTATTTTCTTCTGAATCTACCATTGATTTAGGTCTTGTCTTATCGTTAATTTTGTTCAATGATGAAAATACTAGGTGGTAGTATTTGGTTGTAAATTTATCGGATATTTTAATTGAATTGTATTTGTGATTATTATACTTAAACTTAGATAATACCTTTTTTATTCCAAAATAAAGTAAATCATTATTAATTGAACATAGAGTATTGTTATCTATTTTGGATGAAATATCAAATTCTTTGTTTGAATTTGTCTCAAGTATAATTCTATTAACAATACTACTAGTATTACATACAGAATTTGGATTTGAACTAAGCCTCGCTAGGCTCGAATATTCGTTAAGCTCATTTAAAATATTGTTGCTTTGTTCTGATATTTCTTTTATGCCTCTTAATGTTGCTGTGAGTTTTATATTCCCATTATAATCAATCTTATTCTCAATTATTTTTGCAAAATTGATAATGTTAGCTAATGGTGTTTTTAAATCATGTCCTATTATTCTTAAAATTTTCGATTTAGTATTATTCAGTTTTTCTAATTCTTGACTATTTTCCTCATTTATTTTATAAATGTAGATAAGCGGAAAACTTGTAGAAATAAACAGCCAATTTAAATTATAAACTATATTTGGGAGATGATCTAGGTAATAGTTAAATAAAGAGTCTTGAAAAAAGTTATATAAGACTCTGTAAATATTAGTGAAAGCAATAAAAATAGATTGAAAAGCTATAATTAATAGTAATTTGTATTTTCTACTTAATTTTATAAGTCTATAAAATCCATATGAATAAATACTGGCATAATGAATAGATGTTATTATCACCCTTATGTTTTTATTGTCAACAAAAAAAGCATATAAAATGGAACAAATGCAACTAAATAGTATAAGCTTTGCAAATTTGCTGTCTAAAATCTGCGTATTATCTGTTACCAATAGATTTAATTCTAGGCTACAAGATGGAAACAATAGAAATGTAGAAAAAATTAATCCTAAGTTTGGATTTGTTTTATAGGATATGATAAAAAACAGGAGGCTTAAGCCCTGAATTAGTCTAGTTACAGAGTATGTTCCTAGTTTGATTCTATTTTGTTTGTAAAATATTATATAACACAATAAAATAATACTTGAAAGTATACAGCTAATAATGAGTATGATCAATATTGTTGTTATGCTGATTCTTTCCATTGTGAATAATTTTTGTATTCGACTTTAATGCGTTTATTGAAAAAACAATTGTTTCGATAAATATAAATTTAATTACTAGAGAAAGAAAAGCCACATATTTTTGATATGTGGCATAATATTTTGCTTAAATATGTTCTGAAAGTACAGGATATTGTTTTTTGAGTTTACCTAAAAAATTGTGATCTACGTCATATGCTTTTTCAGTAAAGAGTTTAGCTAAATCATAATCTTTAGTGGTGAGGTAAATTCCAACCAATGTTGCATATAATCTATATTTATTTGGGTTTAGATTAATGCACTTTATAATTATATTGGTTGCAGATTCATATTGTTCAAAATCAAAATAACATTCTGCCAATTCAAGACAAATATCAGAATCTTCAGGATATTTCTGATTACCTATATTTAGTATTTCCAATGCTTTGTGTTTTCTATCTGTGTTTTTATAACTAGAAAATAAAGCTAGTATTAGCTCATTGTCATCAGGATTTAATTCAAATGCCTTTTCGAAATATATAATTGCTTCATCAAATCTTTTTTCATTATGATGAATAATACCTATATTATACCAAGTGTTTGGATTTTCTTCATCTATTTTGAGAGCTTCTTCATAATTAGATATAGCCAAATCCAATTCGTCTAGTTCTTCAAAACATTCTGCAATATATGTATAAGTAATCGAGTGGTCGTCTTCTATTGCCAAATGTTCATTATATGATTTTAAAGCTTCTTCAAATTGTTCGTTATTATATAATGAATTACCTTTATTGAAGTATGCCTTTTCATGTTCTGGATTTATAGCTAAGGCGTAATCATAGGCATCTATAGCTTTAGCATGTTCTTCGGTCTTGCTGTATACAACCCCAAGATTATACCATGCATTTTCCGAAAATGGATTAAAATCTATAAAAAATTTGTAGTTTTCAATACTTTCAGTATTCAAATCAAGTTTTTCATAGCAATAGGCTAATTCGAAATAAACATCTGAATTTTCCTTCTTATCTTTTACTTGTTTTAGATATTTAAGAGCAATTTCGTATTGTGAATATTGCATAAAACCGTTACCTATCCTGAAGGCTAAGTCAGGGTCTGAATTTGTTATATCCAATTTTAGTGCTCTATCAAAATTCTTTTCTGCTTCCTCATATTCTTCTATCATATTATGAGCACATGCTTTTAGCAGGAACACATCTTTATTATAACTATCTTGGAATTGTAATTTGTTTAAAATATTTAATGCGTCAGAGTATTCATTTAAATTTATATGTAATTCTGCTTTTTTTAATTGAAGGCTTGATGCCGTAGGGTGCTGCACAAAGCCAATATTGCAGGCCTTAAGTGCTGAAGGATAATTTTTGTCAATCGAAAAATAATCAACTAACTGTTCAAATTCGTGGACGTCAAAGTATTCAAGGTGTTCATTTTTAAGCATTTTTTCAAATCGACTTACCACAAATTGCATATCATTATTTGAATGGTCAGAATAACTCTCAAACATTTTTTTCGTTTTTTTTTATTTAGCTTACAAAAGTAGAATTTATTTTAGGAATACATAATCAGAATTAAAAAATAATCTTTAATTTATGTTAAGCTTGTTGTATTCAGAATATTGAGCTTAGAAAATTTTAAAATTCTTTTGAAAAATAAAGCTATAGTTTAAGAAAAATAAATAACTGTACTTTTAGTTTAGCCTGATATTTTTAATGTTTAATTTCAAATCAAAATTTTGCACAATATAATAAACAAAAATGAAGTTCTATAGTATTGAAAATCTAAATAGAATTTGAGTTGATAAATTTTTAATTTTTCAAAACCTCAATCAGGCAAGGTCAAAAATATCCTAAGTATAGCTGTTAATAATTTGATATATTTTTAACTTTGTCCGTGACAGATTGATAAACTTGGAGTTTTTGACTTTCAATACTCTTTGTTAATTATTATATAGATCTGTTATGTTTTAAATTTAATTTATCATATTATATACATTTTATGAATATTTTTTACACTCCTGATATTGATGGAGAAACATATAAGTTAAGTCCAGAGGAGTCAAAACATTGTGTCAGAGTTCTTCGAGCAAAAATTGGCGATATTCTTCACTTAGTAGACGGCAAAGGCTCTTTCTTTAAAACTGAAATAGTCGAGGCAAGTCCCAAATCTTGTGTAGTTAGATGTGTTGAGAGAATTCAGGACTTTGCAAAATTAAATTACGATCTTCATATTGCTATTGCACCAACCAAGAATATTGATAGACTAGAATGGTTTTTAGAAAAATGCACAGAAATAGGAGTATCATCTTTCACTCCAATATTATGCGAACATTCGGAGCGTAAAGTTATCAAACCAGAGCGACTTGAAAAGATTATTGTTTCAGCTATGAAACAATCATTAAAAGCATACAAACCAGTATTAAATCCTCTTACTAAATTTTCCGATTTTGTAAAAAACAATCAAGATTCGAATAAATATATAGCACATTGTAATTCTGAATTAGATAAGCAACTATTTAAAAATATTTGTAAAACCGACAAATCAGCTGTGGTAATGATAGGACCCGAAGGAGATTTCTCTATAAAAGAAGTTCAGTTGGCTGAACAAAATAATTTTACTGGAATAAGTTTAGGTGAATCACGACTGAGAACTGAAACGGCTGGAATTGTTGCTTGTACTACTTTCAATATAATTAATTCGTAACTATGGATTTAAAATTCGACCGAGAGCATATTTGGCATCCATATACATCAATGAATAATCCATTGAAAGTATATCCTGTAAAATCAGCAGATGGAGTTAGAATAAAACTAGATGATGGAAGAGAGCTTATTGATGGGATGTCATCATGGTGGGCTACAGTTCATGGCTATAATCACCCAAAACTAAATGAGGCAGTTAATAATCAACTGAACGACATGTCTCATATTATGTTTGGTGGTTTCACGCATAAACCTGCAATAGATCTTGCAAAAAAATTGATTGATATAACACCATCTGATTTACAAAAGATCTTTTATTGCGATTCAGGATCAGTGGCAGTTGAGGTTGCTATGAAAATGGCATTACAATATTGTTTTAGCATTGGTGAAACCAAAAGGAAAAAATTCGTAACAGTTCGTTCAGGTTATCACGGAGACACTTTTCATGCTATGTCTGTTTGTGATCCAGTTACAGGTATGCATGAAATTTTCACAGGAATTTTGCCAGAGTATATTTTTGTAGATGCCCCGCAGATTGCTTACTCTGAACAATGGGATTATGCAGATTTCAAACAAATGTTTGAAACAATAAAGGCAAACAAGGACGAAATAGCAGCAGTAATTATAGAACCAATTGTGCAAGGTGCGGGAGGGATGAGATTTTATCATCCAAACTATCTGAAAGAATTGAGAAAGACTTGTGATGAGTTTGGTATAATATTAATTCTTGATGAGATAGCAACAGGATTTGGACGAACTGGTGAATTTTTTGCATGTATGCATGCAAATGTGCAGCCTGATATTATGTGTATAGGTAAAGCACTTACTGGTGGATACATGAGTTTTGCTGCTTGTTTGGCTAATGAAAAGATAAGTCAAGGTATCTCGGATGGTAAGCCAGGGAATTTTATGCATGGACCAACTTTTATGGGAAATCCATTAGCCTGCAGTGTTGCTAATGCTAGTCTGGATTTATTGATGTCGTATGATTGGAGAAAATCTGTAAAAAACATAGAGAGTATAATGACTCAAGAATTGATCAGTGCAAAAGAATTTGAAAATGTAGATTCAGTAAGGATTCTTGGTGCTATTGGGGTAATTCAAATGAAATCGGAGGTTGATATGGCAAAAATTCAAAATGATTTTGTAGAGCATGGTATTTGGGTTCGACCGTTTGGGAAATTGGTATATATTATGCCTGCATTCATTATTAATGATGCAGACTTAAGAGAATTGTGTAGAAGTTTGCTTACTGTTGTTCAAATGAATTAAACTTTGCATTGATAAGATAATATTTACGTTTCGAGTATCTGCCTACAATATAGCGAGTTTTACAAATCAACTGTACATAATTGTAAAATTAAGACAATAAAACTTACAAGCTTAAACATTATTTCATATCTTGGGGCAGATTTTGTGAAAAAATGCTGACTCTCTTTGTAAATAATATTTTTGAGAGTTTTTTATGAAATCGACAAAGGCTATTTTAATAACTTAATTAAGTTTGACTTAATGAAATATGCTATCATAATATTGATTCAAAACAATTCTTTTAACTTGTAATAATGAGTTAGAATAAAATTCAAACAAATGAAGAAAATAATTATTCCTTTTCTAGCACTTGGACTATTTGTTAGTTCTTGTCAAGAAAAAAAACAAACAACGGACAACCCGTTCTTTAGTGAGTATAATACTCCACACCAAACTCCAGATTTTAGTAAGATAAAATTTGAACATTACGAACCTGCTTTTATGGAAGGTATCAAGCAAGGTAGAGCAGAGATTGATGCTATTGCAAATAATTCGCAAGAAGCTACATTTGAAAACACTATCGAAGCTCTTGACAAAGCAGGTGCTTTATTAGGAAAAGTAAGTGATGTATATTACAATCTTTCAGGTTCGGACACAAACGAGCAAATTCAAGCTTTATCAAAAAAATTATCTCCTGAATTAACAAAATATAGCTCGGATATTAATTTGAATGAAAAATTATTCAAAAGAATTAAATCTGTATACGAGAAGCAAGATAAATTAAACTTAACTACTGAACAAAAAACTCTTTTAGACAAAACATATAAAAGCTTTGTTCGAGGTGGTGCTGATTTAGATGCTGATAAAAAAGCTAAGTTAAGAGAGCTGGATACAGAATTATCTTTACTAAGTCTTCAATTTGGTGAAAATCTTTTAGCAGACAATAATGCCTTTGAACTGGTAATTGATAATAAAAAAGATTTAGCAGGATTACCAGAATCTGTTATTGCAGCAGCTGCCGAAACAGCAAAAGCAAAAAACAAAGCAGGAAAATGGGTGTTCACTCTTGATAAACCTAGTATGATTCCATTCTTACAGTATGCTGACAATAGAGACTTACGTAAGAAAATTTATATGGGTTATGTTAATCGTTGTAATAATAACAATGCAAACGATAACAAAAAAGTTCTTTCTAAAATCGTAAATCTTCGTATCGAGAGAGCTAACTTAATGGGTTACAAATCTCATGCTGACTATATTTTAGAAAACAATATGGCAAAAACACCAGATCAAGTATTTGCTTTATTGAATAAATTATGGAATGCTGCATTACCAAATGCAAAAAAAGAAGCTGCTGAAATGCAAAAATTAATCAACAAAGAAGGTGGTAAATTCAAACTAGCTTCTTGGGATTGGTGGTATTATGCAGAAAAAGTGAAAAAAGCTAAGTATAATCTTGATGAAGAAGAATTGCGTCCATATTTCGAAATTAATAATGTAAGAGATGGTGCATTCAAATTAGCAGAAAAATTATACGGAATTAAATTCGTACAAAGAAACGATATTTCTAAATATAATGAAGCTGTACAAACTTGGGAGCTTCAAGAGGCTGATGGTACTCATATTGGTATTTTCTATCTTGATTATCACCCACGTTCAAGCAAACGTGGTGGAGCTTGGATGAATAGTTTCCGCAAACAAAGAAATTGGGGCGAAAAGGATGCTGTAAGTCCAATTATTGTAAATGTTTGTAATTTTACAAAACCAATCGGTGACAAGCCTGCTTTATTAAGTGTAGATGAGGTTGAAACTTTATTCCACGAATTTGGTCACGCTCTTCACGGATTTTTCTCTAGATGTAAGTATAATACTTTATCAGGAACTTCAGTTTCTCGTGATTTTGTTGAATTACCATCACAAGTAATGGAAAACTGGTGTCTTGAACCTGAAATGTTAGCTCTATATGCAAAACACTATAAAACAGGTGAAATTATCCCTAATGAATTAGTAAAAAAAGTTCAAAATGCTGGAAAATTCAATCAAGGTTTTGGAACTGTTGAATATTTAGCTGCTTCTTTATTGGATATGAAATATCATACTTTAACTGAGCCAATCGAGAATTTAGATGTGGAAAAATTTGAAGCTGATTATTTAAAATCTATTGGTTTGATTCCTGAAATTTATTCAAGATATCGTTCTACGTATTTTGCTCATATCTTCAGTGGAGGTTACTCTTCTGGATACTATGCATATATTTGGGCAGGTGTTCTTGATTCGGATGCATTCCAAGCATTTAAAGAAACGAGCTTATTCAACAAGGAAACTGCTGCTAAATTCAGAAATAATGTTTTATCTAATGGTGGTACAGAAGATCCTATGGTTTTATATCAAAGATTTAGAGGTAAAAAACCTAGCGAAGATGCATTATTAAGAAAACGTGGTTTGATCAAATAATAGTTTTTTGGTAAATCATTTTTGATAAAATATATCAGCCGAGTCGAAGAATTTTTTTGACTCGGTTTTTTTTTATTTCAAACTGTAGAATATAAAATATTGGAGTATAATTCCTAAGCTTAAAATTTCTGTTTAAATTTGTCGGAAAATCAAACAGAATTTATTATGACAAACAAATTATATATGTTGCCTTGTTCAATGGGCGATTCAGATTTAAATACGATTATCCCAACGAATATTCAAGAAAAGATATCGGAAATAAAGATATATTTTGTGGAGAATATCCGAACAGCAAGACGTTTTCTTAAACAGGTTGATAAAAGTATTGTGATAGATGATATCGACTTCTACGAACTCGATAAAAATACAGATCAGCGTATTATTGAATCATATGTTAAGATAATTAGAAATAATGATACAGCTATTATGTCAGAAGCTGGCTGTCCTGGAATAGCTGATCCAGGCAGTAAATTGGTAAATTTGGCTCACCAGTATGATGATGTACAGGTAGTACCATGTGTGGGACCATCTTCTATTTTGCTAAGTCTTATTGCTTCAGGTTTAAATGGTCAGAATTTTGTTTTTCATGGTTATTTGCCAGTGAAAAATAATGAAAGAATTAAAGCAATTAAGGATTTGAATACTAATTCACGCCGACTTTCTCAAACTCAGATATTTATAGAAACTCCTTACCGAAACTCAAAGCTTATTGATGATTTGATAAAATATTCAGACGATAATGCAAAGTTGTGCTTAGCTGCAAATATTACTACCGATGATGAATTTATAAAAACTAGAAGCATAAAAAAATGGAAAAACAATAAGCCTGAGTTAAATAAAATTCCTTGTGTTTTTCTTCTTCTCAATAAATAGTAGTAAAATGAAAAGGTATATTGATGAATTAAATTCCTTGGAATTAAAAGGACAAATGCGCCAATTAAGAAATTCTGCAGATTATAGTGAATTAATTAATTTATCCTCTAATGACTATTTAGGTATAGGTGCTACTTTAAGTGAGAGTTCAAACAAATATGATTCTGCTTGTTCTTCAAGATTACTAACTGGTAATTCGGACTTGTATTTTCAATTAGAAAATACAATTGAAACACAATATGGGAAACCATCTCTTTTTTTTAATTCTGGTTATCATATTAATATAGGGATTTTACCAGCTGTAACTAATAAGCAAGATTTAATTTTATCTGATAAGCTTAATCATGCAAGTATTATCGACGGATTGGTTTTATCAAATGCAAATATTGTTAGGTATAGACATAATGATCTTTATCAATTAGAGCAAATACTTGAAAAACGCAGAGACGATTATGATAATGTATTTATTGTTACAGAATCTATATTTTCAATGGATGGAGATAAGTCAGATTTGAAACGACTTGTCGAATTAAAAAATAAATATAATTGTTTTTTATATGTTGACGAAGCTCATGCCGTTGGAGTATTTGGAGAGAAAGGCTTGGGCTTATCAGAAGAATTGAATCTAATACCACAAATAGACTTCATTGTTGGTACTTTTGGCAAAGCCTATGCCTCAATAGGAGCCTATGTTGTGTGTAATGATGTATTTAAAAAGTATTTGATTAATAAGTCTCGTTCATTAATATATACTACAGCCTTACCTGATAATGTTATTGCTCAAAACATTAGTAATTTCACTAAGGTGTTGAATATGAGTGAGCAAAGAAACGATTTAAGGAAAGTTTCTCATAGATTACGTTCTGAATTTATTAAAAAAGGAATAAAAAGCCTTGGAGATTCGAATATAGTCCCAGTTATTGTTGGTGAAAATAAGATTGCAGTTGAACTTGCCGAACATCTTCAAAAACTAGGATATTGGGTTTTTGCAATTAGACCTCCAACTGTCCCTCAAAACAGTTCTAGGCTTAGGATATCTGTTTGTGCTAATACCAGCTGGGAGAGTATTCAAGAATTGCCTAATATTATTTTCGATTTTATATCAAAATACTAAGAATAGTTTTAGACTTAAAGAGTATAAAATAAAGCTGAGTTTTATTCATTCGAATAGAATTCGGCTTTTTTTAAAATAATATGAAAAATTAATACAAAATTAACAGAATATTTGTTCGTAATTCGTAGATTTGCGAACATTATAAAATAATTAGTTAAAACATATTTATGTACTTTATTTCAGTATAGATATGAATAAGCTATTTTTATATTTATTATCTATTTCATTTTAAATAAATTGTTGGTTCTAAATTGATAGCTTAGTATCTATAAATCTTAATCAAATTATTAGTATGAAGATCATTATTATTGGATCTGTAGCAGCAGGAACATCTGTGGCTGCAAAGGCAAGAAGAAATAGGGAAGATGTCGAAATTGTAATTTATGAAAAAGATAAAGACATTAGCTATTCTGGTTGTGGATTACCTTACTATATAGGACAGGATTATATCACAAGAGATAATCTTACACCTAGAAATCCTGACTGGTTTAAAAAAAGATTCAATCTAGATATCAAAACTAAACATGAGGTAGTTGCAGTTGATCATAAGAATAAGAAGATTGAGATATTGAATATCGAAACTGGAGATAAATTTTCTGACAATTATGATAAATTAATTTTTGCTACTGGTGCAAGTCCTGTATTGCCTCCAATTCAGAATATAGAAAACGATTTTATATTTACGTTAAGAAATGTGTCTCATGCTGATAAATTATACAAATTTATAGAAACTGAAAAGCCTGATAAAGCTGTAATTGTTGGAGCAGGTTATATTGGATTGGAATTAGCCGAAAATTTGATTGAACGAGGTATAGATGTTAGTATAATGGAATTATCAAAACTTCCAATGTCGAACTTGGATGAGGATGTATCGGTTCATATACGAAAAGAGTTAGAGCAAAACAATATTAGGTTTATTGGGGGAGAAAAGCTTACAGCTATTGAACAAAAAGATAATCAAAAGTTTGTATTACTTGAATCAGGAGAGAGAATAGAGACAGATTTTGTTGTACTTGCTACTGGAGTGAAACCTGTAAGCGAACTTGCAAAATCAATAGGAGTGAAAACTGCTAATAATAATGCTATTATAGTTGATAAATATTTGCAAACTAATCTTAATGATGTATATGCTGTTGGGGATTGCGCTATGGCATTTTCATCAATAGACTCTAGTCCAATGTGGGTACCACTTGGGTCTACAGCGAACAAAATGGGTCGAGTATGTGGAGATCATATTACAGGAGGTAAACTTTCATTTCAAGGAATTTTGGGTACAGGTATATTTAAAGTTTGCGACTTGGCTGTTGCTACAACTGGATTGACAGAAAGACAAGTGCAGCGATCTGGGATAGAGTATATTGTACATCATAATTTCAAACCGAATCAGACAGAATATTTTAATACGTCAAGTGAAATGATGATTAAAATGATAGCTGAGAAATCATCAGGGAAAATATTGGGAGCACAGATTGTAGGTAAAAATGGTGTCGATAAACGTATCGATGTTATTGCTACTGCTATAAGTTTTGGAGCAACAGTCGAACAATTATTTCATCTAGACTTAGCGTATGCACCACCTTTTTCAACAACTAAGGATCCAGTGCATTACTCAGGTATGGTTTTGAATAATGCCAAGAATAATGATAATCCAATCATAACACCCCAGGAGGTGCTTGATAATCCTGGAAAGTATATAATAATTGATGTTAGATCAAATTCACAATATAATGAGGGGCATATTCCTAATGCTATAAATATTCCATTAGCTGAAATTCGCAATCGTGCAAATGAAATCAGCAAAAATAAGGAATTAGTAGTTCATTGTAATAAAGGAGTATCGGGAAATGCTGCTCAAAATGTTTTATTAAATCTTGGTTTCGAGAGAGTTTATAATCTATCTGGCGGATATAAAAACTATAAACTTATCTCAGAGATTTAGTTTTTTTTGTTTTGTATAGGAAGTGCCGAATTTGAGTTTAAATGTGTTTTTGATCTGAGTTTTTTTTGATTGATTTTTTTTAATTAGATTGTATTGATCTTTTTAATTGTGTGTTTTCGTTGTTTTTTTAATTCAATCAATTTTACGTTCAGGAATATATTTATAATTTTAAAAACTCATTTTTGGCACTTTGTTTATTATGTTGAAAATATGATTACTTTTGCGCATAAAACAAAACAATAAAATGACTACAATTATATTCTCACATGGAAAGGAAAGTGGACCAAATGGAACTAAAATTCAAATTTTGCGCGAGATAGCAAAAAAACATAATCATCAGTCTATTTCAGTTGATTACACCTCGTGCAGTACTATAGATGAGCGATATGAAAAACTAAAAAAAGTAATCAATTTTGTCCCTAGTTCAGATATTATCTTAGTTGGTTCAAGTATGGGTGGCTATTTATCTACTATTGCTTCAAATGAGCGAAATGTAAAGGCTATGTTTCTTTTCTGTCCAGCTTTGTATATGTCGGACAGGGAATATGGGATACACGAATATAATCCAAAATGTATAAATATTGAAATCATTCATGGATGGAATGACGAAATTGTGCCTTTTGAAAATTCAGTAAAATTTGCAAAACAGTGCAATGCAATTTTAAATCTAGTAGATGATAATCATCGCCTTCAGCATTCTCATAATATTATAAAAGAAAGATTCGATTTTTTCCTTAATAGACTTGAGGAATAGCGAGCAGGATTTGATTGTGTAATTTGTGCTTGTGAATAAATAGCAGCTGCTTCACCTTTCATTTAGTCTTCTGTGGCCTTTGCAGAAAGTCTATACTAATAAAATTTATTATATTTGAGTAAATAAAAATCCAGATGCAATGAAATGCAAAGAAATACAAATAGAAAACTTTAAGGGATTTAGAAAATAAAAATTTGAATTTGACAAACAATTTACGGTACTAATAGGAGAGAATGGTACAGGTAAATCAAGTGTATTAGATGCTATTTCTATTGGTTTGGGTACTTTTTTATTAAAAACGGGAGTTGCATTTGGACTCAATGGTATAAAGTTAAGACCTTTAAAAAAAGAAGAAATTAGAAAAGAGATTATTTCTGATACTCATATTCAAAATTATGATGTACGGCTAGCAGGTGGTTTTTTGTTTGAAACTAATGAAAAGGAAAGCTACCAAAGAATAGAATGGGCAAGAGAACAGAAAAAAATGCAAAAAGTTTAACACCCAAAGAAGCAAAAAATTTAATTGATTTGGGTAATCCTGAAAATAAACCCAATGATGAATCAGAATACTACTTATTGGCGTATCATTCTACAGCTCGCCTAGCTGGAGAGATTCATAAAAAAATTGCTTACCAAAAAATTAGCTCCCGATTGGATGGATATTATGCTGCTTTAGATCCTCGTTCTATTAAGGAACAAGCCTTTGCTTGGTTTAACTCAAGAAGATGAAGTACTAAAATTTGGCAAGGACAAAGCATTATACAATGCTTTTGTAAATACTATTACAGAACTGGTAGGCGAATGGCAGGATATTAAGTTTAGTTGGTATTTGGATGATTTAATAGGTAAAACAGCCGATGGCACCTATCTGCCTTATTCGCATTTGAGCGATGGATATAGAAGTATAATAGCACTTGCCGCCGAAATTGCCTATCGTGCCATAAAATTAAATCCTCAATTTGGAGCCAATGCCGTAAAAAAAACCAAAGGGATAGTTTTAATCGACGAAATAGATATGCATCTACATCCCAAATGGCAAGGTCGCATAGTAGGCGATCTAAAACGAGTTTTTCCTAATATCCAATTTATCGCTACCATTCATTCCCCATTTATAGTACAATCGCTAAAGGCTAATGAAATAATTAATTTGGATGGTGAGATATCTGATGATCCTATTAAAAAAAGCATAGAAGAGATCACAGAAGATGAAATGGGAGTGGATAATGTTCGTAGAAGCAAAAAAATTACAGAATATCAAAAGGTTGCTGCAGAGTATTTTTATTGTTAAGTTCTTGCTGATAAGTATAATGTTGTAATTCTGTCAATATTCTGATTATCAAATGTCATGTAGAGAGCTTATCAAAAGATATATACCAATTACTTTAATCGGTATATATCTTTTTTAAGAAATTAAAAATCAAAAACTCCAGTTTTAACTAGTTTTATCCCAAAGCCATAATTTTCAGAAATATCTCCAAAGTCAGCAGCTATCGAAGTAATAATCTTGAAAGGAAGCTTGAAATCTGGTAATTGTAAATTGAATAACATGTAGTTTTGATTCTCGGCAGGATCTACAGAATAAATCCGTTTAGGCTTTAGTGTGCTGTTTGTTGGTTTGCCAACCACTGTGTTGCTAACCTGACCATAATTTCTATGATATGTGTACTTTAAAAGGTATTTGAATTCTTTGTATTCCCCAGTTATACCAAAGTTGAAAGCTTTAAATGTAGTGTTTTTGAAATGGATGCTATTGTCTGCGGAAATACTTGTAGGAGAATTCAGTGGGATACCAAAACCCCTTTTATAGTTGGACCAACCTGAACTGTATATGCCATTATTAAAATTAGAGTCATAACCTATATAATAAGGACCGTCATCACCTAAATTTCCTTGATCCATGGTCGAATAAAACTCAGCCAAAACAGATTTTACTATCTTTTGATTTTTGAATTTAAAATAAAATCCATAGTTGATATCTTGGATATCTTTATGATTTCTGAATAGTTTGCCAATGTCCTGACTTCTATCTTCGAACATATTTCGCATATAGAATGTAGCTTGGAGTTTTTTCGTATTGTAGTTTACTTTCAATTGGTTTTGCCCGATATGATTTCCTAGTGCGTTGTCATATTCGTTCATAATCTTTTGGTCATCGCCCGAATCAGCTACTAGAATTTTCATAAATGCACTAAGTCCTGAGTCTAATTTGCCGTATTTCGCAGATTTACCGCCCCATTGAGCATAATGTTCGACACCAAATTCAAAAGACAAACCTTTCTTTTTACCAAAACGTATATACGCATTTTTATGATGAACCATAACATCTTCAACCGCTCTGTTGTCAAGCATCCATCCATTGGAGAACACCCCTTTAACAAAAACATTATTATTGGTAAAAGGAACAGGAATATAATCAGAAGTACCAATCTCAATTTTCGGATAGGGTCTTGCATTGCCAGTCATAACAATATTATCATTAGACATTGAAAGACCATCATAATATAAGTCTGGATTTTTAGCTCCCAGAAGAAGATGCCATTTTTTATGATTTAGCTTAACATAATACTGGTTAATCAATGAGCTAGTACTAATATTATCATACAATTGTTGGAAAGCGTCTAATCCAAAGGAATAGTCAAATATGGAATCAGTTCTTTCTTTAAAAATGCCAGCAGAAAGCATAGAATTGTTTTGATCTCGAATAACACCGTATTTATTGTTAACCATCCAAAAAGGAAGTTTCTTTTCTGATGAGAAGCTGTTGTCAATACCAAGAGAGTATTTGATTTCCTGAGCATTAATTATATTGCTAAGATAAACTAGGTAGCATAATATTAGTAGTTTTTTCATTGAGCTGTTTTTTAGGCTTGAATTTAGTTAATGGTTTTTTATTAATATGATTAGTTAATTGTCAATTTATTGTCGAGCATCCTATTAGAATACTCCTGGAGAAAAGCCTTTATTCTTTGTTCGTATTTCTTCTGAATTTCTAAGTTCTGATTTACCAAATTGGTTTTCATAAAATAGTCTTCTTTTATATTAAAAAAGCCAGTAGTATTGTTGCCGTCAAATTGCAATAAGTAATCTTTATCTAGTACTTGAAATAAGCCTCCAATATACTGAATAGCATAGTTATCTTCTTTGTTGAAAATACTATTTCCAAAAGCGATATATTTTTTATCATAACCAAGAATTGATAAAATAGAAGGCATTATGTCAATTTGTTGTGCAATACTAATACTGTCATTTTTGATTAAGTCAGAATTGGGCTTGTGAAAAATAATAGGTACTGAAAACTTATTATATGTAGTTTTATATTTTTCCAAATATGGGCTTATAGAGTGATCAGCAGTTATTACAAACAAACTATTTTTATACCAGTCCATTGTTTTTGCTTTTTCGAAGAACCTTTTAAGTGCATAATCTGTATAGCCTATACTTTTTTGAACAGGTAGTTTTCCTTCCTTGAATTTTCCTTTATGTTGTTCAGGGACTTTGTACGGATGATGAGATGAGACAGAGAAAATAGCAGAGACAAAAGGTTGTTTGAAACTATCCATTTTTTCTGCGTAAAACTGGAAAAATGGTTCATCCCAAATTCCCCACATGCCGTCAAATTCTTTATTATTGTTAAATTCTGTTTTTCCAAAATAGTCATCAAATCCAGCCTGTTTTATAAATGATTGAAAGCCCATTGATCCATTAGGAGCACCATGGAAAAAAGCTGAGTAATATGATTTGTCTTTTAATACGCTAGCAATGCTATTGATTTTATTGCCAGAATAATGCGATAGGACAAAAGGTTCTACGATTTGCGGAATACTAGTTAATATAGATGGTAAAGCATCTATGGATTTGCGTCCGTTAGCATAGGAGTTTTGAATAACATAAGAGTGATTACATAGTGAGTCAAGAAAAGGAGTATAGCCTTTATAATTTTTTATGTCTTTATTGAAGAAACCAAAATGTTCTTTACTAAAGCTTTCTAGTATAATAACAACTACATTAGTTGGTTTTTTATTTGTTATGCTATCTCTTGTATTTGTGTTGGTTTTCTTAGCTTTGTATATCTTTGATATTTCATCATCTGTAAAAAATTCATACCTCTTTATCGCTTTTTTGCTCAAAGTTCGGAATATACTAAATGGAGTATTTAGTACGATGGCTCTTTGGTCAGGTGAGCTTGTGTATTTTGATGCATTGCTTAATGTTATTGGTCTAGTACTATGTCTAAATCCGCCTCTCATACCTGCAAGACAAAGGCCTGCGAATAAAACGAGCAAAGCAAGACTACTTGCAATATGATAAATATTATTTTTAATTAGAGCAGTTCCCGTTTTTATTTTATTGTAAAGATAACATAAAATAAATATCTGAATTATAGTGAATATAGTAATATACCAATAGTCAAATATAAAAGATAACATAAGTTTGAAGATCTGTCCTTCATTCTGAAATTCTCTAAATATGGTAGAAGTAGTTCGTTTTAATGTAAATCTGTAATAAATGATATCCGAATTATTGATTATAATTCCTATCGAATTTATGATTAAATATACGTACTTTATAATCTTTTGATAAAGCTTCGAATATCTTATTTTAAAAGGAATAAGATGTAATAGAATAAATAATAGATTGAGGTAAATCAAGGCAGAAATATCAAATTTAAATCCTCCATATATCATATAAGATAGTTCCGAGAATTTAACATTTGAATATGAATTTAGGTTAAATAGATAAAATGCTATTCTACTAATAGTATACATTAGCATAACTAAAGCAAACCTTAGTATAAGGCTTGTGTAAATGTTTGTTTTTAATGTTTTTAAGTTCATTATATTTTGTTGGTTTTATTTCTTTTATTTTCTTTTAAAGAAGATGAAAATAGGTTTTGTTATGTTTGAAATGATACAATATGCTATACATATTTTATTCTTAGTGGCAAATATAATCTTTTGGAATTAATTTATTATGATTATTCAAAATATAATTATCTGGGATGTTTGTTTAGTTATGTGAATATTAATTCGTTAACATTATGATATATTGATAATTATAGACTTTGTTACTATAATGAAAATTACAAGCCGATTGTCTTATATTGTATGTGTATCCTTATTTATATTTTTAATTTATTATATACCGATTTAATATAATTTATGTGATTATTAGTCAGATTCTCATCCGTGCATTGAGGATTTTCTTTGTTATAATTGAGATTGGTTTTTGGATTCTATCTATTTGAAATTCAATACTTGTAATTATGTTATAAATAAATGAGGTATTGTTGTTGTTGTTTATTTGTCAATTTGGTTTTAAATATAAAATTCTCAATGGGATTAATTTATCATATATGATAAATCATATGAAAAAAAATGTATTCAAATATCAAAAATAGGCAAGCATTGTATTATGTTCTGTATTTTCAGTTGAGACCTGTATAGTTTATTCTCATTCGATTATGCTTTATTTACGTTCGACTGTAATACATTCTTATGCGACTATAGTTTATTCAAGATCAACTATATTACATTCGGTTCTTTCTTTCTCTCAGGTACAATCCAAATCTGGGATGTTTCTTGTAGCAACTTTTTTTTGTTCTTGACCTTTTGTTTAGAGAGTTTAGCTTTGCTCAATCTATTGATGCTGGTATTTGTGGGTTTTGATTTAACTGCGAATCTATGTTTTTTAACAGATTCTTTTTTTGTAGTTAACGATGTTGTTGATTTACTCAATCTCAATTCTGAATTTGCTAATTTTTTTTTGCTATTTTGCATTTTTTCTTGGCATCACAGAGTTTGCTTCTAGATTCTCAATGAATGTTAAAATCAATTAGGATAAAACATCCTCCATTCTAAAAACCAAGAAAGAGTATCTTGAACCCCAAAAATATATCGGGTGGTACATAATCATGAATTTTACTTATATTCTCAATTCCTTATTCCTCTCCCTTCCGTTTTTTGTATGACTGAGTCATCGCCAATTAATGCTGTAATACCATCCTTTTTAAGTTAGAATTTGAATTAACTATTGGTAGAAATTTATTCGTGAACAAAAATGAAAGTAATCTCCATTTAATGTATTCGTTATTCTTAGCTGAATAATAGGTGTCTTTATTCCCTTTAGTAATACCACATTTATTTCGTTGCTATTTTTAATAATTCTTTTTAGTACCCCGCTTAGTCTAGTCGCTTTGTCTTGCTGTATCTTTTTTTTTGATTTCTGTCGATTTATTTGCAATAGACTAAAGATAATGAATTACATCCGTAAGTGCAGCTCTTTTAATACATGACTAGTTTTTATGTTGTTGATTATCCGTATGGTACCTCCTTGGGAAAATCAGTAATATAAATACTACTTAAATTCTAGATAGATGACCTTCTTTTGTATATGCTGGGCTATATTAGATAAGTATTTAAATCACATAAAAAAAACATGAATTATGATGGTAAACTCATGATTTCTAGAACGTATTTCTATCAGAAACTTCAGATAAGATATTATAAATAAGTTAGAATAATAACAGGTGTTTTAATGCAACTTTTTAAAACTTAATCGTATATGAATGTATGCAGCTATGGTTATGTTTTGTCTGCGTTAATGGTTGGTGTTTATTTAAAGACTTATATTATGAAAAATAATATTTTTAAAAAGCTTATTGAAGAGATTGATGAATTTAACAACCATGAATTTAGGTTGTTAAAGGAAAAGGTGGAACAAAGAATATATTCTAAAAGGGTATCATATATTTTAGAAACTCCATTATCGGAACTAAACTGTCCTTTTTGTACTCATTCAAATTTTATAAAGTGGGGAAAAAGAAGTGATTTACAGAGGTATAAATGTAAAAATTGTAGGAAAACATTCAATAGTCTTACTAAAACTCCTTTGTCAAGATTGAGAAGAAAAGGTCATTGGTTGGATTACAGTAACTGTTTAAAACAAGGGTATACGGTACGCAGAGCTGCTGCAGAATGTGGTATTAATAAAAATACGTCATTTAGATGGAGGCACAGATTTTTGACAAACTCGAAATTTATCAAAGCCGAAAAACTGGGAGGTATTGTTGAGAAAACACATTTGAAGTTAAAAGAATCGTTTAAAGGAAGTAGGGACAAGATACTGTTAAATAAAAAAAGGAAAAATGTATTTATTCTTTATGCAGTGGATCGTAATCATAATTTATTTGATATAACAAATAAAGGCTTTTCTTTTAGTGTTGTAAAACGCGCTTTTAGGAATGTGATAAATAAGGATTCATTGGTTTTGAGTGAAAAGAATCAACAATTTATAAAGTTTGCAAAACAGTTTAATTATCGTCATACTTATCTAAGTTCGGATTCTAGAAAATTAACTTATTCTACATATTCTGAAAAGTATAAAAATCTATTTTTAGAATGGGTAAATAATAGATTCAGAGGTGTTGCAACGAAGTATTTAGAGAATTATGTTGCTTGGTATAGAGCTAGAAATGAATTTAAGTCTGGAATAAAGGCTATAACCATATTGTATAGAGCTAAGTCCATAGAGAAATACCGTCACCAACCATTAAAGATGACAAGATTTATATAAGATGATATTGGTGGATTAATAAAGAGTAGTTGTTTAGCAGGCTAGTAGGAGTTATATAAATTTATAAGTCTACTATATTAGGCCGAATTAATGTAAACTTTTTATTAAAAAAATAAATAATGATATTTACAATGGTTTTAACTTGTTGATTATAGTTTGTTTGGTTTCCCCTTAAAAGAATAAAGCGAAAAGCTGCGATACTTAGAAGCTGTCTAAAATTAGGAGAAAAATATTTTTAAGAGAGATTTTTTATGTGAAAAAAAGTATTTTTTTAACATAAAACACTGATGACAAGTAGGTTGTTGTTAATTCTAACTATCTTTAAAGTAGCTAACAAATTAAAGAACAATGGGTTACACAGTAAATTTAACGGGTGCAATTGGAATTTGCGCCCTAATTTTATGATATAAAAAAAGAAAGCCATATTTATAAGAAAATCTCTACATAATCAGGAAATATAGCAATCTCAGATAATATTACAAATATAATAAGCAAATTTAGTTCAACCGTAGATTCAAGTATCACCTTTTAAATCTATGCCTAAGCTTAAACTAGCATTTGTTTGTTTATTGTTCAAGTGTTTGCCATGGCTAGGTATTTATTGAGTATAATAACCATATGGGATAATATTAACATAAAGAATGGATAATTTGTTTGTGTTTTAGGATTTTAACCAAGGTCTAATTTTAAATTAGCTTTATGTTTTTTTATTGAGCTCAGTATCGAAGCGCATATTAATTCCTTTTGAGATATTTTATCACTAGAAACCATTCGTTTTATTAAATTATCAAAAACAGTGCTCTTTGATCGAGATCGATTTAGTCGGTAACAAAATTCATCAAGGTACCTATCAATATGAAAGTCACTCATCCAAGAAAAAGTGGTTCTTATCCATGATTTAACTTGATGAATCATAGTGTGTAAAGCTTTGAAATTGTTTTCTTTATCACTTGGTATTTGTTCAATATTATATTCCTTTTGAAGAGATTTATATCCCCTCCATTGATCAGTTGTTATTGAAGCAGAGTTAGAAATATGCTTTTAAATATGGTTTTCAACTGTTTATGAGAGTACTTTTCAATTCGCATAGCATACATTCTTCTAACTTTTCCTTCGTCAGTAATCTCTACAGCACAAACACTCTTTTTCTTTTTACTGTTATCAC
>JAOARN010000092.1 GCA_025210485.1 Marinifilaceae bacterium | reverse complement strand
TAGAGCATTTGCTTTTTCTTGTATCTCCTGCAATGAACTTATATTCATGGTTTTCATGAATTTGCCATTCCCAATAAAGGAGATGTAATTTAACCCACCCCTATTATTAAAAGAGGTTTCGAAAATGGTATTGATAGTTACGGCAGTTTTATCAGGAGAAGCGAGTTCGACCATAGCTTTTAAACCCATACCAGCATCTATATTTGGAATATATTTCATTCCACTTGATGTTACTCCAAGTTTGCTAGGATCTATATCATCATATGATAAGCTGGTTGGATCCTCAGTCCCAACATGCATCATTTTCTTAAACATTCCCCCTCCAAAAGCATATGCATTAAGAGCAGGAAAAACAGGAACACCCTGTCTAATACTCATTTTACCATCTGCATACCAATACCTAAATCCGTCTACCTTGCCAAATAATGCGGATGTTTGTAAACTTATTCCAGGTTCGAATCTAGCTTCTACCATTCCTTTAAAACCTGAGCCATATTCAGGAACATTCTTAAACCATTGAGCCATTCCCTTAAGAGAAAAAGCTCCTTGATTGACATCTATAGCAATTTTTTTTACCTCTAGTCCATCGACTTTAAATCTTAATTTGTCAGCTTCTTTTTTTGACCATAATACTAGACCTCCTGAGCCTGCAAATCCATCTGCAATATTTATAGTTAAATCTAAAGCCATTCCATATCTATTAGGTTCCTTTTTTTCAAAGCCAATTTTGTTAATTTGAACAGGCAGACCATTTAGAGCTTTTTTAAGTTTGTCAGAACCTAAAGAGAATGCCTTTACATCGATATATGGAGCGTCAGACATAATTTTTAGCTCCTGAAAAGTGATTGGTCCTACTATAAAGTCAGCGTATCTAGGAGTGAGGATACCGTTTAAAATAGCACATGGTTTGAATTTTTTTTCTTTAACTTCAATTTCAATTCTGGAATCTGGTAATAGCACCACATCCGAATTAAATAAACTGAAAGGATATGCAGATTGAAGAACTGCAGAGATGTTATATTTACCTTTCTGCGGCATAATAGCAAATAGATTTAAACAAGTCTTCTTTTTTGCTACAGGAAACTCAATTTTACCTCTAAACCATGCTTTTGTTATTTGGTTGTGTCTTAATTTGACACCAAGTTCATCTAATGAGTAATTCCAGCCACTCATATCCCCGTTTAGTTCCTTTTTATTATTATTTTCCTGTTCTTTTATACCAGGCTTGTTTAGTGGTTTTTGACTAACTGAGTCTTGATTTGAAATTTGGTGGGTGGATTGTTTATTATTAGTTTTGCCTTGATTGTTTTTAACTCCTTGTTCGTTAGCTAGTTCATTAAGACCTTTGTCTGGCATTTTTAAATCTGTTTTTATAGTGCTGAAAATATCTTGAGCGTATATTTCGCCACTAAAACCAGTTTTATCTATAATGGCTTCTTTTAAATTGAAACTCATCCTTTTTTGCGAATTTTTTTTCTTAAACATAGCTGGGAGTTCCAATTTCATATATTTTAGATATATTCCTTGCCAAAGAGGGCTGTTCGGTTCTGGTAATAAGTCAGATTGGTAATCGCTAGGTAGTTGAACAGTTTCAGAGTTTCTTATATCACTTTTATCAAACACCACCTGATTAGGATGGAAAATAAAGTCATCCAAATCATTAACGGTAAAAGAATCCATTTTTATGTCAACTATTAAATCTGAGAAATCAGTAATAGTTGTTTCAAAATATCCTGTAACATATCCTTTGTTTTTCCCTACGGGTTTTAACATAGTGCTATCAAAGATTATCTTGGCTTCAATGCCTAAATCAGAATAACCATTACAATCCCAGTTTATAAATGTTTTTTTGTTTTTACCAATAAATCGAAGAATACTCTTTTTGCCAAGCTTAATATCTTGATCTGTTACTAATTGTAGTCTTGTATCTCCAGTAAAGCCTTGTTTACCTAGTTTTATATTACTAGCTTTAAATAATATTCTACGCCCTGATGAAGGAAATGATACTCCTGCACCAACAGAAAGTATTCCTAATTGAGCAGTAAAATTCAATGAATCCATGAAAACAGCAGCCTTTACAGCCGAAGGTCCAAATATTTTGCCAACTGGTAGGACGCGAGGTTTTGGAGAATGTAATATTTTAAGTATATCTCGATCTCCATTTTTCACCATATCCATGGAGTTTGATAGATTATCTAACTTCTTTTTTAGATCATCATTAATATTTTGTACACCATATTTAGAACTATCAGCTTCAACTAATATTTTACCATAGACATTGTTAGATAATTGGATACAAACTAAGACAATTAATAAAACTATCTTGGTATTATTTATTAAGTTAATATCTTGTTTTTTGTTATCTAGCATAATAAATTAGTTAAAATGAAATACTATACATGAAATTTAGATTGAAAGAAGCTGTGGTTTTTAGATTATTATCTTTGTTCATGTAATTGGCTCTTACACTAAAGTTGTGTTTGTTTATTTTATAGGCGAGATTTGTTCGTAAAACAAAAACTCTATTTTGTGACTTACCATTTATAAAAGATTTATTCCATGATATACCTGATGAGGCTGCAATTTTTGATTTAAATGCTTTAGATAAATTTACACTAGGACCTATTGTTAGTGAATTTTGATCTTTTGTGTCATTATAATTCGAATTCAAAGAGCTATTAATATTTATCTTCTGTTTCTTTAAAGAAATACTATAACTTATATTATTTGCGTAAAATTTATCTCCATATTTAGCATCTGACTTTCCTTTTTTATCAGCTGAGAATTGTAGACTAGAGTTTATATTCAAATTCTGGATGTTTTCAGTTTTTGATTTTCCCAATCTTTTATTTAAACTAAAATTTAAACTCTGATTTATTTGAGTGAAATCTAAACTATCATATAGTTGGTTGTTTTCAACACTGTTAATATCTTCGAAATCGGATCTGATATTAGTGTGATTAGTTTGATTAGAATATGTGAAATTACTAGATGTTTTGTCATTGATATTCCAACTAAGATTTATTGTAGTTGAAATATTTTTCATTTTCGAATCTTTTTCATCTTTCAAGTCATTGCGCTGTAGTCCTAAACTACTACTCAGAGAAAGTTTTGATTTAAGTAATTGTTTTGAGAAATTAATTGCAATATTCTCAGTATCATTTGTGAAGAAATAGCCACCTAAACTTTTATAATCAGGGTCAACTCTAGTATATTCTAGACCCAAACTAATGTCTTTGTTGACAAAATTCAATTTGCTATTAAATGCCTTGTAAATTATACTAGATGAGTTGGTGTTTATTAGATTGGGTCTCAAATCAAAAAATATTTTAGATTTATATTTGCTATTATTATTAGTATTTGTTGTGATTAAGCTATTTGAATAATCAATTTCAAATACTATTTTATCAAGTATATTTTGCGTTGTTTTAAACCCTATTACAAAGTTTTCCATTGGGTATATTTTAGTATTTATGGGAACTATATCAATAGAATGTCTGTCATCTTTGGCTATAAAACTTATGAGTTGATATTCTTTGTTTCCATTTTTGTAATTAAGTTTGAAACCTCCGCCTAAGCGTTTGTACGAGAACTGATCTGTATCTGATTCCTTCGGTTTATTTGCTTTTTGCAACAATCCGTACATCAAACTCCCAGAAAGTTTTCCTGATGGTGTTAACTCTATGCCTATGCCCGTAAAACTATGTCCGCTCAGACTATATGGAGAGAAACTCATTGAGCTGTTTCCTGCATATAGCTTAATCCATTTGTATGAGGGGGTTGTTAAAAATTGATTATAATCAATCCCGTGTCCAATATCTTGATTGCTATTAGAGTAGGCAAAACTAAAAGGTAGACTCCATTGTTCTAGTATTGAGATATTTATATTGCCGTTTAAATAATAGCTATGAGCCTCTTTTTCTCTTGGCATTCTAAAACTCGCATAGTTTGAATTTTGTGCTGAGAAACTTCCTCTTAGTTTAAATATTTTCTTCTTGAACATGCCATCTATTTGTTGTGCCTGTATCTGATAAATTGTTATGAAAAATGATACAACTAACAAAATCAAATATTTAAATATGTATCTAACAGACATATGATTTACTATTGACTTCTAATATGATTATTTAGAACTTATAAATTATAATTAATATATATATTGTTATTTCATTAAATAAACAGTACCATTTTTTTTCCACTTTTCTCCATTTGAATATTCACCCGTTAACTCCCATAAATAATTACCTTCATTATTGTCATCTCCATCCCATCCATAGTTTAGAATTAAATCGTTGTCATGAGATTGAAATACTAATTTTCCCCATAGGTTGAATATTCGTAGCTTTAATTCACTTAGCCCCGTTCCGTATATTTTAAATCTGTCATTATTTCCATCATTATTTGGTGTAAATAAATTTGGTATGTAAATGTTATTATGTATGTTTATAGCTATAGTTTTTCGCTCGGATTTACATTTGTTCGAGGATAAGCCTGTTACAAATATTTCCGTGTTTTCATTACTCGCAAAACTTACGATATCGGTACTATCATTGTTGAAATAAAATTCAGGTTCCCATATATATTTTTCTGCCCCTTTTGCCCATAGTTTTATTTCTTCATTTTGTCCAATTGTTGTGTCTGAATTGCAGTGAATAATTGGGATTTCTATAACATGAACATATTGTTCGAGATGGTATTCTGGACAGTTGTTAGTTTTGATGATTAATTCGTAGTTGGTACTAAACTCTGGCTTAACTATAGGATTAGGAATCTTGTTTTGATCTATATCTTCTATGACAGTCCATTTGTATTCGTAGCCTGCCAAGGATCCTGAGGCTATAGGATTAGCTCCTAACTCAATGCTTTCTCCTTTACATATTTTTAAACTATCAAGTTTAGCTAATTGTGTTTTTGGATTTATGATATATTTAATAGTGTCCGTATTGCTACAATTATTTTTATCTTTTACTTCAATAGCGTAACTTTCTTCTTTTGTTATAAGTGTTTTTATATTTAAGCCAGTATATATCTTATGATTATTTAAATTCTCCCATCTGTAAACATAAGAAGGCTGTCCGCCACTGATTTTTATCTTGTCTCCTAAGAGTACCTCTTCTTCTTTGCATAATAGCTTATCTGGACCAAGATCTAGTTGAGGTAATTCACTTATCTTTATTTTTATGGTTTTGGAATTGATGCAGTTATATTCATTTGTTAACTCTAATATTATGTTTTGTGTTTCCTTGAATAAATGAGAGAAGTTTTCAGAATTACTATTAATTAATTCTCCATTTTCGTATTTCCAATTTATGCTTTTATAAGAAGGTATATTTATCGTAGTTTCTTCGTTCAAGCATTGAGTGTATTCTGAGTTTAAATTTATTTCTGGAGTGGGGTAGAAATCTGTACTAGTAATTCGATTTGTAGTACATGAGTATTCGGAGATTAGGCTAATGCTTATTTGTTGAGCTTTATCATTATATATGTTTAATTTGGCATTTGTCCCTATTACTTCATTTAAATCATTTTTCCAGATAAAAGAAACTGCATTGGTGATTTGAGGAACAATTTCGATTTCCCTATTTTTACATGAATAATATATTGGATCAATACTAATTTCTGGATATTCCCTACAAAAAATATTTAATTCATCATAAACTTTACCTCCATATGGCTTCTCTAATTCTACTTTTATTTGTATATTATAATAAAAAGTAGTCCAAAATATAATCGAAAAGTATACCACTAAAAATTTTCAAATTGAACAATTTATTTGTTCATTAAAAAATGATAAGTATGTATACACAACAAGAGATTATTTTACAACACTATCGTG
>JAOARN010000091.1 GCA_025210485.1 Marinifilaceae bacterium | reverse complement strand
GTAGCTACAGTACCACGACCAGTAATAGAGAATACGTCCTCAACTGGCATCAAGAATGGCTTATCTACATCACGTGGAGGAAGTGGAACCCAAGTATCAACAGCTTCCATTAACTCCATGATTTTATCTTCCCATTCAGCTTCTCCGTTCAAACCACCAAGAGCAGAACCAGCGATGATAGGAGTGTTATCTCCATCAAACTCATAGAAGTCTAATAATTCACGAACTTCCATTTCAACTAATTCTAACATCTCTTCGTCGTCTACCATATCAACTTTGTTCAAGAAAACAACCATTTTAGGTACGTTTACCTGACGTGCAAGAAGGATATGCTCACGAGTTTGAGGCATAGGACCATCAGTAGCCGCACACACCAAAATAGCACCGTCCATCTGAGCAGCACCAGTTACCATGTTCTTTACATAGTCGGCGTGACCTGGACAGTCAACGTGCGCATAGTGACGATTCGCAGTTTGATATTCTACGTGAGCAGTATTAATTGTGATACCTCTCTCTTTCTCCTCAGGAGCGTTATCAATAGAATCGAAAGACTTTACTTCAGACAAACCTTTTTTTGCTAATACAGTTGTAATAGCGGCAGTCAATGTAGTTTTACCATGATCCACGTGACCAATGGTACCAATATTTACGTGTGGTTTTGACCTGTCAAAATGTTCTTTAGCCATAACTCCAAATATTAATTAATATTAGACAACAATTATAAACAATTCAATAATTAAGAGCCATTGATGAGATTTGAACTCATGACCTCTTCCTTACCAAGGAAGCGCTCTACCCCTGAGCTACAACGGCAGAACTCTTAAATCTTAAATTTTCTTGTGGGGAGAGCAGGATTCGAACCTACGAAGACATAAGTCAGCGGAGTTACAGTCCGCCCCAGTTGGCCACTTTGGTATCTCCCCAAATAAATATAATAACAATTAGAGCCAATGGAGGGACTCGAACCCACGACCTGCTGATTACAAATCAGCTGCTCTAGCCAGCTGAGCTACATTGGCATAAAAAAAGCCATTTCGCACTTAACTATTTTAAGCTTAAAATGGTGTGCAAATGTATAAATATTTTAAAATTAAAGCAAAATAATCGATTTTTTTTTAAAATATTTTACATTAAATCTATCTTTAGTTCCTTTTTCGAATGTTTTTTTAAGATAATTTAAATCTTAAGCTACTCCTCTGCTCGGGGATGAGCTTGCATATAAACCTTGTTTAACAATTCGAATGATGTATGCGTATATATCTGTGTTGCTGATAAATCTGAGTGTCCTAACAGTTCTTTGACTGCATTTAACTCAGCTCCATTATTTAGGAGATGTGTGGCAAAACTATGTCTTAATACGTGTGGGCTTCGTTTCGAAAGCGTGGTTATTTTTGACAATTGTCCTGTCACTATTCTATATAGTAGTTTCTCGTAGGCAGGTTTCCCTTTGTCGGTAAGAAATAAAAAATCTTCTTCTTCTCCGAACTCCCTTTGTTTTACTATGAAATACTCATCAAGTAATGTTCTTAAATTATCACTTATTGGAACTAAACGCTCTTTGTTTCGTTTTCCTAAAACTTTAAGCAATGAACTTCCTAGATATATGTCTATATGTTTTAAATTCATCAGCTCACTTAATCGCAAGCCTGTTTGATAAAACATCTCGACTACCAATCTGTCACGAACTCCTTTATAGTTTTTAGGATATTCCAAATCTTTAAATAAATCCATAGCATAAGTATCAACAAAAACTGGTAGTTTTTTACCTATTTTTGGTGCAACTACTCGCTCTAAAGGATTTATTTCCAATAATTCGAGACGAAGTAAGTAGAGATAAAAAGATTTAAGGGAAGACAATTTTCGGTTTACCGTCCTAGATGTTTTCCCTTGATCTATCAAGTTTACTATCCACCTCCTTATATCTCGATAAGTAATATTTTTAATTGAAACAATATTTGAATCACAGCTTAAGAAACTAAAGAATTGCTCAAGATCGTTACTATACGCAACTACGGTATGAGATGAACTTCTTTTCTCATACTGCAAATAATCTATAAATGCTATCTTTAAGTCTTTATTCATAGTTTAAATGAGGAAGCTTTACTTTTGTAATAATTTAAACTTAATAACTCAAGACTGTTACAACAGTAGTTAATACTATTGTATGTTCAAGCTTTGTTTGTATCTAGCACGTTCTAATTTTTTTCTGTTAGACTCAGATGGCTTAATATAAGCTTGTCTAGAACGTAACTTTTTAATTACACCTGTTTTTTCGAATTTTCTTTTGAATTTTTTTAAGGCTCTTTCAATGTTTTCGCCTTCTTTTACTGGAATTACGATCATTTTTAAAAAATTTAATTACATTAATACATTCATTAATTGCGGCGCAAATTTATTAAATCATTAATTATTATTCAAATATATTTGCAATAATTTCATATTTTATTTCTAAGTTATATGTATATCTGACAGACTTGTTATACAGCAAGGCTTTGCAGCACTATATAGTGAATGTTAGTAATGACAAATTGATCAAGAAAATATCTGTTTTCAAGAATTAGATTAAGATAGTTCATTAAATTAAAATCAGATACGAGCAGTTTCATAAGCTTATCTACATATCTACACCTATCTTTATTTTATTATTTCTGACAATACATAGAGATCATTCCATATTATTAATAATTAGTCTATCATCTATCAATTAATTTTATATATTACTCCAAAGCGATATATGGTGATATTTTCTTATATAATTCTTCAGGAAGCACCTCGGCTATCTGTTCAAGATCAGTAATATGACCATAATCATCTCTCCTATTAATAATAATTATAGCAGTTCTCCTACTCACATAAGGGTGTTTCATTAACTCCTCTACACCTAATCTATTAATATTCATCTTTTTTATATTTCTTTTTGAAATAGAAATATGATCTTTTATAATATTTATCAATTCATCATCGATTCCATAAACTTCTTTGAGTTGAAAAATGGAATATAATCCTCCAAGCTCAGATATATAGTTATATATTCGTTCTGAAAACACTGAACCTATACCTTTTATAGAAATCAACTCTGACTTTGAACATTTATTTAAATCAATTTTTTCAATGATTTCACTTTTTTTATTTTCGAACTGTAATTTTGATTCTAAACTGTAAATCAAAGCTGTGTCAATACCATAAATTCTCAGTAAATCATTTTTTGAGTAAAATTTTGCACCTGTATTTAAATATTTATGAATTCTTTTTGCTACTACTAATCTAAACCCTAGAGCGTTCCAATCTGAGATTTTTAACTTATTCGGATTTAATTTTCCAGCACTTAAAAGCTTATTCCTTCGTTTGTTTGTAGCGGATTTATTTATAGTGTAATTTCTTCTCTCTAAAGGTTTTTTGATTTTAGCAAATAAGGCGAAATCTGGATATTCATTTATGCAATACAGTTTTTTTAGATCGTCAATATTATTAAATCGTTTAATCTTTCCTCTGTATTTCAAGAATTCTAAGATAAACTTATCAGTCAAACCAAAACTTTGCAATTTAGATATTCCAACAGTATTGGGGTCGAAATTACTTAATTTATATTCTTTAACTCTTTTCGATTCATCTATTTTGCTTGCTTTTTCGAATTTTGATAAGTCTACCCTTATATCCTTTATGCTATCGCTACTATTCAAATTCAATATAGTAAACTGTAGACCTATAACAATCATTATCAAAATAAGAATTGCATATTTTTCCATTTTTGTAAATCGGAAATAATTTTTCACATACGACCATAAGCTCATATCAAAAATAGTTTAAATTAATCCTATACCTTTTATAAAAACAAAAATTATTGCCAAGGGTGCTACATACTTGATAAGAAACCAATAAATATTAAATAAGCTTAATGGATATAGATTATCTGAAGAAATCTCATTTTTTACAATTTTTCGTTTCAAAACATAGGCAGCAAAAACAACTATTAATAATGCGCCTAGAGGAAGTAGTATATTTGCAGCTATATATTCCATTAATTCAAAAATACTTAATCCAAATATTTCGAAAAATGATAATTCGCTAAAAGACAAACTTGCTAACACCCCAAAAATAGAATTAAAACTAATCGCAATTAAACAAGCTTTTTTTCTACCAAGCTTAATATGCTCTGATAAAAATGCGACAATTACCTCTAATATCGAAATAGTTGAAGTTAAAGCCGCCACAATAAGCAATCCAAAAAACACTATAGCAAAAAAATGTCCTCCTGGCATAGATAGAAATAGTTCCGGTAATATTACAAATACTAAACCAGGTCCTGAATCAATATTAAAACCAAGGGCAAACACTGCTGGAAATATCATTATCCCAGCAAAAATCGCGATTAAGGTATCGGCAATAGTTACATTTACAGATATTTTGGAAATATCTGTACTTTTCCTAATATAAGAACCATAGGTAATTAATGTTCCCATTCCGATGCTTAACGAAAATGCAGCTTGACCAAGAGCTTCAATTATAATAGAAAAATTTAGTTTAGAAAAATCTGGCGAAAATAAAAACAACAGTCCTTCCATTGATCCTTCTAAACTCAAGGATCTAAAACAAATAACTAAAATCATAATAACCAGAATTGGCATTAGAAATTTAGTATACCTTTCTATTCCCTTTTTAACGCCCGAATAAACAATAAATGCAGTCATAAGAAGAAAAACAAACTGCAAAATTAGAGGTTTTAATGTTGAAGATTTAAATTGTGTGAAAATATTACTAGATTCTCCTTTTTGAAAAGTCCAAAAAACAGATTGAATAAAATATTCTAAAGTCCACCCCGCGATCGTTGAATAAAATGCTAAGATTAAAAAAGCTGCAATTATTCCCATTACTCCAATATATTTCCATCTTGTATTAGGTTTCAATATACTAAATGAGGTATAGGCATTTGCTTGTGCTCTTCTGCCTATAAGGATTTCGGTAAGCATAACGGGCAAACCAATCAAAATTATGAAACAAAGATAAACTAGAAGAAATGCTCCACCCCCATTTTCACCAACTATGTATGGGAACCGCCATATATTTCCAAGACCAACAGCCGAACCTGCAGCTGCTGCCATTACTCCAAATTTACTTGTAAATTGTTCTCTCTTATTATTTACCCCAGCCATATGATAATAATATTGAATACTTAATTAATCAGACAGGAATAAATTTAACTAAAAGAAAATTAAATTCAGTAAATTATTTGACAAAATATTGATCTTAAAACGAAAAGATTATTAATCGTAGGTTTTTGAAAAAAGGAGGAAAAAAAAGGGCGGTGACTAGCCGCCCAAACTACTACTTAAATTTTACTTATGAAAAAGAACTTTCAATTACCCTATGTATTAAAAGTCTCCATTCGTTAACAAATGTAATATTTGTTTGTTAACCAACACTAAAGGCATAAGTTGTTTTTTATGAAAGCTTTATTTTCTTTTATGAATGCCCTAAAAATTTAGGTTTACCAATTCTAAAACATTTGCAATTTTCTTTCAATAGATTTATTGTTTTAATTTTATTAAATCTTAGCTGACTTTTATTATTAATGATATAATCGGAACTTCTAAGCAAGATGTAAATATCTTATTTCGCTTATTCATTTTCACAAAAAAAAGGTCTAGAAAAAACAATCTAGACCTTCATATATAAAACAATATTATTTATTTTTCTAACATAATTTTGCTCTTAAAGTTGCTTGAGTACAATCTGTAATTTCAACTTTTACAAGATCTCCAATCTTTTTATCTCCTTTTGCAAATACCACAACCTTATTTTGAGAGGTTCGTCCAAAAAGCTCATCCTCTGACTTCTTGGAAACTCCTTCTACTAGCACTTCAAATGTTTTTCCTATATCTTTTTTATTGCTTTCTAAACTAAGACTGTTTTGCAGTTCTATCATTTCAGTTAGTCGAGCAGCTTTGACTTCTTCTGGAACATTATCCTTTAGATTTTTATAAGCAAATGTACCTGGTCTTTCCGAATATTTAAACATAAAAGCAGAATCAAAAGCAACTTCTTTCATTAGGCTCAAACTCAATTTATGATCCTCTTCTGTTTCATTATGAAAACCACAAAATATATCCGTAGAAATACCACAATCAGGTATAATTTCCTTGATAGCTTTTACCCTATCAAGATACCATTCACGAGTATATTTACGACGCATATTTTTTAAAACTTCATTACTCCCAGATTGAACAGGAAGGTGGATATGTCTGCAAATATTATTGTATTTTGCAATAATTTTAAGAGTTTCATCACTCATATCTTTAGGATGTGATGTTGCAAACCTAATACGCATTGATGGCTGTTCCTTTGCTACTAACTCCAAAAGCTCAGGAAAATCAAGATTTTTAACCGAATTCTTATATGAATATGAATTTACATTTTGACCTAGCAGTGTAACTTCCTTGTAGCCTTTTTCATGCAAATCATTTAACTCTTTTAATATACTTTCAGGATTTCTACTTCTCTCTCTACCTCTTGTATATGGAACAATACAGTATGTACAAAAGTTGTTACATCCTCTCATTATAGAAATGAACCCAGAAATAGATGTTTCATCAATTCGTGAAGGACAAATATCTTTATAGGTTTCAGTTAATGAAAGCTCAATATTGATAGCATTTTCGCCTTTAGTAGCCTTCTCAATCAATAAAGGTAAATCATTGTAAGCATCAGGACCAACAACTACTTTTATATTTTTATTTAATTCAAATAGTTTTTCACCAAGGCGTTCTGCCATACAGCCAATAACACCAATAATCAAATTTTTATTCTTTTTTTTAAATTCGCCATAAGTTTGAACACGTCCCAAGACTCTCTGTTCAGCATTTTCCCTTACAGAACATGTATTAATAAGAATAATATCTGCATTTTCTTTTTCTTTGCAAACCTCAAAACCGTTGTGATTCATGATAGAAGCAACAACCTCACTGTCTGCAACATTCATTTGACACCCGTAGGTCTCAATATAAAACTTACTCCCCATAATAAAGGTATTTTCAACTGTTACGCAACTAATTTTATATGTTATATCACTAAGAATAAAATATTCATATAGTAGCTAGCAAATGAAGTTAATCTAAATGATATAAACAACTAATATATAGATATTATGATTTTTTTCACTTTAAGAAATTTCAAATATGTTTTATCTCAATTAGAAGGTTTAGTCAAAACTGAAACTTAATAAATGAATAATACTTAAATTTTAATGATTTAAGGGTTCAAAACAAAAAATATTATACTTTCTTTTTTAATGTAGACGAAAAATAAAAAATTAATATTTACACAGAAATAATCATAAGATTCTATAAATTAGACACTCGAAGCTTTCATATAGCTATATTATAATATATAAAATATACTAATTTCACTATTATTTACAATGTTTATCCTTCGCTTATCGAAAAAGTAATATAATTACAAGTTTCTATAAAATTTATACTCATCAAATTGACACTATTTTGAGTTCAATTAACTAAGATTAAACATTTTTATTATCATTTTAGATAATTATTAACTATTCCATTAATGTGAATGGTTAAATTTTAACGACAAAACAGCTATTTGTTTTGACTAAATGACTTACGATCAAGGAATGAACAATGTATTAAACTTCAAAACGAAAAACAGTATAATTTGCAAGTATATAATCGGGTTAAACTCAATTGGGTAGGCTTTATTTTATTCGTAAATTGCATTAGTAAAGCAAAGATACTTGGCAATATTTAGTATTAATATTTAATATTTACCTAGATGCATACTAAAATGAACCCTAATCTTTCCGATAAAGCAAAAATTGACTACAATCTAGTAAAACTGGCTATAGAGGGGGATCAAAAAGCTTATGAAGAGTTATATATTAGATATAAAGACTCTATTTTTTTCATGCTACTTAAAATGGTTAAAAATAAGGACGATGCCGAAGATTTAACTTTTGAAGCTTTCGGTAAAGCTTTTAGGAATCTTAGTCAATACAGACCTAAATTTGCTTTTAGTACGTGGTTATTTAAAATAGCTTCAAATAATTGTATTGATTTTATTCGAAAAAGACAATCCGACATTATTTTATGTGAGAATAGCGAAAGTCTTAGTTCTGAAAAAACACTTAAGATAGAGTCAACGGATTTAAATCCTGAGCAAGTTTGCGTAAAAAGACAAAAAGCCTTGATAATGCAGTGCGAGGTAAATAAATTAAAAGAGAGGTATAGAATATTGATACAATTAAGATATTTTAATGAATTTTCATATGAAGAAATAGCTTCTCACTTAAGATTACCAATCGGCACAATAAAAGCACAGCTATCGAGGGCACGGGAATTATTATTTAATAATCTTAAGGACAAAGAACTAATTAAGGATGAAGTTGATAGTTAAGGAGAAAATTTTTAAATCTAATACAACACTACGTATAAAACTTAAATAAATAAATTCTAGATAAAGATTATGGTTTTTATAAAATATAAAACCCCTCGAACAAGAAAAAAAACCTAAACAGCTTAGGAAAAAGTTCGAGGGGAAAAAAAATATCTTTATTATATCTATAAAATATTAGCCTTAATATACTCCGCTATTTGCACAGCATTTGTCGCAGCTCCTTTTCGCAAATTATCAGAAACAACCCACATATTTAAAGCCTTGGGACATGAAAAATCCTTTCTCAATCTTCCTACAAAAACCTCATCTTTATCATTTGCCTGAATAGGCATTGGATAAATGTTGTTCTGAATATCATCTAATAAAATTAGATTTTCGGTATTTTGAAATATATTAATTATATCACTTAATTCGTAATCAGTTTTTAACTCCACATTAATAGATTCAGAATGCCCTCCAACTACAGGAACTCTAACTGCAGTGGCTGTTATTTTAATTTCATTATCATTTAATATTTTTCTTGTTTCGTTAACAAGTTTCATTTCTTCTTTAGTATATCCATTTTCTGTAAAGATATCACATTGAGGAATACAATTCTTATCTATTTGATAAGGATAGGCCTTTTCTCCATCTAATTCATTTCTCTCATTGTTCATTTGTTTCACAGCTTTGATTCCTGTGCCTGTTATAGATTGATATGTGGATATCACAAGTCTCTCTATACCATATTTTTCTTGCAATGGAGCCAAGGCAATAAGCATCTGAATAGTTGAACAATTTGGGTTTGCTATTATTCTATCATCTTTAGAAAGCAAATTTGCATTTATCTCTGGAATTACTAATTTTTTTGTTTCATCCATCCTCCATGCCGATGAATTATCAATAACATAGCATCCCTCACTCGCGAACAATGGAGCGTATTTTAACGAAGCTTCAGAACCTGCAGAGAATATTGCAATATCAGGTTTTAATTCTATTGCTTTCTCTACGCCAACTACAGAATAAGGTTTTGAATTAAAATTTACTTGCTTTCCTACTGAATTTTCACTTGCTACAGGAATAAATTCGTCAATTTCGAAGTTTCGTTGTTCTAACAAACTTATAATTTTTGAACCTACAAGGCCTGTTACCCCAACTATGGCTAATTTCATAATTATTTTTGATTTTTTTGGTTAATAGTCATACAAAAATAAACAAATCGCCATATCAAAACTTATTGTTTAGTATTTTTATTCCTGATTATTTTGCTTTTTTGTAGATAACAATCCACAAGCAGCATAAATGTCTTGACCTCTTGATTTTCTTGTAGTAGTTACTATTCCTTTTTTGTTAAGAGCATTCTTAAATCTTTCGATAGTGAAATCGTCACTTCCTTCTAAATCAGAATCTGGAATAGGGTGGAATTTAATTAAATTAATTCTGCACTTTATTCCTCTTAATATCTTAACTAATTCGCTAACATGTTTTTGACTATCATTCACATCCTTGAACATTATATACTCGAAAGACACCCTTCTTTGATTATCAAAATCGAAATTCCTAATTTCGTTAAGAACATCTTTTATTGGATATGCTTTTTGTACAGGCATTATATTTGAACGTTCCTCGTCAAAAGGAGAGTGTAAACTTACAGCCAAATGACAATCACTTTCATTCAAAAAACGTTTTAATCCAGGAATATGACCAATTGTTGAAACAGTAATTCTACGAGGGCTCATAGCCATACCGTAATTGGAGCAAAGTATTTCTGTTGATTTCAATACTTCATCTATATTATCAAAAGGCTCACCCATACCCATATATACAATATTTGTAATTTTATCAGCCTCATCTATTGCCACAAGCTGATTAATGATATCAGTTGCTGAAAGATTGGATTGAAATCCTTGTTTTGCGGTAAAACAAAATTTACATCCCATTTTACAGCCTACCTGACTTGAAACACATACTGTGTGTCTATCTTTATCTGGTATATAAGCTGTTTCAATAAATTTATTATCAGGAGCATTAAATAAATATTTCTTTGTTCCATCTACAGATTCTTGAACATTGATAGGTTTTACATGTCCAATTTGGCAAGAGTTTGACAACAATTCTCTATTTTTGATAGAAATATTCCGCATATGATCGAAATTATCTACTTTTTTGTTGTAAATCCAATCTGTAATTTGTTTTGCTAGGAATTTCTTCATTCCTAAGTCAAGAACAACTTTTTCTATTTCTTTTAATGATTTTCCTAATAAATTAATTTTCATTTCCTGAAATTTTAATTGGCTATTAAGCCTTTAAATAAATTTGGACAAAAGTAGTGATTTTAAGAACATTTACACATAGAAATAATTGTATTTTAATTTTTTTATAAGTTTGATTACAAAATAAAACCACAATTAGAATTTTCTACTTGTGGTTTTTATATTTTATCTACAATTTCCGATACATAAATTTACAAAGAGACTGTAAACTTTTTGACTTCATCTTTTTCATCATCCATTCCTCGGCAACTCTTTTAGATAGAAACCCCATAGTAGGAAATGAGTGAGCAACAAACATGACTTTATGCATAGGTATATTATTTTGGATGATTACAGCCCATTCGTTAATCATCTCACCAGATCCATCCCCTATAATGCTAACTCCATAAACCTTCCCTCTAGAACTGACAAATACCTTTATAAATCCTACTGCTAAATTCTCTGCTATTGCGGCACCATAGTCCTCGTATTTCTGCACAATAGTTTGATATTTAATTTTCTTTTCTTTCAACTCCCTTTCAGACATCCCAACATATGAAACCTGCGGAGTTGTAAAAACTGTCCAAGGGATAACATAATTAGTATTTTTAAATAAACGGAATGGACTTACAGCGTTCATTATAGCAAACATCCCCTGATGCATTGCTGCATGGGATAGCATAATTTGTCCATTACAATCACCTACGGCATAAATATTTTTCGTACTTGTTCTGAATTTTTTGTCAACAAGAATTCTTCGCCCATCATGTTTGATTTTTGCATTTTCTAATTTGAGTTGATTCAAGTTTATTTTACGCCCAGCAGCTACAAGCAATTTTTCTGCGACTAATTCAAGCCCTGATTCAGTCTTTAGTATTATTTCTCCTTCTTTTTGTTCTACTGAACTTATTCTTTGTTTGTTGTAAATATCAATTCCTTCTTTTCTCAATTCCCTCTCGAGTAGTTCACCTGCTTCTCTATCACCATTGGGGATTAGGAAATCATCAAACTGAACTATTGAGCATTTAGTTCCAAGATTAGTAAAAGCCTGCGCCATCTCAGTTCCAATAGCTCCCCCACCAATAATTGTCATAGATTTTGGGATTTGGTCAAGAGAAAATATATTCTCATTTGTAAGTATGTTATCTATAGTGTCAAGTCCTTTTATAGGAGGCATTGCAGGATTGGTGCCAGTTGCTATAAATATCCTTTTAGCTGTTACAATTTTATCACCAACCTGTAAACTATGAGAATCTTTAAATTCTGCATGACCTTCTCCTAGAATAAGGTCAACTTTATCAAACATTTTCATCGTCTTTTTATCAGAGATATAATTTAAATATGATTGAATTTTTGCAAATGGGCTTTCCACAATAGGTGGTTCTGAATCTGTTAATCCCATTTCACGTAGTTTATTAGTAGCCGCTCTGAGATGTCCAATTGTAAGAATAGACTTACTAGGAATACATCCGATATTCATACACTCACCCCCTACTTTATTTTTTTCGATAGCACACACTTTCAGACCCATTTCAACTCCCATTATCGAAACAGCCATTCCCGCAGGACCAAGACCTATACAGGCTAAATCATAATCATATTTCATTGTAAAAGTTTTATTAGTGAATATAAACCCAAGTTACTTAATGTTTTTGTCAAAACAAATAAGAACTTGTTAGTCAAATTATATATTTTCTGGCAAGATACGTGTATTTATCCACATATTTATATTTATTCATATGTAAATACATGAAACACTCATCATAATTATTTATTGACAGATAGATAAATTTAAATAATATCAGAGTTAGATGGAAATTTACTAATAAAAGAACATACATAAAAAAAAAAGCCAGACTGTAAAAGTCTGGCTTATATATTATTCGATTTCAAGCATCAATGTTTTATTTGGTATTCTATCACCTTCTTTAACATTTACGCATTTAATAGTACCATCGAAAGGCATCACTATTTTATTTTTCATTTTCATAGCTTCAAGAATAAGAAGAACTTCGCCCTTCTTAACTTCCTGACCTTCCTTAACAAATAACTCAACAATTGTACCTGGAATAAACGAATACATATGTTTTTCGTTTGGAGTTTGATATGGCTTACGCTGTTCAAACTTTTTAGTATAATTGGTTAAGTATTCGGTACCATTAATATTTATTTTCTTTAAATCGTCCATAATTAATAGTTTTTAAAATGGAGGGATACCGTGTTTTTTGTTTGGTCTTCTGTCCTCTTTATTATTCGAAACTTCGATTGAGTGAAGTAACATTTTACGAGTTTCTTCAGGTTCAATAACAGTGTCGATGTATCCTTTAGCAGCAGCAACATAAGGGTTAGCGAATTTCTCACGATATTCTTCAACCTTTTCTTTACGCATAGCTTCAGGATCTTCAGCAGACATAATTTCTTTACGGAAGATAATATTAGCAGCTCCCTCAGGTCCCATAACTGCAATTTCTGCAGTAGGCCAAGCAAACATAAAGTCAGCTTTCATGTGACGAGAGTTCATAGCAATATAACCACCACCATAAGCTTTTCTAATAATTACAGTAATTTTTGGTACAGTAGCTTCACTATAAGCGTAAAGTATCTTAGCACCATGGCGAATAACACCCATATGTTCTTGATCAACACCAGGAAGATAGCCAGGCATATCCTCAAGAGTTACAATTGGAATATTAAATGCATCACAATAACGGATAAATCGAGCTGCTTTATCAGAAGAGTCGCAATCAAGCACACCAGCAAGATACATTGGCTGATTAGCGACGAAACCAACAGTTTCACCATTTAATCTACCAAAACCAATAACGATATTCTTAGCAAAATTCTCCATGATCTCGAAGAAATCAGAATCGTCTACTATAGATTTGATAACATTTCTGATATCGTATGGTTGTGTTGGATCTGCAGGAACAATATCCTCAATTTTGTACTCAGCTTTTGGAGGCTTAGGAGGGAAAGCTTTAGCTTTCTTTCCATTGTGCCAAGGTATAAACGTAAGCAGTTTTTTGATTTGTTCAAAACAGTCGTTTTCGCTTTGGGCATAGAAATGAGCATTACCAGTGATTTCGCTATGAACTTTAGCTCCACCTAATTCTTCCATGCTAATTTCTTCACCTAAAACGGTTTTAATCACCTCAGGACCGGTGATAAACATTTTAGAGATATTTTCGACTACAAAAACAAAATCAGTTAAGGCAGGAGAATAAACTGCTCCACCAGCACATGGGCCTAAAATTACTGATAATTGTGGAATAACACCTGATGCAAGAGTATTTCTGAAGAAGATTTCACCATAACCCGCTAAAGAGTTAACACCTTCCTGTATACGAGCACCACCTGAATCGTTGATACCAATCAAAGGTACACGCATTTTCAATGCATGGTCCATTATTTTGGTAATCTTACGTGCATGCATTAAACCTAATGAACCACCAGCTACGGTAAAATCTTGAGCAAAGATACATACTGGTTCCCCGTATATTGTACCTGTACCAATGATAACACCATCACCATGAAGTTCTTTTTTTTCCATACCGAAATCGCGGGCTTCATGCTCTACAAACAGATCGTATTCGTGAAATGAATCTTCATCTAAAATTGACGTGACTCTTTCTCTTGCAGTCAATTTACCCATTGCAACTTGCTTCTGGATAGCTTTTTCGCCACCACCTTGAAGCACTTTTTCTTTTCTCTTTCTAAGATCAAGAATGTTTCGTTTCAATGACATAACTTGTACATTTAGTTAAATAATGTATTTTCAAATACATTTAAATTTTTTACTTAATTTTTCACTTTTACGAAAAATTCAAGCTACAAGGTTAATAAAATAATCATGATAAAAAAAATATGATTATCGTCACAGTATTTAATTTTAAGGATTGTAGGTCTGTTTTTCTGTAATTTTGAAGGCTATAATTAGGATGCTGACAACACTGTAAATATTAATTTTTTGAATATTTTAGCAACTAATCTATGTTTGAATTATGCAGCTTTTCTACAATTACACACAATTGTAGAAAAAATCATCATTTAGACTGAGTCTAAACAATTTTTAACATTTAACTTAAATAAAACAGTTAAAATTAAATATTTTATTTATGTGTAATTAGTATATTTTATGCTTTGCACCTAAGACAATAGTTTATTAGTAATTAAACATGATGTAATAAGATCAAAACACACAATTGATATATTATGATATCGCAGGAGTGAACATATAATATTCGCTTTATCTAATTTGATTTTGTATAATTTTTTCAGTTTTGCGATACACATACACAATTCCATATTCTATGCAACGGTTTCGTCTTTCTTTTTCGGGAAGATCTTTGTAACAATCCTCAATCTGATTCCATAGTTCAAGAATTATGTCATTTGCCTTTATTCTTTGAGATCTTACTTCCTTTGAAAATCTTTCAAGATTGGATTTTAAAACATCTTGCTGATTGAATATACTTTGAAATTGTTCACAATTAACTCTGACCAATGCAGCAGAAGGTGAATAAATAGGATTCCCACCTGAACGTAATCTATCGCTCTCTCCTTTTAATATTTTTTCTCCCCATTGTAATATATTCTCATCCTCACTAAGGTCTGGCAGCTTGTCAGAATCTTTATCAAGAGTGTAGAATTCCCTAACTTTTGGTAAAAGCTCCTTTCTTTGTATAGCAAAATTCAAAACCTTTAAAAAATGGCTTACATATAATTTTGCTTTTCTCTGTTTATCAGAGTAATCCTTATTAAAATTAACAAGTTGTTTTTTTGATTGCTTCAAATTTGAAATTGCTAATTCGAAATGAGGTAAAAAATTCTGTATTTTTTGATAGGTACTAAACTGAAATGCCAAATCAGAAGTTACTTGACCTTTACTTAAAGCAGTTTTAAGTGCTCTCAATCTTGCTGCATCTGTATTTGGTAATCGTCTATATGGCATTTTTAGTTTCTAATTATAATTGTGTAAATTTCAACAATAAGTATTCTTATTATCGATATATTTAATAATAGATAGGTATTTTAAATAAATTAGATATTCATATCTTTAAACACCGAAAATATTAATGAAAATTTGACTAGTGTTTAAATTTCAGGGGTACCTGACATGAATAAATTTACAAAATTATATTCTTTATTTCAAAAAAAATATTGAAGTATACAAGATTATAAAACCGAACAATTAGATCTAATATATTTAATTTTCAGACAGATAAATCACACAGAGTAATTAACATATGTAAACTTATTTGAATCCAACAGCTTCACTTAAATTAGTATTATTCTGATTTTTTGAAATAGATATTAAATAATTTTCACATTAAATAAAACCAATTAAAATGACTTTATTATATATTGCAATCGGAATACTTAAAGGTTTATTTATAGGCTATATGATATTCAACAAACGAATTAAGATTATTAAGTTAGAATTTGAAAACACAAATTTGGAATTAAAACTCTCTCAGAAAAATGAATTAAAACGTCTTGAGGATGAAAATATTAAATTGAATGAACGTATTAAGATATATGACGAGCTTAACAATAAATAATTATAGCCTTTCATCATCAAAAGGAGTTCTCAACATAATTGATTTTCCCAGTGTCACCTCGTCCGTATATTCTAATTCATCGCCTATAGATATACCTCTCGCGATACTTGTAATATCCACATCATATTTCGCAAGTTTTTTATACAAGTAAAAATTTGTTGTATCTCCCTCCATAGTTGGACTCAGTGCGAAAATAATTTCTTTTATATTATTGTCTTCTATTCTTCCCATCAGCTCTTTTATATTAAGATCTGATGGACCTATTCCGTCCATTGGTGATATAACACCTCCTAACACATGATATAATCCATTGAATTGTTGAGTTCTCTCAATGCTCATAATATCCTTGATACTTTCGACTACACAAATTAGTGTTTCGTCACGCGATGAATTGCTACAGATTTCACAAATCTCTGTTTCACAAATATTATGACAAATTTTACATTTTTTAATTTTGTCTTTTAAGTCAAATATAGATTTACAAAACATATTTACTTCTTCCGATTCTCGTTGTAATTGAAATAAAGCTAATCTTAAAGCTGTTTTTCGTCCTATACCTGGAAGTTTTGCAAACTCCTCAACTGCATCATCTAGAAGTTTAGAGGAAGTTGATTCAAATTTCATCTGTCTATAATTAAATATTAAAAGCTCAAAAGTAATACTAAAATAAGTCTATATAATTATATAAGTTAAAAAAAATACCTTAGCCTATTATTAAAATAATAAACTAAGGTATTTCTACTAAAGATGAAAGGTTCTATCTACTTTTCAACCATATTTTTTGACCTTTTATCAATTTTTCATTTTTTCTCATACCATTAAATTTCAGAAGTCTCTTCAATTTAATACAGTAATATTGAGAAATAGAATGCATAGTCTCTCCAGACTTTACTCTATGATAATCATAACCTTTTGCGGATCTAGATCTTTTTCGGCCAACATATATTCTTTGTCCTGGTTTCAAGACATGATTAGGAGCTAAATCATTATATTTCAAAAGTTTTTTCTTTGTCAACTCAAACTCTTTCAATAATCTGTAGTATGTGTCACCTTTCTGAATAACAATATAATTGACACCATTAGCAATTTCCAATCTTGCTCCAAAAACATCTATATTATATCCATTGTCAATATCGGCTAGTTTGTTTGGTTTTTTGGTTTTACCACTCGTATAATGAATTGGTTTATGAGTTGGTTTCACCTTTTTATCATATTGATGTAGATGTTCATCTTCTATAATCTTAATCAACCTGTAGGCATACTTTGGGTCAGTAGCATATCCAGCTTTTTTTAAGCCATGAGCCCACCTTTTATAGTCAGTAGAACTATAATTAAATAAGAAAGCATATCTCTTTCTTCCAGTTAAAAATTTGGAGTGATCCATATACGAGTCATAGGGATCATTGTATTTTCTAAAGCATTCATTCTTTTTATCATCATCAAATCTCATACTTGGACCTGTCCAGTCGTGACATTTTATACCAAAATGATTATTAGCCTTCACAGCTAAAGAGGAGTTTCCATTGCCAGACTCTAATAATCCCTGAGCTAGAGTAATACTAGCGGGTATTCCCGTTCGATACATTTCTTTTACAGCCAGCGATTTGTATTTTTGAATATACTGATGCCTAGTAAATCCCTTTGCAAATACAGTATTTACAGATATTAATATAATAGCTAAAATAAGTAGTTTTCTCATTCGATTCATTTTTTTTAAAGTAAAACTAATAGTTTTATAGTCTTTGTGTATTATTTTTTTTATTATGATAGTAAATAATTATGAATATTATATTTGAGTTACAAATCACCCAAATAATTATATTATACTATGAGTTTAGATCGTATTAATTAATATAATAATTCTAAGCTTATGTTTATTTCACAAATATGTTTATACATTTTGATATTTTCAATATTTTTTGAAAAATAATTATTATTCACGAAATTAGATGACATAAATTAAGCAAATATCTTTTAATCATAATGAAATATAAACATAAATTATCCATAGAATATTGTCAATTTGACAATTTAAATGATCTCCCAATTAAAATTCAAAATTTGAGAATAAACTGCATCCAACAACTTTCTAATTCATACTCCCCCTACTCAAACTTTGAAGTAGCTGCGGCTATTGAATTACAAGATGGAGAAATAATCAAATCCTCGAATCAAGAGAATATAGCGTACCCATCTGGCTTGTGCGCTGAAAGAGTTGGTCTGTTTTATGCTAAATCGAAAAATCCAAATTCTTCGATAAATCGTATAGGAATTATTTCAGGTATAGATTCTATTGTAAATGAGGAATTATGTTTTCCCTGTGGAGCTTGTTTGCAGGTATTATACGAGACAGAAAGAAGGCAAGATAAAGATATTGAAGTTTGGATATTTGCGAGAAATAAATCCTTACAATTGGCATCAGTAAAATGTTTATTACCTTTTGGGTTTGACAATAAAATTTAAAGGGGAAGCTAAAATAATTAGCAAGCCCCTTTTTCTTTTTTTATAAATTCCTTAAGTATGGATTATTCATACGCTCAAATCCTATGCTAGTTTCTGGACCATGTCCTGAATAGATAACAAGTTCATCGTTCAAACATAAAAGATTATTTTTTATGCCTTCTATTAGTTGATCATAATTACCATAAGGCAAATCTGTTCGACCAATACTCTCACGGAATAAAATATCTCCGACCATCGCAATGTTATTCTCTTCGAATAAGTATGCCACATGACCTGGACTATGTCCTGGAATATGAAGAACTTTTATTTCAGTATTCCCAAATTTGACAACATCATTATGATTAACAAAATTAATATCCTCAGGAGGTTCAACAGTAGCTTCCAGGCCTAAAGCAACAGCATACTGTGGAGCTTGACGTAAAACAGGTAAATCAGCTTCGTGGGCAGTTGCCTTAAGTCCTAGTGTTTCAAATACAAATCTATTACCCATTACGTGATCGATGTGAAGATGTGTATTTAACAAGTATTTTATTTCGATATTGTTATCTTTAATAAACTTGACTAATCTATCTCCCTCCTCAGGGTAAAAAACTCCACAATCTATCAGAACGCCTTCATTAGTTTCGTCATATACCAAATATGTGTTTTGCTGCCATTGATTAAACACAAATTTTTCAACTTTTATCATATTATTTTAATTTTATTATTTTCACAGATTATATTTCTCGCAAATTTCTGAATCTATATTAGTTTTTGCAAGTAATAAATTTTAAATCTAAAAATAAATATTAGCCCTTTAGTTTTGAATATTTTACGAAAAACCAAAACCCACGAATATAACTTCATGTTTTTGATTTATTGTTACTTAGTCGAATTCGTAAAAAAAAAGGAACAGCTGAAAATAGTTTTTTTATTTATGGTTTATATTGTAAATTGTGACTTAATTTAAAATACAAATTATTTTTTAATCATATTTTATCAATTGATATGTGAATTCAAAAAAACACATATCGTTTCTTTCAAATATAATAATATGACAGAACAAAAAAAGATTGCAGTCATTCTTTCAGGCTGCGGTGTTTATGATGGATCCGAGATTCATGAAGCTACCCTAAGTTTACTTGCTTTAGACAAGAACGATATTCAGTATGATATCTTTGCACCTAATATTGATCAGTACCATGTTATTAATCATATAACAGGAGAAGAAATACCTCAAACAAGAAATGTTTTAATAGAATCTGCTCGTATTGCAAGAGGCAATATAAGTGACTTATCAGATTTTAATTCAGATAATTATCATGCTATTTTACTTCCTGGAGGATTTGGTGTTGCCAAAAATTTATCATCTTATGCATTTGAAGGAGAAACCTGTTCTGTAAATGAGCAAGTTCAGGACGCACTAATTGCAATGAATAATGATAAAAAGCCTATTGGAGCGCTTTGCATTGCACCTGCTATTATTGCACGAGTTCTTCATAAAGTAGAGGTTACTATTGGCAACGATGAGCAAACTATACAGAGCATAGAAATGCTAGGTGGTAAACATAAAGTAGCCTCATATGACGAGGTGGTTTTTGATAAAGAAAACAATATAGTTACAACTCCTTGCTATATGTTAGATGTAAGAATTAGCGAAATATCAAAAGGAATCGACAAACTAGTAAGCACACTAGTAGGTTTAATGGAATAAAAAGAAAAAAGGAGAAAAGTTGAATACTTTTCTCCTTCTGTATTTATTTAAAAATAGAGATTATTTTTTCTCTGCTTTTGTGGTAACGATATCTAATAATTCAACTTCGAATTTTAAAGCATCATTTGGTCCAATAGAACCTCCTCTAACACCTCTTTCGCCGTAAGCCAAATTAGAAGGAATATATAGTTCCCATTTTGATCCAACAGTCATTAACTGAAGAGCTTCAGTCCAACCAGCAATTACTCTACCTACTCCAAATTCAGCAGGCTGATTGCGTTTGTATGAAGAATCGAATTCTTTTCCATTTAAAAGTAATGTACCTCTGTAGTGAACTTTTACTTTATCCGATGCAGTTGGTTTTTCACCTGTTCCACTTTTGATTACTTTATATTGCAATCCACTTTCAGTAGTAACAATACCATCTTTAGTCGCATTCTCGTTAAACCATTTTTTGTTTACTTCTAATTTTTCAGCAAGCATTTTAGTTCCAGCCTCTTGAAAGAATTTTTGAAGTAATTGAGATGCTTTCATTTCACCAAAAACAGAAGTATCACCATTAGCAGCTAATTTCATTCCGTTAACTAATTCAGCATAATTGAAATCTTTGATTCCCATGCTACCTAATTTAGTAGCTATATCATGACCAATAAGATAACTAATTGAATCAGCTTTGTTTGATAATGCAGGTGCGCTAGCTTCAGCGTTACCAGCTTTATTACACATCTTATTACATGCAGAAAACAAGAAAATAGAAGCTATTGAAGCAAGTGTTAAAACTTTAAATTTCATATTGTTATTTATTTTAGTGTTTATTATTTAGTAATTTCTAGAAGTTCAACTTCGAAAATTAATGTAGTATTAGGTCCAATTAGGTTACCAGCTCCTTGAGCGCCGTATGCCAAATCAGAAGGGATAAATAATTTCCATTTAGATCCAACTGGCATTAATTGTAATGCCTCTACCCATCCTTTAATCACACCGCTAACAGGAAATACAGCAGGCTCACCTCTGTTTACAGAACTATCGAATACAGTACCATCGATTAAAGTTCCATGATAGTGACATTTTACATTATCTGAAGCTGTTGGAATTTCACCTTCACCTTTTGTAATGATAGAATATTGTAATCCACTTTCAAGACAAACAACATCTTCGTTTTTAGCATTTTCTTCTAAGAAAACTTTTCCAGCTTCAGTTGCTTTAGCAGCTTGTTCTTGCTGAACTTTTGTGAAGAATTCTTGCAATACTTGATTTGCCTCTTCTGGTGAAAGCTCTGGAGTTTTTCCATTAAAAGCTGCTTCTAAAGCCTCAACGAAAGGATCAATTTCTAAAGATTTTACTCCTGAAGTAATTAAATTACTAGCAATACTCAAACCCAAACAATAACTTATCTTCTCTTGATCTGTGTTAAATTTCATCTTTTTTATTTAATAGATTAAAAAATATAAACAACCACAATTTAATATGTGGTTCGTATAAAGATATCTTTAATGGAATATATCCTAAAGGCAATTACTAATTAAAATGTTGTAAACCTAAAATAGCCTTTTAATATTTTTATACTTATCTGAAAAACAAGCCGCCAATATACATTTTTTTTGTTAAATAATTAATCTAAATCATAAATGACTTTCGATTTTTTGAATATATTAACATCAACACAACAGTCTATAAAGTATTGTTAGCTATATCAGTAAATAAAGTTTAATAGGCCTCTCCTTTGAAAAATAAAAATGTTGTAAGTTTTACAAAAGTAAATATTTTAAATTAACATAAGCATATTCTCAAAAAAAAAGGTTTGTAAATTATGATTTACAAACCTTTTTCAAACAAAAATATTAAAAACTATTAATATAAAGGTATTCTATTCATATCAAATGAAGTACAAACAGTGTTTACATCTTCCGAATCTGAAATTGCAAATAAGACATCATCAAAATCTCTATCTGATCCATATCCTAATCGTAAATCTTCAATTCCCATAACAATATTATTACATCCTTTCTCTTGGATTATAAAATGCTGACGGCTTCCGTTATGGTTCCAAGGACTATGTGTAAAAATTCTATATTCACCATCAACAGTATGTCCATTCTTCCATCCTTTAACTATAAGACAGAATCCTATTCCAGTATTTTCAGGGAATTTCTTATCTCCAATTCTTAACATATCACCATACTTAAGTCCGCCTCCTTGATTAACTTTTGATGCATTTGGAAATAACATTTTTAATTCAATTTCATCCTCCGACATTGGTGGATTATTTATATCATATGTATAGTATGCTAATGAATTTTTGTAACCAGCTGTTTCATCTAGGAAGGTAATATAGACACTACTTTCTTTTACAAGTGTAATATTATTGACTAAATTATCTTTGAATAGTTCAGGATATTTAGCATCTAGGTTTGTTCCTGCAAATTTTGCTGCCATATTTGGTAGCAATGATTTACATGGTTTTGTTGAGATAATATCATCTGGAACACCATTATCTACCTCTATTTTGATTATATTAAGACCATCAGTACCCGAAGCTACAAATATATTTTGAGTATTGGCTGTTACAAAATTAGCTGATCCTTCGAAAATATAAGAACCCATAAGTTGAACCTTATCATCATTTTCATCATCAAAGACACCTGCGTACATGCCTGCTGCACCATTTCCGATTAGGAATAAATCATTAATTACAGAAACTGAGTTTGAAACAAAATCTTCATCTTTATGATGTGGGAAAGTTGCTGGTCTATTAAAATGCTGCTTCAAGTTACCATTTATATCTCTTATATCAACTCCCGCTTCGTTCATTGCTGATATGATATAATTATCTGTAAGACATATTTCAGACTTAGAATCTGCTGTCATAGTACAGTCTAAATCGACAGCTTCGTGTTCTACCAACAAAGATTTATCAATTCTCTTAACTTGAGAATCATTTGCATCTAAAACATATATATATGAATCATTTACAGCAACAGATCTAGCATCGGCTATTGTAAAATCTCTGATATATTCGAAATCATGATTTAACACTGTCAATCCACCTTCTGTACCACTTGTAACATAAATATATTGGTTATCTAAACATATATCAGTTGCAACATAGGATTGTATATCTGACATTTTAACATCAGGAGCATCATTTAAATTTTTCTTAAGAACAATCTCCATTGCAATTGCTGGTGTTTTATAACCATACTTTTCCATTAATTCAGGATTCACAGCACCTGCTGCATATAATTTTCCGTCATATAAAGCCAATGAACTTATATCAATCTTATCGATAAGAATAGATGACATAATAATAGGCATTTTGGGATTTGATATATTGATTATATCGATACCTCCAAGATATTTATCTCCCTTAAGATTATATGACACATAAGCAAGATTTTGATCGACACATACGTGAGTTGCCTGAGTTTTAACTCCATCGATTAGGGGAGTAGCAATTTTTCCAACCAAATCGAAAACATAATTTGTAGTTTTATCAATTTCGTTTAGAGCTACAGCCTTTTGTTTTGGTCCGTATATTTCTCTCGACTGCATTCTTTCGTTCACAATCTTAAGCCTATTATTCAGCTGATCATAATCTGTAATAACAGAAACCAAAGATTCATCAAGCTTTGATGAGTTCTTATTTATTTTATCGTCATCTGAGCATGATACAAATATCATCATTATGGCGATAAATGGTAAAATTATTTTCTTCATAAGAGTAATTAAATTAAACGTTTATTTTAATTGAATTTTATACTATTATTGTATTTCTGCATGTTTTAATTGAAACACAAAAAGCTATATACCAATTCGATAAACGAATTTAAATTGATTATAAAAACTGACAATATCAATTATGACAAAGAGAATATTTTTATTGATTAAGACTGATTTTTTTTTATCATATATATCATATTTTATATTTATGTTTAACATTTATTAATTCAATAAGCTAAACTCAAATAAAAAACTTTATTTTAGATTAAATACAAAAACTCATAATCCTCATTATCTCATATTAATCAAAGCCAAAGATAATTTGGTATTCTTGAAGATAAGAGTTTCCTGAAACTTATTTTATTTAATAGCTTTGAAACTAGCTTTTTATTTGTATTATGTATGCTTTATGCAAAATTGTTAGTAAATTTAGGCTGTATAATTATTTTAATTAGAAATTTTAATATTTATATATTAAGCAAGTTAATAGGAAAATCCTACTTCATAATTAAGTATAACAGAAATCGTGGCTAAACTATCTCTTAAAATAATATTGATTAACATATTGTATATACTCCCTTTCGTAGTATACGCACAACCCCTTATCCCAGAAAATGACCCTAAAGATTCAAGTTTCTTTGATGGTCCATATATTTTTTGGAAATCTCCAAATCAGGCAATATCCAAATATTTTATATATAATGCTTTTGAAGATAAACTATTCATACAAACTAAGAAACATAAAATAAAGTCGGACTATCAAAAGATAAAAGGAATAAAGAGAGATAGTAATACTTATATAGTATCACAAAATGGTTATCAGCCACAAGATACCGAATTCGAAAATATTGATAATATTGCGGTAGTAGGCGATGTGCATGGAGAATATGAATGCTTATACGATTTGCTAAAGGGAAACAAGATAGTTGACAAATTTGGAGATTGGATTTATGGTAAGGGACAGTTAGTATTCATAGGGGATATATTCGATAGAGGTGACAAAGTACTTGAATCATTATATCTTATCAAAAGATTAGAATCACAAGCGAAAAAGGCTGGCGGAAGAGTTCATTATCTATTGGGAAACCACGAGGTTATGATACTGCTTGGGGATACTCGATATATCCATAAAAAGTACAAAGACATGACTAATAGAACAATGTTGCATTATTCTAAACTATTTGGTGAAAATACCGAACTTGGGAGATGGATTAGGTCCTTGAATACTATTGTCAAGATAAACAATCACTTATTTGTTCATGCAGGACTGTCAAAAAGATTTATAGATAAAAAATACAGTATTTCAGAAATTAATAATACAACTAGAGGCTATCTCAAAAAGCAAGATAGTGTAAATGTAAATAAAAATTACAAAGAGGCATATAGCAAATTAAACCCTATATGGTATAGGGGATATTTAATGAGAAGTAAGGGTAGCAGTGTTATAAGTTCGGATGAACTCGATAGTATATTGGATAATTTTAATGCTGACAAAATTATATTTGGGCATACAGAAATAAATAAGATAAGGTATCTTCATAATAAAAGAACTATTGCTATAAACGTTCCTATGGGAAGTGCAGAGACAAAGGCTGAAATCTTATTAATAGAAAAGGATAAATTCTATAAAACGGACATCAAAGGGAATAAAGAATTATTAAAATAATATTATACTCCACAACAGAATAATAACATTTTTAGCAATATATCTATACATTTGCATATACAATAAAACTTGGCTAATGTTTAATATCAATATAATCACCCTATTGTTTCTGATGAATCTAGGTTGCCTGATGACAATTTTACTTTTTTCCTTTTATAAAAAACTATATAAACCTAAAGATAAGAGAATTAACCTATACATCTTGAGTAGGCTACTCGAAATGGCAGGAATAACATTCATAATAATTTTTTTTAACAATCTAGAAAATCACTGGATTTCAATAGCCATGACAGCTTTCTTTATAGGTGTATCAACAGAATCATATTGCTACATTGAAAACCAATCATGTAAAACCTATTCTCATTTAAAATTTCTTATTCCACTTAGCATATTATCTATTATTTCTGCTTTTGTCTTAGCATATAATCTTAATCTAAAACTAGCTTTTAATAGCCTATTTATAAGCTCTTTATTCTTATATGTATTTTACGTTTTGAATGTATTGAAAAAAGCTTCGAAGGTGCAAGCAATAATAGGCTGGATAAGCTTAATCGCATCAATAGCACACATTTGTTTATCTATATATTTATTAAAACACCAACCAAGTGTTGATGACTTAGCGATAAACAAAATTCAAATAACGACAAGTATATTATGGGTTATTTATGAATTGATATTTCCTATGATTTTTCTATTGTTAATCAAGGAAGAAACAGTAGAAAAATTAGAACAAATTAATAAAACTAAAAACAATTTTTTTTCAACAATTGGGGATGATATAAAACCTCCAATAACTCAGATGATAAAATTCTCGGATGAACTGATTAATCTTCCAGAAATAAATGAAGACCCACGACTTTCTCGCTTTGTAGATGCAATGAAAGAATCATCTATCAGGGGATCCAAGCTTTTGGAAAATCTTTTGGAATGGGCAAAAACACAAACAGGCACACTTAGATTTAATGCTATCAACTTTCTTATAAACCCGATAATTGAGGAGAATATAGAATTACACAAAAAGCAATGTTTCGAAAAAAATATAAAAATTATTAATAATATCCACGCGAATATTAGCTTGATTGCTGACCAAAATATGATAAATACAGTTATCAGAAATATACTCTCAAATGCCGTAAAATTCACAAGATTTAATGGTTCAATTGAAATCAATGCAACAAAAAGAAACAGAACTTTTATTCTAAAAATAAAGGACAATGGTATCGGAATGACCAAGAAACAAGCCTCATCTATTTTCGAAATCAACAACAATATAATTCGCAATGGTACCAATAATGAAAAAGGAACAGGATTAGGATTAATTTTATGCAAGGAGTTTATAGATCTGCATAATGGTAATATCCAAGTGATAAGCGAAAAAGATAAAGGTACAACATTCGTTATAAGTATTCCACAAATAAAAAAAATAGAAAAGGAAATAAATAAAACAAGGCTCTCTGAATATTCTAAATAATAGGTGACAGAATAAAAAAACAAGCTTTGAAAATACATTATTATGATTGTAATGGTTAATTTTGGGAAATAAAATCCTTGATAAAAAAATCATAAAATGAATATTGTACTCTTAGAACCTCTTGGCATGAAGGAATGCCAAATTAAAAAAGTTAAAGAAGAATTTGAAAGTCAAGACCACAAGTTCACATACTACACAAACCGAACTGAAGACCAAGATTCTCTTATAGAAAGATCAAAGGATGCTGAAGTTATTATTGTCAGTAATATAAAACTTAGCAGTGAATTCATAAATAAATGTCCTAAACTTAAATTTATATCTGTAGCATTTACAGGAGTCGACCATATAGATATAGATGCATGTAATAAAAATGGTATTAAGATATCCAATGCATCAGGATACGCAACCGAAGCTGTTGCCGAACTAAGCATAGGAATGATGATATCTGGCGCTAGAACAATGATTGGAGCCGATAGCATCACACGATTTGGAGGCGACCGAGGCAATAATCTTGGATGGGAACTGAAGAATAAAACTCTAGGCATAATCGGTACAGGCGAAATAGGACTTAGAGTTGCTGAAATAGCAAAAGTCTTGGGTTGCAATATTATTGCATACAGTAGAACCAAGAAAAACAATTCATTGAATTATGTAGATTTTGACTATCTAATCAAAAATTCAGATATCATCTCATTACATGTCCCTCTTACTGACGAAACTAAGAATATGATAGGAGAACAGGAATTCAAATCAATGAAGAATTCATGTTATCTTATTAATACTGCCAGAGCAGCTGTTGTAGACTATAAAGCTTTGGAATATGCACTTGACGAATCCGAAATAGCAGGTGCTGCAATAGATATCTATGAAAAGGAACCTCCTTTGGATAAGGATTATAATTTATTCAAAGCTCCAAATTTAACAATGCTGCCTCATATCGGATATGCAACCTACGAAGCTTTTGAGCAAAGATGGGAAATTGTAATAAAAAATATACTTTGCTGGTTGGAGAACAAACAACAAAACATAATACTATAAAAACAAAAGGGATAAGCCTTTTAAACTTATCCCTTTTACTCTTTTATATAAATTAGAAAACTCCATAAGAAATTAGTTTTCGAACAACCAAACCAACACATAATAATTGCACAATTATAAGATATAAAACCAATAGTGCAGATGAATTGGTCAAGGTATTAACTCCTCTATAATTTCGGTAATTTAAACTTTTACTTGGCAGTTTGTATTTAATAAAGGAATATAATCCATATGCCAAAGTCAATCCAAGTAACATCCCTCCTATTATATCACCAGGGTAATGCACTCCCAAATATATACGAGAGTATGCAACTAAAATTGCCCATCCGAATATTATGAATGTATAAATCCTATTTTTAAAAATTAAAGATGTAAACAAGGCAAAACCAAAAGCATTTGCCGAATGAGCAGAAACAAAACCAAACTTACCTCCTCTATAATCTTTTACAATGTGGACTAAGTTTTGTAAATCAGGATTATGACTTGGTCGTAATCTCTCAAACAAATTTTTAAAAACACTAGATGAAATTTGATCTGACAATAAAACTAAAACTAAAATTCCGATTATCCACCACGCAGATTCCTTTGTTTTAATCTTGATAATTTGATAAAGTATAAGCAAATAAAAAGCTATCCAAAACTCTTTTCTTGTTACAAACATCATCAGAATATCCCAAAAGTGGGAATTAAAACTATTAAACCATAAAAATAATTGGCTATCTATACCAACAAGTGCTTCCATTATTTAATTTTTATTTTTAATTATAGTGTGTGGTAAATATTATTCTAAGATTTACAATAAATAAATATAAGTTTTGCAGAATGTGATTATAAAGGATTAGTTTTGAGAATATCTATAATCAAAATATAAACATAAAACTCTATTCAACTAAGTCAAACATTTATTATATTATAATCCACAAATACAATAGGAAAAACACAAACTACTTAACAAAATATAAACCTATGTTTTCAATACAATAAAAAGCTAGTAAATAACTAATTAGACCTTGTAAATATAATATTAGAAAATTTAAAATTAGAATTTGTATTTATTTTTTTTGAAATTATTTAAACATTCCCAATTAATGAACTTTGCCTGTCCCGTAAGACTATTTTTTTCAAGAGCATAATTTTTAATCCATTTTAGATTGCATTAGCTTATAGAATGAAAAATTTAATATTGGGAAATTTCGTTTATTCATAAATCTCAATAATACGAACAAATATTTATATAAATAAGAAGTTCAACTTATGAACTAGCTAACTGAAATTCTATCAGATAAGAATTCTCTTATTTAGAAAACAACTAACAATAAGCCATTTAGTGTGAAAATACAATTTTCAAAAGCTCTTATTTATTATATTTGTTTAGATTTTATAAGAATAACTCAACCATAACATTTGAAAAATGATTTTTACTTCAGAAACTAGAATGGCAGATATAATTAATCATAATTATATGCTTATTTCAGTAATTCACAGGTTTGGTATAAAACTAGGCTTTGGAGACAAAACAATAGAGGAAGTATGTTTAAATACGGATACCGAGCTTGAGAATTTTTTGTGCATTATTAATACTTACAGCAATCCAAACTACTCACCAAAGGGAAAGTTGCACAATATCTCAATAAGACAATCCATTAAATATCTGCAAGCTACTCATAAGGATTACTTAAATCATAATATTGTACGCATACAAGCTAAAATAGATCGCCTGAAGGCAGACAAAAATGAAGATCCTAAATATATCGACTTAGTTTTTAATTTCTTTAAGGGATACAAAACAGAGCTTACAGATCATATTGAATACGAGGAAAATAAAGTTTTCCCCTATATTGAAAGAGTATTGGAAATATCAGAAAAAGAAAAAGCAAGTGAAGAAGATATTGCTTTCCTTGAAAAATACAATATCTCAACATATGAAGATAATCATGATAATGTGGAAGATAAACTCAAAGATTTAAAATCAATTATGATAAAATACTTGACTCCCCCACTAAATTGTAGACTATATCATAATATTATAAAAAACTTATTCCATCTTGAAGAAGACTTAGAATATCATTCGCGAATAGAAGAAAAAATGCTAGTTCCATTTATAAAGGAACTTGAGAATAAAATAAAAACAAAATAATACAATGAAAACCAAATCAATATTAATTGCTGACAATTCAGAAATAATTACAATAGGTATTTCAAGTATTCTTTGTGATTTAGATAATACCAATATAGATATTGTTCATAGTATATCGGAACTAAGGCATATACTAAACAATAATAATATAGATATACTAATTGTTAATCCTAATCTATTTCAAAATAAAAAATCAGAAATAGATTTATGTTTATCAAACGATTCTAAATATGATATTATTATTTTATGTGAGAATGAATGCTTAAATCTTAATGATATTGAAATTTCGGATCATATTTCGTATCAGGATTCCAAGTCGGAAATAATAAGTAAAATAGTAGGTATTTACGAAAAACGCAGTTCGAAAAATTCCAAGTTAAATTCAAACCTTCTTAGCAAGAGAGAAATAAATATATTGAAACATATTGCACTTGGACTATCAAATAAAGAAATAGCCGATAAATTGTATATTAGTATACATACTGTTATAACCCACAGAAAGAATATAACTGCAAAGCTTGAAATCAAATCTGTTGCTGGGCTAACTGTTTATGCTATTCTTAACAATATAATTGATGTTAATAATGATGAAGTTCTTTAATCGAAACTTCTAATAAAACAGATTTTTATGTATATCATCTAAGTACAAATAGATAATTAGATGATATACTTTAACAATAAATTATTTTTTTAATCGTAATCTTCGTCCATATACCAAGCCCTTCAAACTTGCAAGTCCTCCTGTTGATGTTTCTTTATAAGTATTGGACAAATCTAGACCTGTTCTCATCATTGTATCGGTAACCTGATCGAAACTAATCCTATGTCTTCCATCGGATAGCATTGCGTAGGTATTATGATTTAAGGCTCTAGCTGCTGCAAAAACATTACGTTCAATACACGGAATTTGAACTAATCCTAAAACAGGATCACAGGTTAATCCCAAGTGATGTTCCAAACCCATCTCTGCGGAATATTCAACTTGGTAAATACTTCCCCCATGCAATTGAGTTGCAGCTCCTGACGCCATGGCACATGCGGTTCCCACCTCGCCTTGACATCCTACCTCAGCTCCTGAAATTGATGCGTTCTTTTTAACAAGATTACCTATTAAACCGGCTGTTGCAAGCGCCTTCAGTATATCATGTTTTTTGTATCCATAAAACACTTTTAGATAATACAAAATAGCTGGCAAAACTCCACATGCTCCACATGTTGGGGCGGTAACAATTTTGCCTCCACCCGCATTCTCTTCGGATACGGCTAATGCAAAAGAATATAACATTGCTCTCTTTCGCATTGCTCCACTATAGGTTTTGGCCTTTAATTGGTATAAATGCGATTTTCGGGCTAAATGCAAACCTCCAGGTAATTCCCCTTCGTTACTTGCTCCTTTCTTAATGGCTCTTTTCATTGTTTTCCAAACCGTATCTAGATAATCCCATATTTCAGGTCCTTCGCACAATTCAACATATTCCCACAATTGTTTACCATTATTATCACACCAATCCAAAATTTTATCCATTGTAGTCAATCGGTATAAATCAGGACTTTCTTCAGAAGTATTTGTATCATCGATAACAGCTCCCCCACCAACGCTATACGCAATCCAATCTTCAACTATTTCATCATTTTTATCAAAACTCTTAAACTGCATAGCATTTGGATGTCTATCCAAGAATGTTTCAGGCTCCCACAATAAGTCCATTGTTTTGTCGCTAAATACCTTCTCAATAGCAACCCCAGTTAAGTGACCTTTACCTGTTGCTGCAAGACTTCCATATAAGATTACCTCAAATTTATCATACTGTTTATTTCTAGCTAAAAAATCCTCAGCAGCATTCCTTGGTCCCATAGTGTGGCTACTACTTGGACCATAGCCAATTCGATATATTTCTTTAATCGATTTCATTCTCTTAAAAATTTTGGTTAAGTAATCCAAATGTAGATATTTTTACAATTATTGTAAGTGATTTTTTTTAGATTATAGTAAATAACTACAACTTATAATAATTCCAGATAAGCATAAAACAGATAGAAAATATATAGGAATTGGACAGGATTGGACACGATTGACAGGATTAAATGATTATACACGATTTTTAAATTAGTTGATTACAACATCCAACATCCGAAATCCAAAATCCAATATCCGAAATCCAAAATCGTCCTTCTGATAGCGAGGCAAGAGCAGAAGGATCTGACAGGATTAACAGGATTTATTAATTATGCACGATTAACATGATTTGACAGGATTTATTGATTTGCACGATAGACATAATTTTACATCAGAAGCCCATAAAATAAATTTTATAATTAACTAAAAACATATTAAATTTAATTAATGCTTATCGATGCAAAGTTAAAATCACTTTCCGATTTTTATTTGTAATTGATTTAAGCTCTTATATTTCAATTATTACCATCTCTTGATTTTTGTAAAAATTTAGTATAAATGCTTTAATTTATTATGTCTAATGCGGAAAAGTTTTAT
>JAOARN010000090.1 GCA_025210485.1 Marinifilaceae bacterium | reverse complement strand
TAATAATATTTGTCACTAATCATCGAAATTTTTATAAACTAGCAATACTCGGAATACAACTCAATAATTTAAGTATACAAAGATTTGAAGATTCAATAACAAAACTAAAAACAACAAGTGCAAACTACTAAGACCTAAAAAAACAGCAATTTAAACTAAAACAAACCGACCAACCATAAACGGTGAAAGCATTTTCAAAAAACAAAAAACACATATTCAATCAATACAGAGCATACTAATTAAACACTCGCAACAACAAAATCAGTTAATAATATTTGTCACTAATCATCGAAATTTTTATAAACTAGCAATACTCGGAATACAACTCAATAATTTAAGTATACAAAGATTTGAAGATTCAATAACAAAACTAAAAACAACAAGTATAAATTCTTAAAACCCAAAACAACAGTAATTTAAACTAAAATCAATCGACCAACCATAAACGGTGAAAGCATTTCAAAAACAAAAAAAGCACCCATTAAAGCTTATATAGACATGAAAATTGTGGTAATTATGGCAGCACAGACGACCAACCCGAGACGATAAAAGCTATTTTTTGAAGTCTTAAGAGAATTATAAATAGCAAAGGATAATCCCTGTTTTTAAATCAAGAAATGGAAGATTTAACATTTAAATTTCACAAATAAAATAACAGATTTTTAAATTGTCTACAAAAATAGCCTTACAGCTAGCCAATGCAAAACTTATAAAGAAATCACCCTACATTTTTCAATACTCCTCATCTCTTATATATTGATTTTATTTACGTTATGGTCTTTCCAAGTAATCAAATTTGTATAAAAAATCTTTTACATATTTCTTCTTGAAGTTGACATCAAAATTTTGAGCACTTCACGAATATAGAAGATATTACCAGAGAAAAAGGATTAAAAAGAGAAAAGAAAGAAGCTTTGATAAATTATATGAATCCTAATTGGGATTTCTATAGACCTAATCATTTGTAATATATGAGATATTTCCACTTCGGCGAACTCAGCGCAGTGGCTCGTGCCTCGCTACAAGATGACGGGTAGTAGTATGAGGGAACGTAATGTTGAACTTGCGAAACATCTACTATAACTCAAAGAGTCGTGCTATAGAAATTATAAGATTCTTCATACTCGTATATTTTCCAAATATAGAAATAATTTAAAAGAAAAAATAAGCTATCTTTTGCATAGGCTAGCTTACAGCGTATTAATAAATCAGCAGATTTTTAAATGTAAAAACAAATGATTGCAAATCTATGTTACAAAGTCTTCCATACTCCGATTTAATCCACTTAAGATAAAGACAATTACACGCAGTATATTTATCACTGCAAAAAATCTAATAAAACCAAAAATCATAGCTAATCCAGAAAATTTCAGAATAGATTTTATATAAATCAAAAAAGCCTAATCTTTTCAGATTAGGCTTTGTAAATATCTTAATATATTGACTACCAAGCGAACATTGGTCTTTCACACATCATTTCATTTACACGTTTTCTAACAGAAGCAATTACCTCTTCATTGTCAATATTACTGATTACTTCATCAATCATATCAACGATTACAGGCATATCTTCTTCTTTTAATCCACGAGTTGTTATAGCTGGAGTACCAACTCTTAAACCTGAAGTAGAAAAAGGAGAACGAGTATCAAATGGAACCATATTTTTATTGATAGTAATATCAGCTAATACTAATGTATTTTCAACTTTTTTACCTGTAATTTCAGGAAATTTAGAACGTAAGTCGATTAACATTGAGTGATTATCAGTACCATCAGAAATTACTTTATATCCAAGTTTGATAAATGCATCAGCCATTACGCTAGCATTTTTCTGCATTTGAATAGCATATTCTTTGTATGAATCAGTTAATGCTTCACCGAAAGCAACAGCTTTAGCAGCAATAACGTGTTCAAGAGGTCCACCTTGTTGTCCTGGGAAAACAGCAAAGTCAAGAACTTGAGACATCATTTTAATCACTCCTTTAGGAGTTTTTTGTCCCCATGGGTTTTCAAAATCTTTACCCATCATAATCAAACCACCACGAGGTCCACGAAGAGTTTTGTGAGTTGTAGTAGTTACAATATGACAATGAGGAATAGGGTTATTCAATAAACCTTTTGCTATCAAACCTGCAGGGTGAGAAATATCAGCCATTAATAGACATCCTACTTTATCAGCAATTTCACGTAGACGTACGAAATCCCAATCACGAGAATATGCAGAAGCACCTGCAATAATCATTTTTGGTTTATTTTCAACAGCCAATTGCTCTAACTCATCGTAATCAACAGTACCTGTTTCTTCTTTAACGTGGTAAGCAATAGGATTATATAAATTTCCAGATAAGTTAACAGGAGATCCATGTGAAAGGTGACCACCATGAGCAAGGTCTAAACCTAAGAAAGTATCACCTGGTTTCATACAAGCATAGAATACAGCAGCATTTGCTTGAGCTCCAGAGTGAGGTTGAACATTTGCATATTCAGCACCGAATAATTCACAAGCTCTATCAATTGCTAATTGCTCGGTTTGGTCAACAATCTGACAACCACCATAATATCTTTTACCAGGGTATCCTTCTGCATATTTATTAGTTAAACATGACCCCATAGCTTGCATTACTTGTTCACTTACAAAGTTTTCTGAAGCTATCAACTCAATTCCATTCTTCTGGCGCAAGTGTTCTTGATCAATAAGATCAAAAATTTTGTTATCTTTCTCCATTATAATATTTATTAATATATAGAGTACAAACTCTAAATTAAAAATTATGATTAAATAATTAGCATTAAATAAAATTAAATGCAAATTACAAAAACAACACAACCAATTCACCCACAAACAAATAATCATTCATAGACAAATAATTATATTACTAATGTAATTTGAGTCAAAAATATATATTTCAAAATATTAAAAAAACATTTTTTTAATTATTTATTAAAAACTGTTTTAAAAAATGTTTTCTCCCACAAAGTCAATACAAATAAGCATTTTGTAAAGCAGGATAATAATCTTTTTTGACACTTTCTTATTATTTACCCTTCAGTTTATCTTTAAATTTTGTTTTTGTATTTATTTTTTTCTTATGATTTAAATTAAATTCATTTAAATATTTAAAAGCTTGATTAGTATCCTGATTATTTAGTTTTGCATATTCATCTGCAAATACTCTAATTTCTTCTTCCTCTGCCCAAAACTGAGCAAAGTTTTTCAATCCTTTTATATAATCGAATTTTTCGAATCTTAATCTATTTATATCTACTATAGAAAAATCGTATTTATTATTCCCTCGATCAGTAATCAAAACATTACCTCTAGAATAATCAAGATGATGAATACTATTCTTATGTAAAGCATAATATGTAAATCTGGTCAACTGTCTTAGGATTTCTTCCTTGTTCTCAAACTCAAAGCCAATAAGTTCTCTAACCGTAAAATCATAAGACTGATGAATACTCACATAATAACTCTTATTAAACAAAGCTGATTTAGAACCATTTAAATAAGCTATAGGTTCAGGAGTATTAGCTCCTCTCTTTATAATTTCAGTTCCTAGATAAAAAGATTTCTTTGCTTTTGAGAATCGTATATATTTATAAGCCACCTTGTTAATAAAATGCGGTATCTTGAAACTTTTAACATTAATAAGCAAACCCTTATACTTAAATATCTTAATAGTGTTTCGACCAGTACATATCTGTTCTCCTTCATTTTCAAATATTTCAGGAATACTCAAAACAAAGTCCTCTATATCTTTATACTTGCTATTTATCTGATAGTTGTAACTAACAGATTTACATTTTACTTTTCCTTCCATATCAATTATAATAGCTTTACTATTCGCCAATCATTTTCAAAAATTCTTGTTCACTAACTAACTCCACACCCAATTTTTCGGCCTTTTGCATTTTAGATGGTCCTATCTTGTCACCAGCAAGAATAAAGCTAGTATTTTTAGAGATTGAACTAACATTTTTACCTCCATTCTCTTCAATTTTTGCCTTATACTCATCTCTCGAATATTTTTCAAAACTTCCAGAAATTACAATCTTCTTTCCATTTAAAAAATCACTTACAGCTTCAGCCTTTTCCTCCATCTGAAATTGCAAGCCTGCTTCTCGAAGTCGATTTATCAATTGCATATTCTCTGGTACTAAAAAATATGCAATAATACTTTTCGCAATTTTATCCCCTATTTCATCAATTTCAATAAGCTTTTCAAAATCAGCAACAATAAGCTCATCAATATTAGCAATGCTTTCACATATTTTCTTCGCTACCGTATTCCCTACATGTCTGATACCAAGTGAAAACAAAACTCTATCATAAGAAATATTTTTTGAAGCTTCGATTCCACTTATAATATTTTTAGCAGACTTCTCCCCCATTCTATCAAGAGGTTTTATATCATCAACTCTAAGCTTATATAAATCTGCGATGTTAGAAATCAATTTATTCTGAAATAACAAATCTATAGTCTCCCCTCCAAGTCCATCAATATTTAGAGCCTTTCTAGAGATAAAATGTTCTATTTTTGCCTTAATTTGGGGAGGACAATTCACTTGATTCATACAGTAGTGATTTGCTTCTCCTTCCGATCGAACTAATTCTGATCCACACTCAGGACAATTACTGATAAACTGAATTGGTTTTGCCTCATCAGCTCTTTTTTCTTTGTTGACAACAGTTATTTTAGGTATTATTTCACCTCCCTTTTCCACATAAACATAATCATTTTCATGCAAATCTAATTTCTCAATTATATCCGAATTATGTAAAGATGCGCGTTTTACTATTGTTCCTGCCAATTGTACAGGTTCTAAATTAGCTACTGGAGTTATAGAGCCTGTTCTACCAACTTGATAATCCACACCAATCAGTTTGGTTTCCGCCGATTCAGCCTTAAACTTGTACGAAATAGCCCATCTAGGGGATTTTGAGGTGTATCCCAACTGATTTTGCAAATCAATACTATCAACCTTCACCACAATTCCATCAATTGGTATTGGTAAATCATTTTTAGCCTTATCCCAATATGAAATATAGTCGAATACTTCATTTATATTTTCACATTTCTTGTAATGATTTGGTATGTTAAATCCCCATGTTTTAGCTAATGCTAGATTCTTTTCATGCGAATCAGATGGACTATTTTCGGAAGGAATATAATATAAATAACAGTCTAGATTTCTTTTGGCAACTAATGATGAGTTTTGCATTTTCAGACTGCCTGATGCTGCATTTCTAGGATTAGCAAAAGGGGTTTCATCATTCTCTATTCTCTTCTGATTCAATTGCTCGAACACACTAAAAGGCATTAATATCTCACCTCTAATCTCAAATTCAGCTGGATAATCGTCACCTTGAAGTTCGAGCGGAATAGTCTTTATGGTTTTAACATTTGCTGTAACATCATCTCCCATAGTTCCATCACCACGAGTAACAGCTCTAGTTAGTTTTCCATTATTATAGGTTAAAGATATTGAACTTCCGTCATACTTCAATTCACATACATAACTTACATCTTGATCAATTATTTTCTTTATTCTATTCTCAAAATCTAATAATTCCTCCTGAGAGTATGTATTCCCCAAGGAAAGCATTTGATACCTATGTTCTACCTGTTCAAACTCTTGATTTATATCACTACCTACTCTTTGACTAGGTGAATTAGGATCATATAACTCGGGATGCTTTTGCTCTAGTTCGCTAAGTTGTTTTAGCAACATATCAAAATCATAATCAGAAACTGCAGGTTCCGACAACACATAATATTTATAATTATAATCGTGTAATTTTTTTCTTAAATCTATTATTTTTTCTTCTTCAGTCATCGTTTTTTAAGCTTTATGTTTCGTCTTTTTAAAAATATACTAAACTTAATATTATTAAAAAAAGCATCAATTACATATTGACACTTTCCTCAATTAATCTTGAATATATTTTTTTATCTAACGAGTTTCGTTGTTTTAATTTTCAACCATTCCTTTTCATCCTCATCCAGTTCTGAACTCAAACAATCATAAACTTTTTGGTGATAATCATTTAACCAATTAAGTTCTTCATCATTAAGAAGTTTAAGTTCAATAGCTGAACTATCAAAATAACAGATGGTAAGAGTTTCGAATTCCAAGAAATCTCCAAATTCAGAACTCCCAAAATCTTTACATAAAATTAGATTTTCATGTCTAATTCCATATTCATTCTCTCTATACAAGGCTGGCTCATTACTAGTAATCATACCTTGTTTTATATATTGATCTTTATATTCTTGTCGGATACTCTGGGGTCCTTCGTGAACATTCAAAAAATGCCCAACTCCATGTCCTGTACCATGACCATAATTTCGTAAGCTTTTCCACAAAGGAAGTCTCGCAATTACATCAATATTTGAACCAGTAGTATTTACAGGAAAGACAGCCATACTAAGATTTATCATAGCCTTTAGAACTATGGTAAAATCCTCTTTCATTTTATCACTTGCATTTCCTAGATTTATGGTTCTAGTAATATCTGTAGTACCATCAAAATACTGTGCTCCAGAATCAATCAACAGAAAGCCATCTTTTTTTAATTCTTTTTCTGTCTGAGCAGTTGTAGAATAATGAGGCAAAGCTCCATTTTCTTTATATGCTACTATACTATCAAAACTAACAGAATGGAAATCTTGCTGCATTGATCTAAACTCAATAAGTTTTTCGGCGATTAGGCTTTCATTAATATTTATTTTTTCAATATTGTTTTCCAACCAGAAGAAGAATTTAGTTAAAGCAATCCCATCTTTTTTCATCGCATTCTTAAAACCCTCAACTTCTATTTCATTTTTACATGATTTCAATATTTCAGAAGGATTCTCCCCCTCTAAAACATTAGAACTTATAGAGTTAAAAATTTTCCAATTACACTTATTTGTATTTAACAGTAGGTTCGAAGATTTTGGAATATCCTCCAAATCTTTAAAAATATTACTATAATGCTGAACATAAATATTATCATTACTAAATTTCTTTAATAAATCATCATTTATTTTATCAGTATCAGTGTACAGAACACTATTATTATCACTAATTAAAAGATATGAAATAAGAAGTGGAGAGTTAATTATGTCATTACCTCTTATGTTTAGTATCCAAGCAATATCATCTAGACTTGATACCAGATGATAATTACAGTCGTATTTATTCATAAATTTTCTGATCTGAGTCAATTTACTAAATCTACTCTTCCCCGAAAATTTAACATCTAATTCAAAAGCCTTTTCTTGAGGAATACTAGGACGATCAATCCATGCTTGATCAATTATTTGATCATCCGAAACTATTTTAATCCCCTTCTCACCAAGACTCGATTTCATCGATCTAATTTCACTAACTGAAAAACAGCTTCCATCTAAACCAACAATACAATTTGGTTCTAGTTCTTTCTTAAGCCATTGTGTTGGACTAGGAGTACCAACGGTAGCCTGCTTAAAAAGTTCTATACCTGTCCCATTAAGTTGATTCTCTGCCTGTATAAAATATCGTGAATCCGTCCATAAGCCTGCCTTGTTTCGTGTAATTACAAAAACACCAGCAGAACCAGTAAAACCACTTATCCATTTCCTTGCCTGCCAATGGGTTGCAGGTATTTCACTCATATGAGGGTCTGAACTATTAATAATAAAGGCATGAACATTATGCTCATCAAGAACTTTTCTTAATTTTTCGAGTTTTGTATCCATTATTTAGATTATGATATTGAATTTTAAATCAAATTTAAAAATAATTTCTAGAATATTGATGTTTATAAAAATTTTACATTCTTTTTACATCAACCAACAATCCTATAAAACTAATATCCAAACTATTAACAAAAACAATGACAGGTAAAAATTAAATCTAAATTAATGAATTTGCAATCATTTTTAAATAAACATAAAATAATTGATTTATCGAACTACAAATTCCACACCTTTTTCATCTAAAATCTTTCTTAGATTAATAATAGCATACCTCATTCTGCCCAATGCAGTGTTTATACTTATACCTGTTTGGTCTGCAATCTCTTTAAAACTAAGATTCTTATAATGTCTCATTACAACTATTTCTTGCTGATCTTCGGGAAGTTTTGAAATCAAAGAACCTACATTTTCTCTAATTTGTTCATCTATTAAGCCATCTTCATAATTGGATTCGGAAAGTTTTTTTGAGTTAAAAATATCCATTTCATAATCCTCATTATATATCAGATTTTTTTGCTTTTCTTTTCTAAAATAATCAATTACAAGATTGTGAGCAATTCGAAAAACCCAAGCCAAAAATTTTCCATTATCTTGATATTTGCCTTGCCTTATGGAGTTAATTATTTTTATGAAGGTTTCCTGGAATAAATCTTCTGCCAAACTTTGATTTTTAACCAATAGAAAAATATAAGTATAAACACGATTTTTATGACGAGAAATCAAATTTTCCAAACTTCTATTATCACCCGCTTGATAACTCTTTACTAATTCATAATCTGAAACTTGCATATTACTATATTTTTAATTATTAATGTAGCAAGTAAATCCCAGTTACGACAAACTGAAATAATACCAACTGATTTTTTATAATTTTTAAATAGAGTAAAAATGCTTTATAGGCGATATGTTTTTGTTCTAAAATTTGACTGTTAATGCAAATATAAAAATATTATTCTTATAGACAAAAAAGTTTTAGTTATCTACATAATTTGACCACTCATCAACAACCAACCTTAGAAACATCTATTACAATTTGTTTATCAATATATTAAACCAGACATTATTTCTAAAAAAATAATCAAGTCTGCACATAATACAACTCAACAGTTATCAATTCAATTAGTTATAAAATTATTGAATTGAGCTAATAATTTGTTTACACCCTTAAATTTTCTTATTTATTTTTTAAGTATTCATAAATAGCTTCCTGACACCGAATAATTTCATCATCATCACTACCAAGTTCAATTTTAACATTTCGTAGGTAAGCATCAATATTTCTTGCACTATAATTATCTCTTAATTGTATTTTTAAGATATCTATTATCTCTCTTGAAATATCTTTATCATAAATAGGAAAACTACACTCGATTCTTCTGTGCAAATTTCGATTCATCCAATCTGCGGAAGATAAATAAACCTCTTCATTATTGTTATTATAAAAATATAGCACTCTAGCATGCTCAAGATATTTATCCACTATTCTTGTTATCTTAATATTTTTTGCATAAGTTTTATTTGGTTTAAGACAACAAATTCCCCTGATAATCAAATCAATTTTAACACCAATATTTGAGGCTTCATATAATTTTGTTATGATATCTCTTTCTTGAAGACCATTCATTTTTGCAATTATATATCCTTTTTTTCCATTTTTCACATTTTCAATTTCTCGTTCAATCAAACTTATAAAAGAGTCCTTTAGATTAAATTGACCCACTAATAAATGTTTAAAATCTATATCATCTTGCTTGTTCTCGAGAAAATTAAACAATAATTTCAACTCATGTATAATTTCATTATTTGCAGTAAACAAGCCATGATCGGCATATATTCTAGCTGTTTTTTCATTAAAATTACCAGTACTTAAAAAGGCATAGTCTTTTTTATCTCCTTTTCGAATCACAAGAGCAATTTTAGCATGAACTTTTAGACCTGGCATACTGTAAATTATCTTTACACCTGCTTTTGTCATTTCTTTAGCGGATCTTAGATTAGCTTCCTCATCAAACCTTGCCTTGAGTTCAACAAAAACAGTAACTTTTTTACCATTCAATGCTGCATTTATCAAGGCATTCACTACAGCAGAGTTATTTGCCACTCTGTATTGAGTTGCTTTTATTTCTTCTACTTTTGGATCTATTGCTGCCTGATTAAGAAATCGTATAACATATTCATAGGACTGATATGGAAAATGAAGAATTCTATCTTTTTTACCTATAGTTTTAAATATAGATTTTTTAGAACTAAATTCCTTTGGCTTAAGAGGAATATCCGATTCGGACTGCAATTCAGGATATTTTGGATTAGGAAATTCAAAAAAATCCTGAAAATTATGATACTTACCTCCTTCTACAATATCATTATTAACTAATCCAAATGATGCTTTCAAAAACTTTAAAAAATCTTTAGGAATATTCATATCATACAAAAAACGAGATGGAGTTCCTGTTTCTCTTTTCTTGAGATGTGATTCAATCAAATTTATTAAATTTCCAGAATATTCATCCTCTATGAGCAAATCAGAATCACGGCTAAGCTTAAAACTATAACATGAATCAATTCTATAACCAGGAAAAAGGATTTTCATTCTGAGTTTTATAATATCATCCAAAAACATAATATAATGTTTATCATCAATTTGAGGAAGAGATATAAACCTATCAAATCGATGCGAAGGAATTTTAATTATAGCATATTTTGGTCGAGCTTGTTTTGTTTCGTCTTCTTTTTTGGATCTTTTTTTAAACAATTTAACAGCCAAATAAATTGCATTATTTTGCAAAAACGGTTGAACTCTCTTCTTCAAAAGGAGCATAGGCTGTACATGAGGCAGTAAATTATCTAGAAAAAAATTCTTTATATAATCATGATGTTCAGGCAGAACGGTATTCTCATCCACAATATGAATCCCATTTTTTTGAAGCTCAGGGAGAATATTGTTTTTATATATTTGTCCAAACATATCCTGTTGCTTGCCTACTTCCGCTTTGATTTTACGCAGAATTAGATCGGGGTTTTCTCTAAGATTCTTTTTTCCTTCTTCGTCTAATTCTGTAAATCTTTTATAAGTGCCGATTCGTACTCTATAAAATTCATCAAGATTAGAAGAATAAATTGCCATAAATTTTATCCTTTCATATATTGGAATATCTTCATTCAAACACTCCTCTAAAACTCTCTTATTAAAAGACAACCAACTTAAATCTCTGTTGAAATATTTATGATTCGGCATATATGATAATTTTACTTAATATAAAACTTTTTTAAAAAAATCAATATCCTATACAAATATTTTATGATACTGATCCATATACTATATTTATAACTGACCTAATTTACGAATTTAATTTGTATGATAAGTACTGAGTTAAACTAATTTATCAAAATATTATTCAATATATAGACACTAAAATAAAAATATAAGAATATTTACGAAATTGTATGATAAATTCAAAGAAAAACTAATCTTGACTCACTCCACCAAATCTAGAATTAATCATATTTTTAAATTCTATTAACTTAGAACGCGAAATAGGAACAGCGGCATCATCAATCATTATAATTTTATTATTACTTTTCTCATACCTTTTAATGTAAAGTATATTAATTATATGGCTGCGATGTGATCGGAAAAGATGTTCTTTTCTCATGCCAGTTTCAATATCTTTTAGGGTCTTGGATATCAATATTGTTCTCCCATCTTTCAATATTAAATTGGTATATGAGCCATCTGCCTCTAACCTAATTATTAATTCCGTATCAATAAAATCATAACCAAAGGAAGTAGGCACAACCATTCTAGTATTTTTGAATTCTTCGGATATTGAAAAACTCAAGTTTTGTTCTTGTATCTTTATTTTTGCCTTAACCAGAGCTTCAAAAACCTCCTCCGCGCTTACTGGCTTTAAAATATAATCTAAAGCATTATTTTTCAAGGCTTGAAGAGCATATTGCTCGTAAGCAGTAACAAAAACCAGTTGAAAACTAAAATCACCTAATGCTTCAAGAAGATTAAATCCATTAAGTTTTGGCATTTCAATATCCAGAAAAACAATATCAGGCTTCAACTTATTTATTAAACTAATGCCCTCAATTGGTTTTGTAGTTGATGCAACTAACTCGAACTCCTGTTCCTTTTCTTTTATAATATTTTCAAGTAATTCAACTGCGTCAAATTCATCATCAATTACAATAATTTTTAATTTATCATCCATCACTATTCAATTTTATTGTCAACTTTATACTTGTTCCTATAGCTATATTATTTGAATCAATCATATCAATTATCTCAAAATACATTTCCGACTTATACATTTCTGAGAAAAGTTTAATTCTATTCTCAGTAATTTTAATTCCTAGGGAATTATTTTTGGTCTTAGATATTCTTTTTAATTCTTGAGATTTAAGTCGACCGATACCATTATCCGTAATTATAATTTCAACATTAGACAATAATTTCCGTATATTTATTTCCAATTTTCTGTTTTCTTCTTTCGGCATCAAACCATGATGTATTGCATTTTCAACTATTGGTTGCAAAATCATTGGAGGAAGTTTTATTTGATTTAAATCTACATCTTCATCTACTTGCAAAACATATTTAAAGTTATTACGGAATCGTATCAACTCCATACCAATATATAAATCTAGAGCTTTCAATTCCTCATCGAGACTAATAATTGCGGATTGTGAATTATACAGAACTTTTCTCATTAATACACCAAATTTAGAGAGATATTCCCTAGATTTTTTTTGATCATTTTTAATTATGTAATTCTGTATAGAATTTAAAGAATTAAAAATAAAATGAGGGTTTATTTGAGCGGCAAGAGCTTGTTGATGATAATAATTTATCCGCTTTGTTGCCTCCATTTTCTTTCTCATTTCTGAAACCCGAATAGTAGTTGTTAGATAAAAAGCCAAAAAAGTTATTGCTGCAATTATAGCAATTAGGATAATATGGAATAAAATAATTGAAAAATATTCTTTTTTCACAATAATATTAACCAACTCTATGATTTGCGATCTATTTCCATTTTGATTTTCTGAATAAACTAATAATTTATATTTTCCAGAAGGTAAAAATGAAAAATCAATGTAATCATTTTTGGTTTTCTTCCAATTTTTATCATGTCCTTCAAGTTTATAGTATAAAAGCTTATCTGACTTAGTTGCATACAAGTAGGATTTAAAACTGACCTGTAAGATATCTTTTTCCTCATTTAGTATTATATTATCATCGGCTGAAATCTCTTTTTTATTTATCGTAATTTTGTCTAATCTTATTGGGAAAGCTTCTAATTCTATGTCTTTATTAAAATAACAAATTCCTTTATCTGTGCTAAGATATACCTTATCTTCATAGGTTTCTATATCATAAATTTCATTTGATATAAGTCCATTTTCAGTATTAAAAACTCTATAGCTATAATCCTTCAAACTTAATCTAGTAAGTCCTTTATTTCCTGCAATCCAAAGCACATCCCCTTCTATATGAATATCACTAATATTATTAGATGCTAAACCATTTTTCTCACTAAACAAATTCGCAAATCGATCTAAAACGATTATCAAACCTTCGGATTTGGTAGCGATAAAGCAAACATCGTCTTTTATTCTTATTCTATTTACTGTTGAATTAAGTCGATAATTTTTCAAGACGATTTGTTCAAATTCAAAGTTCTGGAAATTATATATAAACAATCCATTATTTGCAGCAAGCAACATAGTTGAATCTGTGTTTTGACAAACATCAAAAACCTTAATATAATCATCTGCAATATCCTCTCTAATGAGTTTATAATTTTTTATATGCCTTAGAACCCTCCGCCCAATTAAATAATAATCCTGTTCCTTTTTGAGAAAATCGAAAAAATCTAAATTATCTTCCCAAACTATCTTTTCATCCTCAATAATAAAAGACTTGGAACCACCATTATTATCATAATAACCTACAAATAGCTTATCATCAAAAAACTTTAAACCTGAGCATTTAGAGAATATAAAATTCTGCTTATTTTCAATCGTGGTAAATTTATGAGAATCAAAAAATTGATAATCTAAATTATTATTTGGTATAACTATACCATATGGGCTCTTACAAATACGATTGACATTTGAACTTATCAAACCATGATGTTCATTAACGGCTTTGATCTGAATATTAGGAAAGTAGCTAAGCCCTGATTCTAGACTTGTAACCCATAATCCATTTTGAGTATCAACAACACAGGAGCTTATGCTCTGATTTTCCAGAAAAGAATATGTAGCTTTTTCTTGTTTAATATCACAAAATATTTTCAAACCCGCTTCTTTCAAACCTACGTATAATAGTTTATTACTATCGACAAAGACCCATAATATATCTGACTTAAACTTTTTGACATAATATTGTCCATTATTACTAACAACAGTTAATTCATTTGATTTTGTTAATAATTTATAATTCCCAAACTCAATTGGCTTTTTATTATAATTTGATGTACTTAATTTATAATTAATATAATTTCTATTGACTGTTAGACACTCAGTATCATTACTAGAAACTAATGTACATTTATTATTTATATGATAAATATTACCATTGCTTAACTTTATGTAAACGGAATCAATACTATCAATATCTATTTCAAATATCTCCGAACTAAATTTCAGAATTATATTATTATGCTCATATTCATATATTTTTTTATTTTCATAATAATATAGATTATGCTGCCAATCCACAAACCAAATCCGACCAGTATTATCTTCGATTATTTCATATATCAATTTATTAGAAATAATGGTTTGTCTAAAATTATTGAAATTACGTGAATCATATTTTGTAACGCCTAAATAATTAGCTATCCAAATATTAAATTTGGAATCCTGCATCACAAAATACGTATTAGAACTAGGCAAAAAATTGTCTTCATGGAAACTTCTTTTTTGGTAAATCTGCCCTTTTAATAAAAAGGTATTAAAAATGCATATTAGCAACAAAATACTTCTAAGTACAAATATATTCTTGTTTGTAATCATATATTATTAGATATTTTTTTATAATAAGCTTAAAAAATTCATATAGAAAATTAATATTCCTTCAACAAAATTGATTTGTGCAAACTACATATAAAACAATAGCTTACTAATTAAGTTAAATTCAATACATTTGGAGTCTGTTTTAAAACAATATTATAAACATTAAGCTCAACAAGATTCAATATATAGATTAGACAACTTGCTTTTTATATTTAAACATAATTATTTTAAACATAAAATAGTTTTATCGAATTTTAAACTCCAATGAGCATAGAATACTACAAATAAGCTCAAGCAAGAATAAGTTTATCAATCCTATAATCTATTTTATACATTTAAAAACTTATAATAATCACAAATTAAGCTATTTTTAATTATTTTTAGACTATCGTACAATAGCTATTTACAACAGATATAAACTTACAGACTGACATAATATCATAATACTACTGACTACTAAAAGGTTTATAAGAACGATGTTAAACCAAAAAATTTCAAAAAAATGAATATACTATTTGCATCAAACTCTTGGAAAAATTCGCTCGATTCGAAAAAGATAAATTCAATACTATCAGATAGCTTTAGAAAAATTAATAAAAACTGGAATTTAGACACTGCTGAAATCGCTGATGGTGGTGATGGTAGTCTCTCTATTTTATCAACTTATCTTAATACAAAAAAACACAAAATAGAATCAACTGACCTATCAGGAAATAAAAGGATTTATGAGATTAGAATTAATACTGACAAAAAAATAGCCATACTAGAAACTGCTCAAATAATAGGATTATGCAGTTTAAAACAGCATGAAAACCTTAATCCTTTTATGTTCAACTCATTTGCTATTGGAGATATCATAAAAATGCTTAGTAAAGAGGGAATTTCAGAATTTTATCTCTGCATTGGAGGAACTGCCACATTGGACATGGGAATGGGGGCTTTGTCCGCTTTAGGTGCAGAACTATTTGATAATAAAGGACAGCAATTAAACTTAACAAAAGATAGTTTTACTAAAATAGACTCCATATGTGTTAAAAATATTGATAAACGAATTCAAAAAATAAAAATTAATCTTTTATGTGATGTTGAAAATACAATATGTGGTAAAAACGGAGCCGCTTATGTTTTTGGCAAACAAAAAGGATTGAAAAACACAGAATTAAGCAATATGAATGATTTTCATTTTAAAATATGCAAAATACTTTCAGCAGATGCTAATATCAACCTTCTGAACATAAAGAAAGGCGGCGCTGGTGGTGGTATTGGCTTAGGACTTATTTCTGTATTCACTTGCAAAATATATTCAGGTTCGGACTTTATATTCGAGATACAGAATATAGAGAACAAAATTAAAAAAGCCGATATCATAATTACAGGTGAAGGTAGAATAGACTCTCAGACCAAAGAAGGCAAGGCTCCATGGAAAATTGGAGAACTGGCAAAAAAACATAAAAAACTATGTATAGCTCTATGCGGATCCTACGAGAATATTAATTATGAGGTTTTCAGCTCCGTTTTTTCATGCATTAATGGCTGTCAAACAATTGATTCTGCCATTAAAAACAGCGAATTAAACATTTCCGAAACAGCAAAAAACATAGCAGCCTTAATAGAACAAATAAGAGAGAATTGAACAATCAACTCTCTCTTAATTGAATTTTATTCGCGAATATTGCAATATCTTTTTATAACATTATAAGCATCAATTAATCCAAGCTCACCTGCTTTACTTAAATCTTCATATGCCAATAATTTTTTATCCATATATAAATACACTAGACCTCTATTATAGTATGCTTCAGCAAAATTGGCATCGAGCTGTATAGCCCAATCATAGTCCGCAATTGCACGATTTAATTTTTTGGACTTTGCGTAGGCTGTAGCTCTATTATATATTGCATAAATAAAGTTTGGATTTATTTCGATACATTTAGTGTAATCTGCTATAGCATTAGAATAATCAACTATTACTTCCTTCTTCGATTTATTTACTTTAGATTTTAGACTAAGTTCGGTATCCTCGCCCAGACCTATATTTTGAATATAATCTGTCATTTCAACCTTGGCATTTGCTCGACAAAAATATGCAAGTGCGAAATTTGAATCTTTTTTTATTGCTTTGGTGAAACTGTTAATCGCATTATTAAACTCAGCTGCAAGTAATTGGTAGACACCGACATTAAGTTTCGTCTTACTTGTTTTGTTTTTTATTTTTTCAAATTCCTTAATTTTAATAGTATATACAGAATCTGGTTTTAATCTATTTTTATTCGAAATACAAAATGCAGGTTTGTAATTCTGACTTTGATTATAATTCGTGATATAGGTATCATAATACTGAATTTTTCCAGCCTTTAATGAATCAAGAGATAAATGAGTTAGATAAAAATTATTTTCTAACTCAACGTCCACGTACTTGTTCTGAACCCTACCCTTTATAACCTCAGTTGTGTAATTAGTTCTCGAATTTAAATCAACCAATTTCTGAAAATTTTCAGTTGTATCAATAAAAGCACTTAATTTATCAGTATTTTTATATTTCTTGTACTTATCAATAATTTCCTGAGCAATGTATTTATCCTTAATTGCTCCTTTTTCATCATTGGTTTGAAATTTGACAGATGCTCTAGCCAAATATGCTTTTACAAAATTTGGATAAATTTCAATAGCCGTAGAAAAATCATCTATTGCACCATAAAAATCGCCTAAATCATTTTTTACAAGTGCCCTATTAAAATAAACAAGTATATTATCGGGGTTCATATCTATCACCAAATCAAAATCAAGAATAGCAGAGTTGTAATCTCCTATTTCCATTTTTAAAAGTGCTCTATTATACAATGCATATGCATTATTTTTATCAATTGATATTGCATTATTATAAGATTGCATAGCTTCTTTAATCTTACCCATTTGGTAATATATCATTCCTCTAGTCATTACCATTTGAGCATTTTCGGGCGATAATTTGATTGCATTATCTAAATCTCTCAAGGCCTGTTCGTAGTTTTTTTGTTTGAAATGCAAATATCCTCTATGAGAAAAACCTATTGCTGAATAATTATTAAGCTGTATAGCCTTATTACAATCATTAATTGCATTTATTGTATCTTTTAATCTATCATATACTATAGCCCTATTTAAATATGCATTTTCATTTTTTGAATCTAAACTCAGAGCTTTATTGTATAATGCTAAAGCTTCTTTGTATTTTTCCATCGCAGAAAGGCTATTTGCTTTACTAAAATAAAGATCAGCAATCGATGGATTTAACTCCAATGCTTTATCATAATCTTTTATGGCGGCTTCATATTTCTGTTGTTGCTGTTTCGAAATCCCTCTATACAAATATGCAAATGTATAATGTGGATTTAACTTAATAGCCTCCGAATAATCATCTATAGCCCCATTAAAATCTTCCAAATAATACTTAGCAAGCCCTCTAAAAAAGTAAGGTTCAGGCAGATATGGTTTAACCCTGATAATATCATTAAATTTTGTTATTGCCTTTGTATAATCATCAAAATAAATGGCATTTTTTCCATTATGAAAAATATTTACAGTGTTTAACTGTGCATTAGCAGATATATAGAAAAAACATAAACATATTAGGAATATTTTTTTTGTAATGGATAATATCATAATATAAAATTGTATTATTAATTGAAGATCAACACCTTATTTACATAAAAATCTAAATTTACAATTCCGATATTTCAAAATTTTAATCGGTAGTTACTCCGATTTATTTTTATGTAAAAAGATATTAAAAATAAAATGAATTTAAGTGGCAGAAAATTAATAAGAAATTTCCATAACTTCTAATACTTACAGAACTTTCACTAAAGGAAAGGTTTAAATATTAAAGAAAAATGCTTTAACAAGACATAATATCAATCTTTATTGAAGATATCAAAACTACAATATTCTGATAAAAATTTTGAAAACTTTCTGGTTAGTCTATGTGGAGAACAAGATTATCATACTTTTTATTTTAAACACGCACAATACTTTCAGTAAGTAATTAATCTTCTAATTTCTGCAAAACTTCCTTCCATATAGATACTGTTATGGGCTTTTCCATTTACAATCATGATTATAAAAGCAAGTATCTTCAATTAAATAATCCCTGTATATTAAATATTTCTTTTTGTATTCATCACCAAATGGACATTTCACAACTATTACAATCATGTAATAGTTTCACTAATCGTTCAATATCTTCACGCTTTACCAAAACACCATGTGACAGGTTTCAGCCTTTTCTGTAAAATGATACTAGAGGGTCAAATCATAAATATCAATCTACAATTCTCCTCCATCTCATAAAAAACATACAACTAATATTATTTGTTTATATATAAATACTTTGATAAAAATCAAGCAGCAATTTTTCCATAAGTAATTAATTCTCTATACTGGTTATCTTTTAATTTAATGTTTCGACTTTTAGGAGTCATTAAAAATTTCTATATGTTTTTCACTAAAATCCCCATATCTCTCCAATTACTTAAATTAGTTTTATCTTTTATACTAAAAAATGATAATATAATGGAAATTAAAACTTTGATTCTAGTCATCTTGTAAATCTCCGTTAAATGACCTTAAGAAACATGTAATATATTCAGATTTTTCTGATGCTTTTTTCTCTTCTTTTAAACCATTATAGTGTTCTAACACTTTTTCCATATATTTTAAATTATTACTAAGTGGAATAGCTGAATGAGTACCACTATATATTCGAAAATATCCTAAAAATCCAGAAAGACCAATATCACCAGACTCGAGTAATAATGAATACCTAAGTTCAATTAGTAAATGCAAATTTATAATAACATAAAAAAAGAAAAAAATGATGAAAAGATGTTGATAGGTGGAAATAACATTTAGCGGAGCGTTAAGAAAGTTATTCTAGCTATCAATATCCTTATAATATAGATTCAAGATTCAATGAATGCAACAGAAGTAAAGACGAGGGAGTAATTCCCTCGTCTAAAAATATAAACATTTACTTTTGTATCGACATGAAAAATAAACATTTAAACTTATCACAAAGAAAGCAAATAGAAGTATTATTAAAAATAAATACTTCAAAAAAAAGATTGCAGAACTTATCGAAAAAGATGCTAGTGTAATCTATAAGGAACTAGGAAGGAATTCAGATAAACTAGCTTATTCAGCAATAAAAGCTCAAGAAATATACGATATCCGTAAAGAAAGGTTTAACATAAAACGCAAATTCACTGAATCTATGCAGTCTTTTATAGAATTGAAGATAAAAGAATCCCAATGGTCTCCTAAACAAATTGTTGGCTATTGTCGAACAAATAGTATTGAGATGGTATCACATGAAAGAATTTACCAGTATTTACGAGAAGATAAAGCCCAAGTAGGAGACTTGTGGAAATATACAAGACATAAATTAAAACATAGGAAACGTCCGATAAATGGTAAGCACCAAAACATTAAAAATAAGATTTCAATAGAGAAAATGGATAATGAAGACAAAGTTAGTATACTTAAGGTATTAGATGGTTTTATTAAATCTGTTAAGATTAAAGATATTGCGACTTTATAATATCACCACTCATTAAGCATAAAAATGAGTGGTAATATCATATAACAAAGTCTTACAAATCAACAGTTCATATAATTATTTCTTACAATATGTATATTCTGAAGTAAAAACGTGTTTTGATTTTACATATTTACCATTCAAAAAATCCTCCTTTGAGATAAATTTTAGTTTACCTTTGTTAAAAGTTAACTTAAATCTTGCTTTTCCAACCTTTTCAGAGGAATCTTCTTCACAGAACTTATCGTAAACACTTCCTTCCTGTAATAGTATAAGATAGCCATTTTCAACCTTATAACTGCCAATTAAAGTATCCTCCATTTCACAAGAATAATCAATATACCTGTTGGTTTTAAATACAAGTGTGTTTATACATCCCTCTGCAATTTTCATACTCCATTTTGTATCTATTAAATCTTTTGAACTTATTTCACCATTACCTAAATTATTACATCCCATAAAAATAACCAATGCGATAATTAAAAAACTAGTAATATTTTTCATTTTCAATTTCTTTTAATATTAACTATTTGTATTTCCCATTGAATTTAAAGCTCTAGCCAGCCAATTATTAAATCGACTAAATAATGCTGATTGGCTAGTTTCTTGGAATTTTGCATTGCCATGCGCATTCCAAATGGATAATAATGATTTAGCTCTAGTATTTCGGATTTAGCTTCGCCCATACTCTCGGCTATCACCAATCGTACATTCCCTAAATGATCTTTTACGAAATACTGATATATACCTGTATTAGCAACTACCGACAACTTCCCTTCGGGATTTAGGATTTTTTCTAATATATTATTATGCTTAATACGCATCTAATATACTTAATTTTTGTTTTGTTTGGTATAATATAAGTGGATTTTTATTTTCCTTATAGCAACACCTTGTTAATACAATGCTTACAATCATGCAAACTTATAACACATAAAAACCCACTTGCAAATTAATGAGAGTGAGATGTAATACATTTAATATCTTATTTTTCTTTTTTTCTTATATTTTGGAATTTCTACCCATCCTTCTGGTGGAGCTTCTTTTATTCTTTGAGGAACTGGTTTATTAAATAGCAACTTACAACTATCAGGATTATCAGGATTAAACATTACATAAAATCTACGTCCCACACGTTTCCTTATTCTATCTGGAACACTATAAGAACCGCTATACTTTTTCCCTTTCACATAATAAATGAAAAGAGCATTTATTCCTGCACCAGATACAGGTTCAATTTTAATAATTCTTCCAATTGTAAATCGATGGTTTTTTTCCAATTGTTTTATTTCAATATAACTCCTTATTATAAGAAAAATAAATATAGAAGCAACAACTATATAACCAATTACATTAAGCTTTTTCTTA
>JAOARN010000089.1 GCA_025210485.1 Marinifilaceae bacterium | reverse complement strand
TTTGTGTCGATTTTAGCTTTGCTTGATGGAAATGTTAAATTCAATAATTTTGCATCAAACTTAATTTTAAAACTTCTGCAATTGAAATGTCTAATCTGATTCTCAGGCTTACTAGTGTGGCTTTCTTTTTAGGCTTTTAGCATTTATGGTTGGTGAGCTGTATCGCCTGATTTTACTTTGTGTTTGGACGTTTTTCTATCTTTTACCATCTGTGATTGGTGAGCTGTATCGCCTGATTTTACTTTGTGTTTGGTCATTTTTCTATCTTTTACCATCTCTGGTTGGTGAGCTGTATGCCTTGATTTTACAGTATTTATGAGCCTTTGAGCTATTTTTGTGTCGATTTTAGCTTTGTTTGATGGAAATGTTAAATTCAATAATTTTGCATCAAACTTAATTTTAAAACTTCTGCAATTGAAATGTCTAATCTGATTCTCAGGCTTACTAGTGTGGCTTTCTTTTTAGGCTTTTGGCATCTGTGGTTGGTAACCTGTATGTCCTTATTTTACTTGGTGTTTAAGCTTTTTGCTTGTCTTTTACCATCTATGGTTGGTGAGATATATGCCTTATTTCACAGTATTTTTGAGCTGTTAGGATGTATTCTAATTATTTTCAATTTTGATAAAATCGAGAATCCAGATATCTTTATAAGATAGTTATTTGCTTATATTTACTCTATTGAAAATTCATTAATTTTAGACAATTGTGAATTAAATTTAGTTATAAGCTTTGGGCACAGTAAAAGCCTAATGGCAATATTATAGTACATATTTATATCAGCTTCTAATTCAAAGTATTGTAATATTAGGATTTGTAAATCAAATTCAAGTAAATAATTATCTAATATATATCCAATATGATTAAATTAAATAAAGAACAAATTTGGTTTATCTAATTAAAACACTCAAAAATGTCGCAGTCCCCTCTATTATAAAAAAGAAGAGTTTTGTAGGCTCTTCTTTTTTAGGGTATATTCATAAATTTGTGTGTCTGTAATGAAATATTCCATTTCGGATTTTTCTTTACATACTCTACCATATACGGTATATTTTGTCGATATTTACTCCATTCCGATTGCATATATAGCAAGCACTTATCACCCACCTTTTGTGACATTTCTTCAGCAAAGTCAAAATCTATTTCTGGGTTTTCAATTATTACTTTTAATTCATTTGCCTTTGCGTAAGATGAATCAACTGGTAGTTTAGGATGTTTTGGAGATAGGCAAACCCAATCCCAAACACCACTTATTTCATGTGCTCCTGAAGTTTCAAGAAATGTTTCTATTTTGTTATCCTTTAGTAATTGGCATAGATGAGTCATATTATATAAACTAGGCTCGCCTCCTGTTACAACAACTGCTTTTGCTGCAGTATTTAATGCATTTTCTACAATTTCTTCAATATCTACTAGTCTATGTTTATCAGGATTCCATGAGATTTTGCTATCACACCATTTGCATCCAATATCACATCCGCCAACTCTGATAAAATAGGCTGGTTTGCCAGTATGATATCCTTCTCCTTGAATTGTGTAAAAATCTTCTACAATTGGCATTTGCTTGCCTTCTGCAAATATCTTATCATATTTTTTATCTAATACCACCTTATTATTTTTTAGAAAAAAATTTGAGACAAATTATAATAATTAGCCAAGTTTTAATAAAATAAAACTTGGCTATTTTAGTAGCTTGCAAATGTATAATAAAATTAAGGCTATAACAAATCATATCTTGCAATAGAAACTTTAAATCTTAGATTGATTTAATTGATGTGGATTAATTTTTAGATTTTGTTGAAAAGATTGCGTTTTTTGTGTGTCTGTTAAATTTGTATGTATATCAAATGATTTTCTTTCTTTATTTTCAAGTGGATTTGAATTATTTATCCACCATTTTTCATTTATTTTTTCAGGTAAAATATTATTATCTTGATATATTTCATCTATAAAATCTAAATATTCTTTATCTAAGTTTATATTACTATCAATAGTGAATTTTAATCTAGCTTCTCCTAATTCTTTTCCACCTTTAAATGATAAATATGTGATTATTACTTTTGATAAAGTACCTACTAATTGTAATGGTTTTACAATACAACTACCGATATAATGATTAAGCTCCTGATTAGAATATATCCTACTTAGCTTTTTATAATTTTCAATGTGATTTTTAAAATCTGAAAAGTCTGTTCTTTCGTAAGTGAATACATTTTTTAGGTATGCTTGTGATACTGCTTTATCTATTTCTATTATTCTAGAAAACAATATAGTGATGTTGTTTTTTGGGATTTCGTTTTTAAATATAGATTCAACAGCTCCTGAAATAGTGAATGGTAAATAAGTGTTAATACTATTCTTTTTGGCAAAGAATTCACCTATAATTTCATATGTCTTTGCTAAGCCTTTAATAGCTATATTTTTATTGTCTTCTCTTGTATTTCTATCTGTTATAATATGAATTGCTGTTATTAAAATCTTATATATTGCTGTGTTTAGGACATTATACCAATTTGAATATTTAAGTACTTCTACTTGATTATTGTTATCTTTTATTGCGTTAATATTATCTTTTATAAAATTTGTAAAATTATTTTTTAAGCTTATGTTTTTTGGGTTGTTGTAAATAGAATATTCATCTATTCTAAATATTTCACCTAACAATTTAGATATTTTTTGTCCATCTTCATCTTTATATAGTTCAATAAATTTCTTTAAATAAGGTAAAATAATAATAGTATCTTGGCTAAAGTATTGTCCATCGTAGTCTAATACATTCTTAAAAGCCCTAGTACGTTCTATGTTTATTATGTTATTAGTGTTATTGTAAATTAGGTACTTAAACATATTGCTAAGTTCTGTTTTTATATCCTCTTTGCTCTCTGGAATTCGAGCAGATGCTAGTTGATTGTCTTTGTTAACTGATATATTATAATTTTTATTGTTATTAGCTGCAATATGTTTTGTACATTCAGAAAAATCAATTTGATTGTCTTTAATAAAATTAGTAGGCATAAACAAAGCTTTATTCGCGTTAATTTTAGCTACGTACCCAGCTATGGAGAAATCATCTTTACTTAGCAGTGAAAGTTGTTTTAGATATTCGATGTATTTATCTTCTGGGCTTTGGGGTCTATGGAATATTTGCTTTGCTTTCTTACTAATTTGAATATTTCTTGTATTATTAGTTTCATTTTTAATTAATGTATCGTATAAGTTCATTCCACCACTATATACATAGTAAACATATACCAGATATTGGATAAGTACATGTCTAGCATTTTCGTTCTGATTTTTTATTTCTTGAATATAGCTTTTATCATTATTATTAACTTTTTCGGAAAGCCTTTTGTTGCAATGATAAGTATATATGGCTGCTATTTTATTAAAATCAATTAGTTTTTCATAATAGCTATAATGACGAAACATAAATTGTAACATCTGCTCCCAATTTATATTAGGTTCTTTCGAATCAAGCTCGATAAGCCATTCAAGTATTCCTAGAGAGTCGATAAGAGTTTCTTGGTAATCTTTTGGTAATAAATCAGTATTTATATTATCATTAATTATACTATAGTTAAATTGATAATCCGGTTTTTGTAGATGTTCTAGGATATTTTTAATGTTGTCACTACCAACTATTTCCGCATTTGCAGAAGAGTATTGTTCACTTTTATATGTTGTGAAAGGAGCATCCTCACTGAGTCCTAGCAGTTTTTGCAGTAATTGTCTTAATTCTAAAGTTATGTTTTGTGCTTTATTTTGATTTATATTTTCACTTTCAATTTTGAATTCTTCTGGAATACTAAATGGGTAAATTGCTTCTCCTTGGATTATTTTCTTGATATTTTCCTCGGATTCTTTCTCTTGCATTTCTGCATCTGTATAATCTATAAGATTAAGAATAGCTTCGTCATAAATATCTGCAATAGACATATTCATAATATCAAAAAGAACATTTATTAAGTATTCTTTTTTTTCATCCAAACTGTTAATGTTATTGGCTTCGGTATATACAAATCGGATTAGATCAAATAGGTTAATAAATTCAATATTAAGATGCCATTTCTGAAAGTATTCCATCTGTGCTATGTGGGTAAATAATTTATTAAAACTGTCGAAAATAAATTCAGTTGTAATATCATCTGTTTTTTTCTTAATTTTGTCGACGGTTGAAATAAAGTTTTTTAAACATTTGAGCAATGATGATTTTCTGTATTCTATAAGAATCTCGTTATTATCACTTCTTTCCTGATTATCATTAGAATTTTCAGCGTTTTTGTATATGCCTTTACTGTATAGTCCAATATTATCTGTGCCAATATCACTAATGCTAAATTTAGTATTGTCTTTTTTTAAAAAACGGCTTATCAGCACTTTAATCTCTTTTTTCGAAGAGGTGAAGCTTCTATGTAAGAAAGGACTTTCATCTGGATTATATGGATTTAAACTTATAGGTATAGTTTTTCTAAAAACTGACGAATTTTCATATCTAGTTAATATGTTTATGGGTTTTTTATGATAATTAAAACTATATCTGGTCTTTATTGTCTCACCAGTTTCAATTATACTTAGATATTCTACTGATTGTAATAAGAAATTTAAAAATTTAGCTATATAGCTGTATTTCGAATTTGTGGTATCTAATTTTTTAACTGAATTAAAATAATCAATATAATTTTGAGGAATTGAATCTTGCTTGTATTCGATATAGTTAGATAATTGAGAAATAAGATTATCTAATATTGACATTAAACTATTGTGGAAATTACTTATACAGATATCAGGATATTTATTAATATAATCTTGTTCTGCATCATTTCTTTTAAATTTATTTGGGTACTCATTTACAAAATATTCTTTATAATATTCAAATAATGGTATAAAATTTAATATTTTCTCTGCAAGAAGAAATATATCTCCATTTTTATTTGCGTTATTTTTTGTACTAAGCCTTGTAACTAATTCAAGCGGACTTAAATCGTTATTTTTTATATATTCTAATACTGGATTAATATATTTGTTTTGAATATTTTCTGTTTCAAGTTCTGTTATTTCTGGTATCAGATTGCAAGCTCCTAAATATTTCTCGTCTTTTAGATTTAATATATCCTGTATTGTCTGGTCATTTGCTTCGTCGTAGTTAGAATTGATTATATTACTATCATCTTGGTTATTAGGTTGATCTAAATCTATTTCTTTGCTTTTTAGAGAATAAGCTTTTTCTCTATTTTCTAACTTAGTTTTATAAAGTAAGTTTTCTTCACCCAAAATTTTACAGATGAAATGTAGAATATAATTTCCTGTGATTTCATTCTTCTTCTTATTTTCAAACTCGTTTTCTATTAAATTTTCTTCCTCATTATTCTCATTTAAATCTTCTTTATTGTTTTTTGCCTCTACAAATGGGAAAAAAGATTCTTTTTGAGAGATTAGTTTTGGTTTGATTTGAGATGCTATTATATTTTTCTGATTTTTTTCTTTTAGTTCAGAAAAATCTACTAAGTGATTAGTGTATTTTTCCACAAAAAGATCGCCTGCACTTTTGTTAGCTGTATCTCTTTTCTTGTTTTCTAAATATAGATACTCACATCCCCTTTCTTTAAGTTGCCACATTAAAACTAATTCTGCTATGTTTTCGCATTCTTTATATGGATTTTCTTCAGTTATAGCGTAACTATTAGGAGGTATTATATCTTTAAAGAAATTATGATTGTTTGCAAGAGTTTTGTTTATTGATTCAATATATAAGTTTATGATTTTTTTAAAGTAATCATCTAAATTCTCGGCGACTAATTTTTTGTCAGATAGGGGGTTTAGGCATGATAATATTCCTACCTCACTATTCTTAGGCTTATAAAATCGATTTTGACTAATCAAGCCAAAGCATATATTTTCTTTTTCTTTAATCAAATTTTTTAATATTGTTCTTGTCTGTGCTATATCATTAACTTGATCCTTTGTTTTTTTATTTTTGAAATTATCAATAGTTTGGCGAATTGTAATTTTTAGTTCAGTCATTTCAGTGTCAATAGCCTCAATTTCAAATTTATCAAGATCAGTATTTATTTCCTCAATAGTCTTGATGTTTTCTTCAGATAGATTATATAATATTCTTAGTGCAGCAATGTCAATTTGAGGATTTTTTTGTTTTTTTTGAAAATCTTGTACTAAATGGTGTAGGTCAAGCTGGGTCAAATTTTCATGCTCTTTTTGAGCATCATATTTATCTCTGTTAACTTTTTTTATTTTTTCTTTTTGAATATAATCACCAAATTTATTATTCTTTAATTCGGATAAGATAGTATTTAATATTTTATATTTGTCAAGTACATAATATTTATGAAAATCTATATTATCTTCATTTTTACTATCTGTTTCTACCATTTTTTTAATAGAATGTAAATTTGTGTTTTCTATAATTAAGGCATGTTTTGACTGGTTTTTATTATTAATATTTACGATGGGATTATCAGACAGTAAAATTTTCGCATTTTGATTTCCATAATTTTTTTGCGATTGATTTTGCTCTTGATTTGAAATTGCGTTATAATAAGATTTTATATCATTTGTAGTATTGTTTTTCTTTATAATTATGTTACTACCGAGTTGTAATAAGTATAAAATAATTAGGTCATGGTACTTCTGTGTGAAATTTTCTAACAGATAGTTATTTATAAAATTAGCAATTGGTATTTTAGTATCTCGATTATTTAATTCAAGAACAGTTTTTAATAATTTACTTATGTAAATTTCACCATACTCTTCTGGTATTAATACCTCTTTTGATATAATTTTTTCTGCAAATTTAACAGCATTTTCAATATCTTGTTTTATGTCAATACCAATATATGTATCCAAATTTTTAAATTTGTTTTGTGTTGTTGAGAAGGATATGCTATTAGCTTTTGTTCCCAGCATGCCAAGTATATAGGGAATAATTAGATTAATGTTTTCTATTTTTAAATCGGAGTTTATATCTTCTTTACCTTTTAGCACAGAATTAAACATAGGAGGATTTGTCGAATTATTTTGATTCTGCCCTATATAACTAATGTTTATATCCTTTAATACCTTCTTCTGTGTTATTGTATCATAAACATCTTGCAGTATTGATTCAGTTTTAAGTCTTTCTACAAAAGTATTAAAATTAGTTTGTGCTCTTAAAAAACTGGCATTAAGTATATTGGTTTTTGATTCAGTGTGATTATCAATATTTACTGTAAAGAAATCAATAAGAAAATGTAGCCAATCGTAGTTCTTATACATAGGAGTTTTTATGTCATCGATATAATTCCATACATTTGCTTTTAGTAAATAAAAAATAGTTTCTATTACTTTCGTCTCGATTATGTTATCGTTATTTGAGTATTTTTGTTCTAGTTTTGTTACAAGCTCTTCTAAATTAGCGAAATTCAGTACATCAGCATAATTTATCACTTTGCCATCTTTGTGAATTCCTAAATATAAAATTCCATCTCTATAAAAAAATATATAGTATTTACTCGCTTTTAAGCCTATATATTCTATATTATTAGTCTCATCTTTTATTATAGTTGTAGGATTCTTATCTATGAAATCGTTTATAGATTGTTCGAGATCTTTTTTTTTAAGACTGTGTTTTTTATTCTGGTAGTAATTATCTTGTTGAAACTGCTGATTGCTTTTTTGACTTATTTGAGAAATATCCATTTTAGATTTTTTATATATACAATATATTTGACTGATATAAATTTAGCATATAATTCAATTAAATTGATGTATATATATTCTTAGAATTTGATATAGTAGTTTAATAATATAATCTTTAATTAGTTTTCAAGCTTTTTGTATTCTAAGTAAAAAAAAGTAGATTCTATGCCTACTCCTAGATATGGACTAAAACAATTATATCAATATTTACATATTTTGTATATTTTTTTTTGATTTAAAAAATATGTATTATATGTTTATATATTTTATGTAAGTTTATATAAATCAAACTAGCAACTAAGTATGGTGTTTTTTATACACTTTTTGGCAAGTGAAAATAGGCTTTTGCATATTCGATGTTTTTGCTTTACATCCAATAAGCAGAAGCCAAATAAATCTACGGTTTAATAATTGTAAAGCAGAATTAGTATTTTCTATTATTTAGTAGGTAGAGCACTTGTAGTTAATCTCGGATTTGGATCACTGATTTGAGATAGTTTATTATTATCTGGTTTATAGTTTGAGTTGAGTCCATAGGGATACATAGAATTAAGTTGTTTTGTGAAAAAATCTATAATCAGCGATATTTGTTTCTCATCTACAGTTTGTCTCTTTCCATATTCATTTTTAGATGTAGGATTATATCTCAGTATTTTATTTGATATTATTTTATAAAATTCTAGATAGTTTATAGAATTGTTTATTAGGAATTTAGCTCTTTCTTCATCGAGATTATTAAAGAAGCTAAATTCAGATTTTTTAGCCTGACCATTCTTTATCTTAAAGTTTTTTAATATATATTCGGCTATCTGTAGTATTATTTGTTGATTCCCAAATATATTAGCTATATCAGAAAAATATAAATTCTCTAAAAACTTATTACTGAAAAGATTAGGCATTCTTGAGTAGCGTTTGTTATATGCATTATTATAAGTACTAGATACTTCTTTGTCTAAATTCATTAAATCTTCTATAAGATCTATCGTATTCGAGCTGATTTGTTCATTTTTAGAGATATTCTTAGATTCTTTACAATTAAAGTAGTTAAACCATTTATTGAAATAGATTGAGTTTTCGGAAGTTAGTTCATTTATTAGCTTATTTAGTTTATTCATATAAGTTAATGCTTTTCTACTTGTTTCTTCATTGCGATTTTCTCCAGTCTCTACCTGTGTCATAAAACTAATCGTTTGCATTAGTTTGGATATTATGGAAAATATAATTTCAAATAGATTAATATTGGGTTCATTTTCCATTTTTTTATTGTGAATTTTATCGAATATATCTGAATCACTATAAGATTTATAAATAAAATTAAGACACGTATAATATATTGATTTGTGAATCTGTTGTTTTGTAATATGGTCAACTAAAGATGTTGCTGTAAGATTGTCTTGCTTGGCAAGTTTTATTAAATTTATTAGCGCTGGGTAAATTAGGATATCTAAACCTTCAAAGTCGCTAGCATCATTTGGCAAGGAGGTTTTAAAACCATCTAAACTCTCTTTAGAAATGATTGGTGAATTATTTCTAGAACCAATGTTTGCTATAGAATTTAGCATGGTATTCAAATTATTTAACGCTGTCTCAAAGTTTATTGGATACTTGTATGAGTTAAAAAAATCAATTTTGTTGTTATTTGTATTTCTTCTAGTATGATAATCAAAATTAGGAATATTTGTATTTTTGCCTAAATGATTAAGTGGATTCAATAGATTTAAATTTTCATATATGCCATTTAAATAATCATTTAAATTACTTAATTTCTCTTCCTTGTTATTGCTTTGCTTTATGAAAGCTAAGCTCATTTTAGATATCTCATTTAAATAATTAGGTAGACTATTTTCTTTGGTGTAGGTGTGTCTTGCACTTTGTATTTGGATATGTGTTTTAGGTTGAATTATTTGACTTTGTGTTAATTGTTGTAATTTTTTATCTGGTTTTAATAAATGTCCTAAGTTTTGTCTACCAGAATATAGATAATATATGTAATACAAACAAATTAATAAAAATTTTATGGCGTCTTTGCGTGATTGAGAATCGGGATTTCTTAGGTTATCAGTATTACTGTTTGTTATATTATGTAAAATTAAAGATGTGTAGTGTCCCCCTAGCTTTGAAAAATTTAATAATTCATACTCATTCTTAAAATTTTCAAAAATCTTTACTAATCTATCAAACACATCGATATTACCTGAATTTATATCCTTAAGTAGTCCTAGGAAAACATTTTTTTGATCTTCAGAAAGCTTATCCGGCAATAGCTTAATCTCAGATAAGTCAAACTTATAATTTTTATTTATAATTAATCCATAATCGATTTCTGTTCTGTTGATTATATGGCCTGGAAGTATATTCCTATCTATGGGCTTTTCCAATTTAAAACTTTGCTGGTTTGGAGATATTTTGTTAAGTAAATTTTCTATAAAACCTATATCTGTTCTAGCAAGTTCAGCATTTTCTCTACTTATGTCTGTGTTATCACTATTATGAATAAGGGGAGTAACAAAAGGGTAAGAAATCGGTATATCTTGAAAAATAGGTTTTCTTTTTCTTCGTAATTGATGTATCTGGCTTTGATGCTGGCTAGGTTGTGGGCTTGGTTGCTGGCTAGGTTGATTGTTATTAAACCCAGGTCCTCGTCTAATTTGTTGTCGTGGAGAATTATGTGGTGGAATAATATTGTCGTTGTTAGAGTCTATCGAAATTGAAATATCTGGCGGATTATTAAATATTTGAATATCATTAGAGTCTGGTATTATATTTGGAATGTTTTTTTGACGTAGTCTTGGGTGCTGCAAATGTATTCTAATATGATTAGATCCTCTGTTTGTAGCATTATTATTCTGTCGACTTGGGTATATTGGATTCACTGTGCCTTCATCAAGAAACTCATCTTCATCCTCCTCAAGGCTAGAATCTGGATCAGGTTGAATATTATTTGCGAGATTTACATTATCTTCTGGTTTATTTAAATGATAGTCTTTTCCAAAGTTATTAATCTTATTTTTAGGAAATTCTTGGAGTTCACCAATGCCCCCTTCTTCTGGAAGAACAATAAAATCTTCTGAATCAGCCTGAAACTCTATTATTGAGTCATCTTCATTATTTTTTGGATTTTCTGGATTATCATCAAGTTTTGGTCCGTTGAATCTAATTTCGTCGAGTAAAGCTTTTAGTTCAGAGTTGTTTAATCTTTTTTTGTTGAACAAATTAATTAGCTTTGAAATATTTACTCCTGCATTTTTATAGTCTTTAACCATAAATTGCGAAATAATCGCATTTATTAAATCTGTTTCTTTATCCTCGTATTTAGGGTCAAGATAAAGGCAGTTTCTTGTCTGTAGTGTCCTTTTTAATATCAGTTCTGATATGCTTTCGCAATCTTCATATGTATCAGGAATTTTTTCAAAATTAATATTAAATTTAATTAAAGAATCAAAAAAATCTTTGTGTTCAGGATGTTTTTGTTTACAACTATCAATATGTAGTTGTATTAGTTTTTCTAAATATCCAAATGAATGTATATTGTCTATTTTTTTATCTGATAAAGGGTTTAGAGCAGCCAATAATTTAATTTCAGTATTTTTTAAAGAGTCATATTTTGATTGATAAATTAGATCATTCAATAAGTCCTTATTCTGATTGACTAGCTGATTAAGTGTCTGTCTTGTCTCTTCTATATGTTTATACTGATTTTTTCTATCAATCTTAATAAACTTATTGAGAACGGAATCAATTTCATACTTAAATTTTGATAATTTCTGCTCTTCTACTGATGCCTTAAAATATTTTAATTCTTCTTTACTTCTACCATTAAGCTTATTGTCATCAATATTTTCATTATTATTATCTTTCAAAGTAATATTGTCAGCTACATCTATTACATTATTATTGCGAAATACATATGGTTTCACATATTTTTTATTGGGTATTATTATTTCCTTAAATTTTGGATTTTCTTTTATTTTACTTTGTTTAAAACTTTGAAGAATTTTACTTTGATAGTTTATATTTTCTGCTTCTATATCTTTTAGTTTATTTCCTGAAAAATTTTCTATTATGAAATTTTCGATTGCTTCGAAGTTTATTTGTTCTTTTAAATTTTTAAAACTACTAATTCCATTAGCTCTATGATTATCGATATTGGCAGTAAGAAAACCGATTAGATAATTTATAAATCCTACTTCTTTATAAGTTTTTACATTGTTTTTTTTTGCATCGTCCTCACTTATATTTATTTTAATCTTATGTAAATATGTTTCTATAATTTTTTCTGTTATTTCATTAGCTTTAATTTTTTCTGTTGCTTCATTATCATTAATTTTAGATTCAAATTTTATAGCGTATATCAATTGTTTAAATAAGTTCGCTTTGAATAGTATAAAAGCGTCTTCAATCACGTCTCCATTTAGTTTACCAATATAAATATCATTACTATTCGGCTTTTCATATGCTTTTAAAAAGATGGCATATTCGTTGGTTATACTTATTATTTTATAAGCATTATTGATGTTTTTATCTTTATCATAATCGTAAGCTATTGTGGTAAAAAAATTATCTGCTATAAAGTTTAATTCTTCATTAAAGTTTACATCATTAATATTTTCATATGAAAAAACACTTAAAATTTTTTCTATTTTTTCAGTTAGACTTAAATTTGGATTTAAATAAGGATTCTTTGAAGGTTCTGGAAAAATTCTTCTTGAAAGGAAAAACCTTCGTTTTTTAGGATTCTTATTAAAACGGATATTTTCAGGTAGTTGGTGTGGAATTTCACCATTTTCATTCTGGGATTTATTATTAGTATCATTTTCTAGATTTATAGAATTTCCGTTTTGAGATTCATAGTCTTGTTCTAGATGTTGTAATTGTTTTTGTTTTTTTAGTTGTAGTTCTAGTTCTAGTTGTTTTTGTTGTTGTTGTTTTTCTTGTTGATTAGATTCTTGTAAACTATCCATATTTCGAATTTTTATAAGTTTTATACATCCTATTTATCAATCATAAATTTAGATTATTCTATTTTTAATTGAATGTATATAAATAGTCCGTTTTTTGGCTTATAGTTTATTTGTACTGTTTTATCATTTTGTCTGTTTAGCATAGATTTTTGGGAGCAGATATTATTTAGTATCTCAAAGTCTGCTATTCGCAGCTAATTTTGTATATGTATAAAATTGAATTATTACAGATTTTTTGTCTAATAAATTTTTAATTGTTTAATCAGAATTGTGTTTTTTTAATTATTATTTTTAAGCTATTATAATATCCTACTTATAAATTCAGACTCTCTTTGGTTTTCGGCATAATCAAGACCATCGCTATAATAATTCATAAATTACTGCCGGTTTTTTTTCATAATGGCTGTTTCGGAACAATGTATCCAACTGTATACTTATGTCTTTTTATGCAAGAAACAAATCGGCATTATTTCTTTCTATTACAGAATCATAGTATCTAGTTTGAAATGATTTGCATTTTCTACATTATTTGATATTTTTGTTAATAATTGTTAATACAATAATCATAAATCATTATGCAAGAATCAATAGTTATATTATGTGGGGGAGGTCCTGCACCAGGTATAAATACCGTAATCTCCAGTGTGGGAAAAATATTTTTAAAAAATAACTACCGTGTAATAGGTATACACGAGGGATATAAAGGTTTATTTTCGGAAGATAGGAAAATTGAAAATTTCGATTTCCGACTTCTTGATAGCATATTTTATAAGGGTGGTTCTTATCTGAAAATGAGCCGACATAAACCTAAACAAGATGAATTTTCGCTTGAGTTTTTTAAAGACAACAATGTGAAATTATTGGTCACTATCGGTGGTGATGATACAGCTTCGACTGCTAATAGAATAACAAAATATTTACAAAATCAGAATATAGATATTTCCAATATTCATGTTCCTAAAACTATTGATAATGATTTGCCTTTGCCTGAAGGATGCCCAACTTTTGGATTTCACTCAGCAAAAGATGAAGGTAGTCGAATTGCGAAAACAGTTTATGAAGATGCTAAAACTTCTCAAAACTGGTTTGTATTATCCGCAATGGGACGCGAGGCTGGTCATCTTGCATTTGAAATAGGAGCTTCTTGTCATTTTCCTATGATTATTATTCCCGAAATGTTTAAATCTTCAAAAATTACAGCTGATAAAATTGCTCGTTTGGTAATCTCATCTATTATTAAACGCAGAATTTTGGGATTGAATTATGGTGCTGCTATCATATCTGAAGGTGTCTTCCACTTTATGGACGATTCCGAAATCGAAAGCTCAGGTGTAAACTTCACATACGATGCTCATGGACATCCCGAATTATTTAATGTAAGTAAGTCTCATGTGTTTAATATGATTATTCAACGAAAAATAAAATCATATGGACTAAAAATTGGCACTCGACCTGTTGAGCTTGGTTTTGGACTAAGGTGCTGTCCTCCTGTAGCTTATGATTTAAACTTATGTACACTTCTTGGTAATGGTGTATACAAATTATATAAGGAAGGAAAATCGGCATGTATGTTGAGTGTAAATCCAATGGGTGAGATTGCTCCTTTGTTTTTAGCTGATGTTGAGGATGAGAATGGAAAAGTTATGCCTCGCCTTGTAAATATGGAAAATCAAGCTGTACAAACTATTATGAAAAATAATATGGATTATCTTACAATCGAAGATATTGAGCAGGCAAAGGAATACTTAAACGATCCTGAGAATTACGTATTTGATAATATTATTGACCTGTAACAAATCAATACATTAGATGATAAAAAAAAGCAGATTTTTAATAAATCTGCTTTTTTTTATTCTTTTATTTATCATTCATCGAAATCAAAAACTCTTCATTTGTTCTTGTCTTAGCCATTCTGTCTTTAAGAAACTGCATAGCCTCAATAGAATTCATGTCTGTTAGATAATTACGAAGTATCCAAATTCTATTCAATTGGTTTGAGTCAATCAATAGATCTTCTCTACGTGTGCTCGAAGCTGTAATATCAACTGCTGGATAAATACGCTTATTCGATAGTTTTCTATCAAGCTGAAGTTCCATATTTCCAGTTCCTTTAAATTCTTCGAAAATAACTTCATCCATTTTCGAACCAGTTTCTGTAAGCGCTGTTGCTAGTATAGTTAGGGAACCACCATTTTCAATGTTTCTTGCTGCACCAAAGAATCTTTTTGGCTTATGAAGTGCGTTTGCATCCACACCACCCGAAAGAACTTTACCCGATGCAGGTGAAACGGTGTTGTATGCTCTTGCTAATCTGGTGATTGAGTCAAGTAAAATAACTACATCATGACCCGATTCTACCATTCTTTTAGCCTTCTCAAGTACAATATTTGCAACTTTTACATGTCTCTCTGCTGGCTCGTCAAAAGTTGATGATATAACTTCTGCATTTACACTTCTTGCCATATCGGTTACCTCCTCAGGACGCTCATCAATCAAGAGAATAATCATATATGCCTCTGGATGATTTGCTGCAATCGAATTAGCTATTTCTTTTAGTAGAACTGTTTTACCAGTCTTTGGCTGTGCAACAATCAATCCACGCTGACCCTTACCTATAGGGGCAAACATATCTACTATTCTAGCACTTAAGCTATTTTGTCCTTTGCCCGTTAAATTGAATTTCTCATCAGCAAATAGGGGAGTTAAATGGTCAAATGCAATTCTGTCTCTTACAACATCTGGAATTCTACCATTTATTTTTTCAACCTTAATCAGAGGGAAGTATTTTTCACCCTCTTTTGGAGGTCTGATTGATCCTGTAACTGTATCCCCAGTTTTTAAACCAAATAATTTTATTTGTGATTGAGATACATAAATATCATCTGGAGAATTTAAATAATTATAATCCGATGAACGAAGGAAGCCATATCCGTCAGGCATGATTTCTAATACACCAGAACTGTTTATTATACCATCAAATTCAAATGCTTTGCTATCTTTTTGTTTGTCAAAGCGCCTTTTTTGTTGACGGTCATTATTATTTCTATGATTTCTTTCGTTTTGTTGATTGTCCTCCCTTACAGTTTCCTTTTCTTCAGCTTGAACTTCTGTGGTTTCTTTTTCTGTTTCGGAAGCTATGTTTCTTCTATTTCTAGCAGGTCTTTCTTTTTGATCCGCTTTTGCCGATCTTTCTTCTTTTACTTGTTGCTCTTCTATTGGTTTTTCTTCAACGGCCTTTTCCGCAACAATTTTTTTTCTTGTAGTAGTCTTTTTAGGAGTTTCATCTTTTTCTGCTGGTTTTGCAGATTTTATTTTTTCTTTTTCCTCTTTGTTTGTCTTAGATTTCAGGAATCTAGAACTTAATGATTTCTCCTCTTTTGCAGGTTTTTCCATCTGTGCTGCTGCATCTTTTACAACATCAGTGATTGAAGCTTCTGTTTTTTTTCTTCTTCTAAGAATTTTTTTAGGAGCTTCCTCTTGAACAGTCTTCTCCGAATCAACTTTTTTAGTTCTTTTTTTAGGAGCTTTTTTTTCTGTAGTTTTCATCTCAGAAGCAACTATTGCTTGCTGGTCAAGAATCTTGTAAATTAAATCTTGCTTTTTAAAGGATTCTATTTTCTTTATTTTTAACTCCTTAGCAATAACTTTAAGTTCTGATACAAGTTTCTTGTTAAGTTCAAGAATATCGTACATATATAAATAGTTTTATTTAGTTCTGTAAATATAAAAATGTGATTGTGATTTTTCGAATTAGATAAAATTCTTATGAATTATCTCACTGATGAAGAAATTTTAGGAATTCTGATGCAATTATACGAATAATAAGTTTTATTTTCAAAATTTTATTTGAAAATAAATTTATATCATATTTGTTGCCAGAAATATATAGTTTTTTTTATCAATTTTTTGTGATTACTCTAATTATTGTGTCTTAATAAACAGGTATTTAATAAAAGTTTTATAGTGTATAAGCTCCCAATTATTTTGCTGAATATTAAGAAAAGAATTAATGATATAAGATACTTTAATTTCTTGTATAGTACAATAGGTCTGCTATACAGCAGAGGGATAAACTTTCCTATATAAAACTAGGCTATGGTTCATATACCTAAGCAAATCAAATATTGTCACATTTACAAATACATAATCCCGATAAGCCATATCGAGTATAAAGAATATTGACAAAATAAAATTCACAATATATAAAATGCCTTGATACTATATTTGTATTTTTATAAATCATGATTTAAACATTTTATCTTGCTAATTTTAGCTTTTGAATAAAAAATTTGGAACAAAGAAACAATATTATTTATTTCATAATTGACAACACTGAGATATATTAATCAATTGTTTTTTTGAAAGACATAATTCTTATGATTAGTAAATTTTGTATACATTAGTGCTTTCTGAATTAAAATCCAAATTGATTATGTTGAAAAAATTACCTCTTTTTACTAAAATTTTGATAGGAATGTTTCTTGGTATTTGTCTTGGAATATTAGCAGTTGAATACAATTTCTCAAAGCTAATTGTTGACTGGGTAAAACCTTGGGGACTTATATTTCTTAATCTTCTAAAACTTGTTGCAGTTCCTCTTATATTTGTCTCACTTGTAAAAGGCATTGCTGGACTTTCCGATATTTCAAGGCTTTCAAAATTAGGCTTAAAAACAATGTCATTATATGTCTTGTCTACTATCATTGCCATTAGCATAGGTGTGGTCTTGGTTAATATTATAAAACCTGGAGATGCTTTTCCTATCGAAAAAAAAATTGAGTACAAACAAAAATTCGAAAAAGCTGTTAGCGCTAAAACAGATATTGCCGAAAAAGTAGCTGAAGAATCTCCTCTGCAATTTATTGTCGATATTATTCCTACTAATATTTTTAAATCTGCTACTGACAATAGTAAGATGTTGCAAATTATATTTTTTGCTATTCTGTTTGGAATTTGTATGATTGCAGTACCACATGAAAAGGTGAAGACTGTGGTCGATTTTTTCAATGGTTTGGATACTATTATTTTAAAAATGATTGACTATATTATGTATACTGCGCCTTATGGTGTTTTAGCACTGATGGCTGGGCTTATTGTCGACTTCTCTGGTGATTTAGACCTATTTACTGCCTTAGGGGTGTATGCATTAACTGTAATACTAGGTTTGCTGTCGATGATTTTGATTATTTATCCTAGTTTTTTAAGCCTTGTTACTAAAACAGGATTTAAAAAGTTCTATAAGGCTATTTCTCCTGCTCAATTATGCGCCTTCTCAACTAGCTCGTCTGCAGCAACATTACCGGTAACTATGGATAGAGTTAAAAATCATTTGGGAGTTCCCGATTCTGTTGCTAGTTTTGTATTGCCCGTTGGTGTCACCATTAATATGGATGGTACAAGCTGTTATCAGGCCATTGCAGCTATCTTTATAGCTCAAGTTTTCGGTTTGGAACTTAGTTTCGTGGATCAAGTTATTATAATTATTACAGCAACTGTTGCATCTATTGGAACCCCTGGTATTCCTGGTGGGAGTATTGTAATGCTTATTATTGTTTTAAGTTCTGTCAATATACCCTCCGAAGGAATTGCTCTGATTTTGGGAATTGATAGGCCTTTGGATATGTTGCGAACTGCGGTTAATGTAACGGGTGATGCTGCAATTTCAAAGATAGTTGCTTTTACTGAAAGAAAATAATTCGAAATTATCTAATTATTAGATAGTTTTGTGGTATAATTTTAAATAAATAATCACTATTAAATCATGAGAAAAATAACGCTAACTTATGCTTTGGTTTTCTTTGCTTTGCAAATTTTTGCGCAAAATAAGGATAAATCTTTTTTTAAAGAGTATTCACCTGGATACTACCAAAATTCTATCTTGAAGGATATTAGAAATGTGGATGCTAAGCTGGATAAGGCTGAAAATGATAAACGTTTCTTTATGGATCAGAAAGGATATGATTTGCCTAATAAATATGATTTGTATAAAAATATTTTCTGGGCTAACCCTACAATTTCCCAAGGAAATACTGGTACGTGTTGGTGTTTTTCTACTACATCATTCTATGAATCGGAAGTATATCGTTTACACAAAAAAAAGGTGAAAATCTCTGAAATGTACACCGTCTATTTCGAGTATATCGAAAAGGCTAAAAGATATGTTCAGGAAAGAGGTAATTCGGTTTTCGCTGAAGGTGCTGAGGGTAACTCGGTTGCTAGAATGTGGAAAAAATATGGTGCTTGCCCTGCTAATGAATATACTGGCCTGCTTAATGGAAGAAAATTCCATACTCATGCAAAAATGTACAAGGAAATGAGAAACTTCTTGAAATCTCTAAAGATCTCAAATGCATGGAATGAAGATTTTGTCGTGGAAACTATTAAATCTATTATGAATAAATACATGGGGGTGCCTCCAACAGAATTTGTTATTGATGGAAAAAAATATACTCCAAAAACCTATCTTGCTGAATATCTTAAGTTAAATCCAGACGATTATGTTGAGATACTTTCATACAAACAAGAACCATACTGGCAAAAAGTTGAATATAAAGTACCTGACAACTGGTGGCATTCTAAGGAATACTATAATATTCCTTTAGATGATTATATGAAATTAGTAAAGTCTGCTATTAGAAATGGATACACTATGAGTATTGGTGGGGATGTATCTGAGGCTGGATTCTTACGCACTACTAACTGTGCTATGGTTCCTGATTTTGATATTCCTTCGGCCTATATTAATGAAGATGCTCGCCAATTCAGATTCTCTAATGAAACCACCACTGATGATCATGGTATGCACATGACTGGATACTATACCGACAAAAATGGCAAAGACTGGTATTTAATAAAAGACTCAAGTTCAGGTTCGAGAAATATTGATGAAAACTCGAAAGAATTCGGATTCTATTTCTTCCATGAAGATTATGTGAAGCTAAAAATGATGGGTTTCACTATTCATAAAGATGCTGCAAAAAAAATATTGAAAAAATTTAAATAAATAAAAAAAGCTCACGGTGTTATTATACATCGTGAGCTCTCAAAAAATAAAGGTATTTTAGTCTCTATGTTTATAGATCCTCTATAATATAGATTGTCGTATTGTTTATCCTGCAATTGTAAGGAACTTCTTCTACACTGTTGTCCGACTCTCGACAAAGAATCCCTCTTCCCAAATCCATTAACTCTACTCCGTTTATTCCTTTTTCTAAACTATTTACAATTTTCGATTTTGGAATTACAATATGTAAATTCTGAGCAAGAAAAATAGTTAAGTAAACATCAGGATCGCTGCTATCAACTACTAATTTGCCTGTCTTAGAACATGCATAATCAGCTTCAATAATGGCATTACTGGCATTGCTAACATCCAAGGATACGGTTTTTATTTCAAAACTGCTTAGTCGAACCATTTCAAACTCCACATTTTCTTTCTCGGCAGCCTCAATAAACATATTCTTTTCAACTACTATAGCTTCATTTCCCAGTTTATCCGAATTATTAATAAACTTATTACATAAAGCTTTTTTTGTAGATTTTTGAATAGTTTGTGTGCTTTCTGTATTAGTATTTATTCCTCTCATAAGCCAGCAGATTTTAAATTAGACAAAAATTAAAAAACGACAAAAATGTATATTTTGCTAGAAAAATATTCTTCCTTGATTCTAATAGAAATAATTAATCAAATTACGATTTGATATAGACAAACTAAATGCCATAATTGATAATGTTCAAATCATTAATTTAAAAATATAATTGTGATTTAATCTTATTGTTAATATTAAACATAAAAAGATGCTAGTTATTTCATCATGATGATTTTTATGTGATTGAACTACAGCTATATTTTATTGTGAAATTAAATAATAATATGTAATTGATAATTTTGGGAAATTAGTATTTTAGGAATTTCCAAAAATGATAATTTAAATTACTAGGAAATATTTCAGATGTGTTTTTGTGTTAATGTTTCTGATTTATTAGTCTAATTTGCATTATAGTAGATGATTATATTTTTTATGCATGCTACTTGTAATAATTGTATGCATGTATAAAATATACACAGTTGAGGAAAACAGGAACATTTTTCAAACCATAAAGCGTTCATTCTGAAAACAAGGCACGAGGAGAAGGATCTCATAAACTATCAGGAACATGTCTTTTGATTATAGAAGATGCTTTGTGTCTCAGTAGGTAGCCTATGCAAAAGATAGCTTATTTTTTCTTTTAAATTATTTCTATATTTAAAAAATATTTAATCCCCTAATAAATTAAATATCAGCCATACAGACTTGATTTTAAAGCGTAACTTAACAACATCAGGCTATGCCTGATGTTATGCAATAATAGCCTTTCAGGCAAATCTGCATTAAAAAAAGCTACAAGTATAACAAATACCTAAGCTGAAAGGAAAAAAAGAAAAAGAATCCAACAGATATTTTTTATTAGAAATTAATTCATTTTGCCTGAAAGGCATATACAACAAAGCCCAATGCAAGGCATTGGGTTAAATAACAATAAAAAAGGGAAGGCTGAAAGCCTGAAATATCAAATTATTTCCAGAAAAAGTAAGGACGATGTCATATTGAATTTATCAAAGCTTCTTTCTTTTCTCTTTCTAATTATTTTTCTCTGGTAATAGCTTCTTTTATAATCTTGGAGTGCTCAAAAATTTGATGTCAACCTTAAGAAAAGCATGGAATATATTTTCCATACAAATTTAATCACTTGAAAAAACCATAACATAAACAAAATCAATATAAAAAAGAAGAGGAGTATTGAAAAATACAGGGTAATTTCTTTATAAGTTTTGCATAGGCTATTCAGCAGGACGTTCCACTTGACATTGTACGTCTCTCAAATCGTCATCTTGTAGCGAGGCACGATTACAAATAATCTCATATAAGAATAGGATAATATTTGGATGATTAACAAGACTTACAGGATTTATCAATTAGTACATTATCACATAGTAATATTATATCAGGAAAATAATTATTCTTGCTTTTTGTTAAATACAATGGCTGTTTTATATTGTTTAATTACTGATTAACTATTATTTGTGTTATCGAATAAGTTTATTTATAAATAGAAGATTCGAAATAGTTTTGTATTAACTCATAAATAATTATATATTGCAAGCTAACATAATGTCTAATTGATAAAATGCTTATGAAATATCAAGAAAATAAATTATTATACTTACTAGTTGTAATGCTACTGTTATTTAATACTTTATTTCTTAAATCTTGTAGTAATAAGCATGATGTTGTATTCAAAAATGATGCTTTTACCCTTACCAATTCTGAATTGATAGAGAATAATGAGATTAAGAATTTTGATCATAAGGAAAAGTCATTTGAAAGACATAATTTACATCTTTTATCTGATTGTGAATTTCTGAAAAATACTTTTAATGCAAGCGTATCTGATATTGAATTTTATCTAGAGGACTTAGATTTTGAATCTAGTTCTAAGTTGTATTATGTGATCATACACTCCTTAGCATTATTGAAACCAGAACTTTCTAAAAAAATATTGCTAAATAATATCAAAAACAATCAGATTAAAAAAATCCCTAATTATAGATATCAATGGCCTATAAATATCAACTCGAACCTTTGGGCAAGAGCTGCATGGGAAGTTTATCTTAGTTCTGGCGATGAAAAATTTCTACGTAAAGCTTTTTATTATATTAAGAAACAGATAGATATTGAGTTGAATACTAACTGGGATTTTACTAAATTTATATTTCGTTCGTATGCAGTTTTTGATGAGGAGTCCAAGGTTCAACCTAGATGGCTTAAGCAATCTGATATGTTCAATTCCTATTCTCTTCTTAGTCAATTGATAATGTACTCTTCTATTGAATCGCTAATTTTGATGGGAGACATAATTGATAAAGATGTAAATAAGTATAAAGATATTATTAAGGTTCATAGGAATAGTATATATACATCCTTCTATGATAAAGAATTAAAATCATTAGTATCTGCTATTTATGGTCGTAAGTGTAATTTAAAGTCTAATATGATTAATTCTTTTGACAATTCTCTCGCTATTATTCTTGATGCAATTGATTCTGATATCTTTTCTAATATTATTGAGAATATAGCTTATTCTAATTATGGTGCGATTAAAAGTTTTCCTATTCCTGAAACAGAATCTGGTAATATGCTCAATGTTGATCCGATTACTGAAGCATATGTTGCATGGGCTTCTGCCAAAGCTTCTTATTCTAATAATATGATGTATAATCTTGCTTGTTTAACACGCCTGAGCAATTATGATGTGGAATCAGTGGTTGTAGGTTCTAGTGTGCTTGATGGGAATGTTATGTTGTCGAAAAAAATGAATGATAAATTTATATTTGGATCTACTTATATTGGTGTAATACTTCGATCTTTGTTTCGATTCGATTTAAATCAAAGGGGGCTGGCTATTTCACCTGTTATTCCTCGTGAGTTTAAGTCTGGTTTGCGACTTAATAATTTCAAGTATCGCGATGCTATTCTTAATATCAATGTTCTCGGTTTTGGTGATCGAATAGTCTCTTTTAAGCTAGATACCGCATATCTTAAATATTCTGAAATTCCATTGAATTTAAAAGGAGCACATAATATAGAGATTCGCATGAGTAATAGTCTGTCAAAAGTAAGTAAACCAAATATAAAAAAAGAAATTTTTGCTGCTGAATCTTCTCCAATCAAACTAGATAAACAAAACAATATATATATAGAAACAAATGAGAATATTAGTAAATTATTTATTTTTAAGGATGGTAATTTATACTCGGAAAACAAGAAAAATTTTAGGCACTCACCTAGATATAAGTATTTTGCTGAGTATACTAATTATTCGGTAGGAAGAAATAGATTAAAATCAGAGTTTTCGGAACCTGTTAACTTTATAGATTCAAAATTCCATATCCTTAGAAATTTCAATTATGGAAATAAAGGGTATGTGTTAAATACTAAAGATACAGTTAATTATAATTTATTTAAGATTAAACTTCTTAATCCTGGTCAGTTTATTCTTTCGTTTAATTATTCAAATGCTAATAGTCTTTATAGGAATGGTTTTGTTATGCCAAATATGTCTGTATGGATAAATGATCAATATTCAGGTGTTATTGTTTTTCCGGATACTAATAAATGGTCAAATTATGAATACAGTTCTTGGATAAAGGTGAAATTGAAAAAGGGAATGAATGAAATAAAACTCAGCAATGAAGCTTTTAATTTGTCCTCAAATCACACTGCTCAGCTTGTAAGATTACGAAAAATGAGCTTGCAAAAAATATCTGATTGATTTTTTGCAAACTCATTTTGAATATGGAGCTAATTTATATTATATACCATTTGTCCTTCAGTTTGTTGAATATTAAAATGGTTTTATTGTCTTTGTTTTCTTTTAGTTTTATGTTTTCTTGTAATTTCCCATCTGTTGATTGAATTTTTTTACCATTGCCTATTATTTCTATTTGTTTGGCTTGAATTGTTATGCTTATTTTTTGACCGTTTTCTGGTTGTTTAGCTAGTGTTATTTTTATATCTTCTGTCGTGATTAATATTTTATCCTGATTGTCAAGTTCAATATCTTTGCTGATTTTTACACTATTAACCGAATCGGACTCTTTTGAATCATCTTTTTCTGATTTGATCTTTTTATCTTGATTATCGTCCTCTTTTAATTTCCCTTTTTCGTTTTTTTGATCCGCGTTTTCTGTTTTTAAATTTTCTTTTTTATTATCTTCCTTTTTGGAATCAACTTTTCCCTTTTTTTCTGTATCTGATAGTTCTTTATTTTTCGTGGAATCTAATTTTGTGCTATCTTTTGTTATAAATTCGATGTCATTCATTTGTACTGTAAAATTTACATCCTCTATAAATAATGACATTTGTTTTTCGTTTTCTAACTTCTCGGCAGTTTCTTTAAATAGATTTTCAGTCTCAATTTGTTGCTTTGTTGGGAATATTGTCCAATTCATATTTACATTTTTATGATTGAACGATTTATTATAGTCTTGTTCTTTGTAATATTGGTCAAAGAATTTCATTGCCATTGAACAGCAATAGTCTTTTGCAGAGTAATAATAAAATTCCCATTTTTCGTATGGTAATTTTGTTATTTTATGTTTGAATATAATATCATATTTTGGAATTCTTTTAAAACAGGTATCAATAGATATTTTAGCAATATACGGACCGTCAGTCCAATTTATTGTGTTGAAATCATCAATAGATCCTCCATATCCTATATATATATCAAACATGCCGTCTTTATTGGTTTTTGACTGTTGTGATTCGCTGTATATAGGTTTATTTGATTCTTTGTATTGAAAAAGATCTATTTTTAAACGAAATCTCTTATTGGATAGTGGTTTTTCTTTTTTATTGCTTATCTGTGACCAATATTTTATAAATTTTGGTTTTTGTGAAAAGCTCACTGTATTGAAAGCGAAACAGTAAAATAATATTAAAGGAATTAGTTTTTTCATAATTTATATTTAAAGTTAATAGTCTCTTATTGGTCTCTAGTTCTTTAATTGAGGATATATAGACTTTATTATATTATGTATTTTTAATTCTATTTTCTATTTTTTGATACTCAATATTTGTGGTAATCCCCTCTGTTAGCTAGTTTGTTGTAGTGGTGTTGATGTCTTTTAATAGGTAATTTATGAAAAAAGTCTTTTTCTAAATTCTTTTTTTTTGTACGATTGCAGGAGAATCTTTTTTCCAATTGTTTAAATATTTCATATCTGTTAAATTATTATATGATTATTCGCATATTTAACAGAAATATTTTGAGTTTTAATTTAAAATCGTAACTTTGGACAGTGTATTTTTGATGCTGGATTTATCAGCAAATCTAATAAGCCAAATTGTATGTGTCAGATTCTAAATATAAAACAAAATAGTTCCCGAATGGGGCTTTATGAATGTTGGATTTGTTGATCTTAGAATTTCCTTTACCTTCCAATTAATTAAAATTTCTTAAATTTTATACTACAATTAGATTATATCGAACCATTAATTGTGTTTGAGAGTTCATGCTAGATTAATATTTCTTCGTTTATTATTGTTTAAACTTGATTGAACTCTATTTGCTATAATTATTTTGCAGAATAAAAAAAAGTAATTAATCTGTAATTATGATTATTGTTTTCATATTATAAAATTGTTCTATCTATTGTAGACATTCCTTAAATTTTCTTTTATATCCATCTATTTGATATAAATGATTAGTCTATCTTGGAATATAGATTGTATTTGTAGTATATCAATATTAAAAATATGACAAATAAAGCTCTGGTTTTTGATATTAAACGATTTGCGGTGCACGATGGCCCAGGAACACGGACTACTGTGTTTTTAAAATCTTGCCCATTAAATTGTGTATGGTGTCATAATCCTGAAAGTATAAGTACAGGTATTACCAAATATGATATGTTTAATAAGCTTGGTGATAATCAAATAAAAACTCAGATAGAAGTTGGAAAACTGTATACTGTGAAGGAATTATTTGATCAAATTGAAAAAGATATAATTTTTTTCGATCAATCAGGTGGAGGCGTTACATTTTCGGGTGGTGAACCTTTAATGCAATGCAATTTCCTATTGGAAATGCTTAAATTATGTAAATCTAATGAAATACATACAGTAGTTGATACTTCAGCTTATTGCAAATTAGACGATTTGAAAAAAATAGCAAACTATGTTGATTTATTTCTATTTGATATAAAAATTATATCGGATGAGCTACACCAAAAGTATACAGGTAGGAGTAATAAGATAATTATAGAAAATTTGAAATATCTTGATTCTATAAATAAAAAACTTATAATCAGACTTCCTGTGATTCCTTCAGTAAATGATTTTAGCGATAATTATAATGAGATTATTTTGCTGCTTAAGGAATTGAATCACTCTTACGAAATAAATTTGCTTCCATATCATAATTTTGGGCAAGCTAAATATCCGAAATTTAATATCGATAATAAATATAAGCGGAATGAGAATCTCAGAAAAGAAGATTGTCGTTGGATTAAAGACCTGTTCGAAACAAATGGCTTTAATGCTAAAATAGTATAATATATAGTTAAGCTTAACTAATCAAAATGAAACCCATGAATAACCGAATATATAAATTAAGAACCCAAAGTTTAAATGCTGTAAATAGTCTTTCTTATGAAAGGGCAAAGCTGATAACCGATTTTTATAAATCGGTAAATGCTAATGAATATTCGTCTGCTGTTATGCGCGCTAAATCTTTTTATTATATTCTTGAAAATAAAAAGATTTATATAGGAGAAGATGAAATTATAGTGGGAGAGAGAGGACCTGAACCTAAGGCTTGTCCAACTTATCCTGAAATATGTGTGCATTCTATCGAAGATTTAAAAATACTTGATTCACGAGAAAAAGTCTCTTTTAAGGTTTCGCAGGATTGTATGGATGTTTACCAAAATGAAATCATACCATACTGGGCTGGAAAAACAAATCGAGATAAGCTTATTGGGAATATGCAGCAGGAATGGATTGATGCGTATAAGGCTGGTATATTTACTGAATTTCAAGAACAAAGAGCTCCTGGTCATACTGTTCTAGGTTATAAAATGTTCAATAAAGGGTTTAAGGATTTAAAACTTGAAATAAAACAAAGCTTGGATAGCTTGGACTTTTTAAATGATAATGACGCATTTGAGAAAAGAGAGGAGCTTAGGGCAATGGATATTGTTTGTGATGCGATAATTATGTATGCTAAAAGACATAGTGAGCGTTTGTTTGAATTAGCTGAAAAGGAAGAAAATGAATTCAGAAAAAAAGAGCTTCTCGAAATGGCCGAGATATGTCAGTATGTTCCCGAAAATGCGCCTAGAACTATGCATGAAGCTTTACAACACTATTGGTTTATTCACTTAGGAGTCATTACCGAGCTTAATCCATGGGATTCGTTTAACCCTGGTAGATTGGATCAACATTTACAGAAGTATTATGATCAGGAATATAGTACAGGTAAATTGTCTGAGGATAGAATGTATGAACTTTTACATGCATTTTGGATAAAATTCAATAATCATCCAGCTCCTCCAAAAATGGGCGTTACGGCAAAAGAGAGTAATACTTATACGGATTTTTGTTTGATTAATATAGGTGGCCTTACGGAAAATGGTGCAGATGCTGTTAATCCAATGTCTTATGTTTTGTTGGATGTTATAGAGGAGATGCGATTATTACAACCTAGTTCGATGGTTCAGTTGAGCAAAAAAAACCCTGATAGATTTATTAAAAGAGCTTTGCGAATCGTTAAAACTGGCTTCGGTCAGCCATCTATTTTTAATACAGATGCCATTATTCAGGAAATGCTAAATCAGGGTAAAAGTATTGAAGATGCTCGAAATGGCGGATGTAGTGGTTGTGTTGAAACTGGTGCATTTGGAACTGAAAGTTATTCTTTGACTGGATATTTTAATCTGGCAAAAATTCTTGAAATTACTCTAAATAATGGCTACGATCAATTTACTAAGAAAAAGTTTGGTCTGGAAACAGGAAATCCTAATGATTTTAAATGCTATCAAGATTTATTCCAAGCTTGGAATAAGCAATTGCAATATTTTATTGATATTAAGATAAGAGCTAATAATATTATTGAAAAACTTTATGCTAACTATTTGCCTGTTCCTTTCCTTTCCGTACTTATAGATGATTGTATTATAAAAGCTAAGGATTATAATGCGGGAGGAGCTAGATATAATACAAGTTATATTCAAGGTGTTGGTTTAGGTAGTTTGACAGATATGCTTAGTTCTATTAAATACAATGTTTTTGATAATCAGAATTTCAGCATGGAAGAATTGTTATCTGCAATGAGTAATAATTTCAAAAATGATTTGAAAATGAGGCATGATTTGGTCTATAATACTCCTAAATATGGAAATGATGACGATTATGCAGATAAGCAAACTGTTGATATATTTAATTCGTTTTATGCTTCTGTTAACGGACGAAAAAGTTTTAAGGGTGGGGTGTTCCGTATTAATATGTTACCCACAACTTGTCATGTTTATTTCGGAAATGTAATGCAGGCATCAGCTGATGGACGACTGGCTTATAAACCTCTTTCTGAAGGTATATCTCCCGTTCAAGGGGCTGATGTGAATGGACCAACTGCAGTCATTAAGTCTGCCTCTAAGATAGATCATTTGAAAACGGGCGGCACTTTGCTTAATCAAAAATTCACACCTGACTTCCTTGATACAGATTCTGGAATTAACCATGTTAAGGATTTAGTTCGTTCTTATTTTAAAATGGATGGACATCATATTCAGTTTAATGTTGTTAGAGCTGAAACATTAAAAGATGCTCAGAAAAATCCAGAAAATTATAAAGATCTTATAGTTCGAGTTGCGGGTTATAGCGATTATTTTAATGACTTGGGTGAGGATTTACAAAACGAAATTATCGAGAGAAATGAACATATTAGTATGTAGTGTGGTTTAATAATGTAAGTCTTGCTTCTAGGTTTGTCTATTTGCAAGACTTAGTTTTTTAATCAAAAAATTAAATTAGGTGTTTGCTATTGTAATATCATATAATTATGTTTTTTAGTCTCCATGTTTTTATAGCAGCACCTAATTTGTAATTACTTATATTGTTGAGTTGTGTTTTATTGATATTGAGTTTAAAATATGCTTGTCGTTTTGATATTTAACATTGTAATATTTTGAATTCAAATATTAATATCTTTATTCAGAATAAGGGTGAAAATATACTGCATGCTTATAGTCGTTTTGCCTTTCTATAACCTAAATTATGCAAATTAAGTATTCGATTAGTCTGACAATATGAATTCCCCTGAACCAGAAACAAGGCTATTTTGGTTGTCAGTCTCGTTTTTTATTAAGTTCCATACGCATTTCATCTTGTACTTATCTTCTTCGTATGTGATTTGTCCAGTCCAACTACCAATGGATCCGTATTTGTCAAAATTAACTATAAAACTAATGCAGTCCTTGTTGATAGAGCCTTCTACTAAAAATTTCTCATTAAAGTTTGGTTCTCCAATTGCGGTTTGAAAAGTTCCTCTGACTTTGCTGTTTTCTATTGAAATGTTAAGTAGAGATTTGTATTGATTTATCCATTTGCCAGTATATTTTGATATCATAATAAATTATTTTTTTGTCTTTATTTGTTTGAAATTAACAAAAATTAAATATTTGCTTTTTATTAAAGTAATAAGTTATGCTTGAAAAATACAGATAATTTCCCAAGGTGTTTTTTGTTAGAGATTGTATATTGTTGATATTAAGTGTTATAGTGTATTGTTTGTTTATCTTGTTTTTATGTTCGGTTTTTTTGAGGCTAAAGAGACAGGATAATTATATTCAGTAAAAATATTTTAATTTTTTTACATAAAAATGGCGAAAATATAGTTTAATCAAAAAAAAACGTCTATTTGTCCAAATGGTTTAATATTGCATCTATGGCCAAGTCGTATGAGTAAAGACCAAATCCTGAAATTGAACCAAGGCATGCTCCTGCAATTTTTGATTCAGACCTAAATTTTTCTCTCTTGTGTATATTCGAAATATGAACTTCAATATGAATCGTACTGACAGCCCTAATTGCATCATATATAGCATATGAGCTATGAGTATATGCACCTGCATTAAGTATTATACCATCTACGGTGAATCCATATTTATGTATATAATCAATCAAATCACCCTCGTGATTGGATTGTAAATAGCTTAACTTTATATCTTTGTGTTTCTCACCTAGTTTCGTTAGGTAATCTTCAAAACTTATTGAACCATAGATGTTTTCCTCTCTTTTTCCTAAAAGGTTTAAATTTGGTCCATTTATAATTAAAATATGCATTTCGTCAAAATTTGTTAAATTAAACATAAAATAACATTAAAAAATTATTTAGTGTACCTAATATTTTTTAAATTGCGCTCAGATTTTATCATAAATATCTAGATCTAATCGTCCATCATATTGAATTGCTATTTAGTTAATTAAATGTTTATTGCAAAATATTTAGCTAATTATTTTAGTGATTATGATTAGGTAGATAAGTGATTTATGACATTTTGAATAAATACTGATTTTGTTAATTGATTGATTATCAATATTAAGTATTTTATTACTTTTTTGATAATAATTTTATGTTTGATAATTATTTATTTTTTTGTAAATTTAATAAAATTGCAAAATTTAATATGTGTTTTACATTAAATACTTAATTGTTAAAGTCTGTATTAGTTTGATTATAAATATTATTAATAAATTAATATTAATCTGTATTTAATCATATTTTAAGAATGTTTTTTATAAATAATGTAATTATTAGAAAAAACACATGAAAATTCATTAATCATAATGCTGTAAAATCTCAAATATATACTAAATTTATTTACAACTAAACTACATACTAAAAACTGAATAAAATGAAATGGACAACAACAATTGAGAATTTCAAGACGTATTTGACTCTTGAAAAGTCTCTATCGAAAAATTCAGTAGATGCTTACATTAATGATATAAATAAGCTTACTGCATTTTTTGCCGACAATGGATTATCACTTGATCCAAATCAGGTAGAATTACAACATCTTAAAGATTTTGTTGGATGGTTGAATGACACTGGAACTAGCCCTAGAACTCAAGCTAGAGTAATTTCTGGTATTAAGGCGTTCTTTAAGTATTTGTTATTGGAGGAAATTATTGAAAAAAATCCAACCTCATTATTGGAATCTCCTAAAATTGGACGAAAACTTCCTGATACTCTTTCTGTAGACGAGATTGATACTATGGTAAAATCTATCGATACTAGTAAGTCAGAAGGTCAGAGAAACAGAGCAATTCTTGAAACATTATATTCTTGTGGTTTAAGAGTTTCTGAGTTGATTGATTTAAGAGTATCAAATTTACATTTCAGAATGGGTTTTATTAAAATTCATGGAAAGGGTAATAAGGAGAGATTAATTCCAATCGGAAAAAGAGCGAAAAAAGAAATTAAATTATATTTAAAAAACTATCGTAGTAAATTAACAGTAGAACCTGATTGTGAAGATATTTTATTCTTGAACAGAAGAGGTAGAAGTCTTTCGAGAGTTATGATTTTTACTATTATTAAAAATCTTGCTAAGAAAGTTGGTGCTAAGAAAAATATATCTCCGCATACTTTCCGTCACTCTTTTGCTTCTCACTTAGTGGAAGGTGGTGCTGATTTAAGAGCTGTGCAAGAAATGTTAGGTCATGAGTCTATTCTTACTACTGAGATTTATACTCACTTAGATAGAGAGTATTTGAAAGAAACTATTAAAAACTTCCATCCTAGATCAAAAGATGATTCTGGTGAAGAAGCTGCTGATTATTAATATTTTTTTTAATAAGCATAAAAAAGCCAAGGCCTTAGGTCTTGGCTTTTTTTATTGGTCAAAATTTATTGCTGAATGTTTGGGGTAGTTTAAATAATAGTTGGACTATATGAAGTTGTGCATATTGTATAGATAAATTATGTAAGAAAAGATGTAAATTATATTGTGAGAGGAAAATTTATGATGAACGTAAAAATGTGTAAAAATATTATTGTTAAGAAATTCCAAAAATTATAATATTACAAGTGGAAAATCTTGCCCGAAAGGCATATATAATGCAATTCATAGGGCTGAATAACAATGAAGAAAAAAGGTTGAATAGCCTAAAATAAGCATTGGTTATTGTTTTTTTATTAACCCAATCTGTTCTTATGTTAATCAATGTTTTTTTTGTAAAATAAAATTGACTTAGAATATTAATTGTGTTAATTTAAATATTGTCTAGTTTTTTAACTTGATTTTATTTAATCCTTGGATTGTACTGTGTTTTAAATTTAATGATTTATAAATTCTAAAAATCCATTATTATGAAAAAGTTTAATACTATTGTTTTCGAAATTGATAGGGATATAATTTACCTGAAGCTTAATCGCCCTAAGTTAAGGAATGCTTTTAATAGCGAAATGATTACCGAAATTATTTATTGTCTCGAAGAAATCTGCGAAAAATATACTGATAAACGATTATTGGTTATCGCTTCTACTTCTGATTATTTTTGTGCGGGGGCAGATCTTAATTGGATGAAATCTGCAATAGGTTATACTTATGATAAAAATTTAGACGAAAGTCAACAGCTTGCGAAATGTTTTCGCTCAATATATGACTGTCCAATTCCTACTATGTCCATTGTGAAATCATGTGCTATTGGTGGAGCTAATGGTATTTTGGCAGCTTGTGATTTTGTGATGGCTCATAAGGATAGTGTTTTTTCTTTAAGTGAAGTAAAGATCGGACTTGTGCCTGCTTGTATCTCTCCCTATATTATTAAACGTGTGGGTGAATTTAAGGCAAGGGAATTGATGATTTCTGGAAAAAGAATTAAAACTAAATATGCAAAAAAGATAGGTTTGGTTAACTATTCTTTTTCTGATCATAGTTTTGAAACTAAATTTAATAAGCTTATTTCATTGATTTTGACTTCCGCTCCTGAAGCAATACGGGAATCGAAAATATTAATTAGTACAATTTGCAATAATTCCGATTTTATAGATATTGATAAATACACTTCTGAATTTATAGCCAAAACAAGGATGAAGGAAGAGGCTCAAGAAGGAATGAGAGCATTCTTGGAAAAAAGAAAGGCTAAATGGAATCTTAAGAAGGAGAAATAGTTGTTCCCAATTATTGTAATAAAATCTAGATGTAAATTATATCGCAATATAGCTATCCATAAAGAATTTCCATCTTCGTTCTTCTTGTTATCAACGATCTATTTGATAATATGTTAATTTTCAATCAATTCCAAGTTTAGTTAATTAACTAATCTTCCCATTGTTTTGAATTTCTGTTTCTGAATCTATAAAAGACGATTACTCAGTGTAGATTATCTGTAAGTTAGCAATATGTATGGTCATGTCACATTGTAAGATTAAAAATTTTCACCTCTCAAATAACTCGTATGGTATTGTTTGGTATAAAACAGAGATTTGGATAAAACCATGATTTATTTTTGTGGGATATTTAATTGCACTATGGAATATTATTGAATAATAATGTTTTAGAATGATTGCTTTGTTTTTGTTCCTTGTTAGCTGAATATATTGCTGTTTAAGAAAAATAAGCGAAATGTAAAATTAACTCTTATTAACATAAATATTGAAACTTTCAGTGTTGTGTAGCGTATAAGAATATGAATCTCATTTTTTAAGTAGGATTTATAATTCTTATTAATAATTAAAACATAATTTATGGAAAGTAATCAGTATCGTCAAGGTCGTCATCAAGGTCTTCGTCAAGGTCGTCATCAAGTTCTCTCTGAACAGAAAATTAAACAATTAAAAGAAGTTTTGCAGTATGATAAAAACTTAAAAGGACTATTTAAGAATGTTGAACAAACAAATAAGAAAGTAGGTTGTATGGGACCTCCTAATTCTCCCCGAGAACAAGATCCAGATGAAAAGGGAGTAATTGCAGCGCATAATACCATTAGTGATTTTTCTAATGCTCCTAGCGTGAATCAAGCACAAGCTTCCCAATCAGGAAATGATCCTTATCTAATAAATAGTAATAAGATTCTGGATAGAAGAAATGGATTTTATATTCCTAAAAAGAAATGAGGATTGCGTTTTTTTATAGTTTAAAGTGTTGAATGAATCCTTTGTAAAATATGCATGGGAGAATTGTTTTTTATAGTGAATTTAAAAATATATTAAGATTAATTTTATGCAGCAACAGCAAGAAGAAATAGTAAATCGGCACCTGAATGATAATAATAATCAAGCAGAGCAGCAGACTGAAAAAGAAAGATTTGAAAATAGTGAATTGAGGAAAGCCTTGTTTGATTTAGGAGAAAAAATCTACAACCTAAACAATTTAAATAACCACAATATGGTGAATGAAATTAGAAATGATTTGGACGAAACTGAAGCTAAAAATAATTTTCTTAGAGATTCCGAGAATAAAGAAGATAAATTAATAAGCCAGATTATTGTGAATTATCGGAGTTTTTTAGATTTTCCATCTTTAGGAAATATGCTTTGTAAAAAGTTAGGAGAAAATCAAGATGTACGAAATTCTAATCAAATCAGCATGCTTGATGGTGATATTGGGAGTTTAGATGATTTGAAAAATCATGAGGAATATATTAGAGAACAAAAAAACCGATATTCGCAAGCTTTTTTATCACAGGTAGACCTTGATAAAGAAACTTCTTGTAGTCAGGTGTTTAAGTTTGGGTCTGTTATGTTAGACCAAGAGGAAGAACAAGAGATTAGAGGTCAATTATTTGAAAATATGTTGCATTCTACTCTTCGCTTAGCTTTATTGCTGCCTAAGTTAAGTTTCGAATTGAAAAGAGGTAAGGGTTCTAATAATAATTCTCAGAATATAGATGATTTGAAGTTAGAGATTGAAAATTTAATTATTCTAACAAGTGAAAAATCCAAGTTATATGAAAGACAAAAACAAATAATAATAGAATCAAATTCTGTATTATGTGAATTGTGTATTGATTTTTTTAAATACGTAAATCGGTATAATAGGCTTATGGGGTAGCCTATGCAAAAGTTATAAAGAAATTACCCTGCATTTTTATGTACTCATTGTCTTTTAAGTAACAGATTTTCACTTAAATTATTCTTTTTCCAAGTGCTTGCTTTTGTAAGAAAAACTGATTCTAAGCTTTCTTTTAAATTTAGGTTTTAAAACGCCTTCTGAAGTTTTTTATGCATCTTTGAATTGAGTTGTTGCAGTTGATACTTGAATCTACGATCTTGTTCTTCATTTGAGAGTTTGTGAAATGCAGATAAAAGCTTATATGACCAGTTAATTATTGGTGATAGATTCATAAATCTTGAATTTATTCTCTACTTGGGTGGGAGTAAATAACCTGTACTTTTCATATTCTCTTTATTATTTAAATACCTTAACAATCTACTTGTGTTTTCTAGTCCACATCCTAAATTGGTGTCTAATTTATTTTTTATCGTAATTTTTCCTCTTTACCTAATTTCATACCTGAGTTTTATTATTGGGATTTGTTCCTAAAAATAAATACATAGGTTGATGTTTGTTTACAAAAAGGCGACCTTCTGCTTTGAGGTACATTTTTTTTCGTATGCTGTGGTTTGGTTTGTGCCATGTCTTCAAAGCAGACAGATAATGCCAGATAGAAATAAAAAAATCCGATTGTCTGTTAGTCTAACCAAGTTTTATTTTTGATGGATAAAACATAATAAATAAACATATTATTAATATTTTTTAAAACAACTGAATCTAAAGTGTTGTGTATTTGTGTAGTTTTTTATTGTTAACATAAAATGTAACCTTTCTCATTTTCATCGTATACTAAATTTACTTATAAGCTGCTTTTTTTATGAAAATATTTATCATTTTATAAACTTAATTATCTACAAATGGAGGCTAGTGAAAAAGGAAAAACCATCGGCGACTTAGGAAAATCAGGACAAAAACACCCAAATAAGGCTGTGCAAGAATGGAATGAAAAAAAATTTGAGACAAATACACTTCCATTTCCTAACACTGGATTTCAAGTTAATAGATTATCTCTTCAGTATCAAAAAACATTGGGAACTCTCCTATTGGTTGACAGTGATAATCAATTTTTTAAAACGAAAGGAAATCCATATAATTTTAAGATTAATCATTGGAGCACAGATATTCAACAATTAATAGATGATTTGGGTATCAATAAGGTATATCATAAAATCCAAAGTGAAGCTACTTTATTAAAATTCGCACGACGCAATAGAATAAATGCTGGAAGAATACAACAACAGAAAAATGCTGTAAAAGATTTCTTATTTGCATTTAATAGTTATTTAAAGACTATCCAAAAATATTCAACTAAGCGTTCGGAATTAAACGATGAAGTAAGAAAAATGAATGAAAAATCAAAATTTGAAAATAATCCTAATTTGAATGAAAATTATAATTTTTATGATAAGAGTGAAGTGAAAGATGTAGTTGAGATAGACGAAACGAAGTATTTATTAAAGCATAAAGAACAAAAAGAGATCAATTAGATGTAGAATATACCTTATGTGTTTTAAACTTTATTAAACTTTGTGTTGTGGATGCAGAAAATATAGGATGTACTAAATTGAAAAATGTAGATACAGAAAAAGTTAAATATATAGAGGCAGCTATTACTGAAGCTGAAAATCTTAAAGCTAAAAATAAATCGGAATTTAAAAAAATAGAAAATGATATCAAAGTTTCCAATAGAGTTGAGAATTATCAGATAAAATCTGGTCCAAATGATTATGACCTTACATTGAATATAATTCCACCTAGGGAGGGAAATGTTAATATTGTTGATACTTTGAATAAAGTTTTGGAAGATCTTCCAATTGAAGAAATACATTATGATAACTTAAATGCATTCCGGGAAAAAAAATTAGAAGGAAAAGGAAAAATAGAGATTAGGCGAAAGTTGATTGAAATAAATAATCAATTATTTAAAACATTGGAGTCAATTCTAAGCTTCTTACTTGAATGTAAGCATTCCGACTGTGACATGAAAATTAAAGCTGTTGTAGCTTATTTAAATAACATTTGTGGATTTTTGAATGATTTGATTTATTCGGAACATTATGAAGAAAATCTTAATGTTGATAATTTTAAAAGTTCGTTAAATGTTTTTTTGAAATATTTTAAAAGCTTGAAGGAAGAGAAAAATTCTAATGTACTCGAAAAGTTAACTGATCTTCTTCTTAATCTGGATGATCTGGATAATAAGTTGGAAGGAATACATGAACGGGTAAATTTATATAATGCTACAAAAAAGAATAAATATAGTCCGATTTTAATAGTAGATATAATTCGTAACTTTTTAAATTCTGATTCTGGAATTAAACGATTTCCGCTAGAAAGAGATCGTTTAGAGAAGGAGTTAGAAGGAATAAGTGCATGTGTAAAAAACTATCACATTACCATGCTAAGAGATTGTAAGACAGGAAAACTGATATCCTCGAATGGTGTTAGGAAGGAAATCAGTTCAATTCAAAGTATACAGAGAGATAAATTAAATTTTCCTGAATTAGAAAAATTGATTGAGCGGCTTAGTGGCGCTTTGGATCAAAGGGGTGTGAAATTAGAAAAGCTAAAGCTTTATTATAAAACACCTATAAAGAAAATACATAAAGATTCATGCTCTAAAATCCAAGAAGCTATTTCTTATTGGATAGATGCTTGTGAATCAGATGAGTTGAAGTGTATTTTAGGGGAATTTAATAAATTACTGAAAGTTTATATAGTGGCTGATGATGAAAAAAAAAGAGCAGCTAAGCTTGATTATAATATACAAACATTATCTAAATTAAAAGAAGAAAGCAATAAAACTATTGGTCATTTCTTAGTAGTGTTATTTTATATTTTTAATCAAATCTATTTTGAAAAAGATGAGCAAGATCAATTTGTTACTCTCATTAGTTCTCTATTAGTGTATATTGAGAGTCATGCAGAAATTTTGGATAAAGTGAAAGATGAGGAGTTTGATTTTAAGTCGGCTGATTCTCTTGAGAGCAATTGTCATTGTTGTTGTGATGCAATGTCGAAAATTTTTAAATTTTTTAAAATAATTACTGTAGAAAATGCAACTAATAGTCAGCAATTTTATTTGTCCCATTGGGAATGTGAAAATCCAAAAAAAGCCCCTTCTGGTTTTGGTTCATTTGATAATCTTAGTGTTAATAATGAGGTTAATAACTCGAATCAATACCAGCAGTTTGCTCAAATCTCGTTCAATCCTTTTTCTTCATATAATCAGTTGGTTGATTTATCTCGACAGCAATTCAAGAATCAATCTCAACAGCAATCGATGATTCAATTACAGCAGGAGCAAAATACTAGAAATCCGTATGATTCGATGAATCCACCATCTGGTAATTTGATGAATAGCTATTTTTTAAATAAACGACAAGAACTACAAGAAGAAGAAAAAGAATAGTACCTATTTAGATTGATAAAAAGAGATGTACAATTTGCTCAAAAACAACAAACAGGAATTAGTTAATATTAATATAAAAAAAAATATATGTTTTTTAAAAGAAAAAATAATCAACAGAAACAGCAAGAAAATCAACAGCAACAGCAAAAAGATGATCGTGATAGGTCAGTAGGTTCCTCGCAAGTTAATTTGTTTAAGAATAAGAATAAGGAGGAGTTTTATGGTGATCCTAACGACCTCACTCAACAGCGAGATTTTTCTAGTTCAAAAAATCTACTTTCCCAAAATAGACAAGGACAAAATCAGCAACAAAGTTCTTCTAATATTTCCAATCTTGGGACAGAGCAGAAGCAGCTTTCACATATGAGGATAATAGATTTAGGTGATTATGATCCTATTATTCATACTATGAAAAATTTTAAGTTCTTAATAGATTTACATAACAAAATTATATCTGAAAATGACAAAATTTCTGAGTTAAGTCAAAATGAGTCCGGAATCGAAAATCTTGGAAAGGAAATTACTGATTGTATTACTACTATAAGAAGTCTGTTGGATAAGTTAGTGAAGCTAGGTGAAGAAAGAGGTTTTGGAAATATAGAGGTTAATGTATTATTTAATCTTCTATATGATCGTACAACTATTTTATCCCACTTCCGATTGTCAAACGGTATTAATGAACTTAGTTCGACAATCATGGAATTGAAAGAAGAGTTAAATCATTGGGAAGAAAAAATTAATGATGCAACACAAGAACAGAAGCTTTCTTATAATCCTGAGGACATATTTAAAATTCTAAAAAATGGAATTAATAATTTTAATAAATATGTTGAAATTTATGGTGAAAATATTTTCTCTGATAGCTTGCCCAATAAGGGTGAATCTAGGATTAAAACTAAGGCAGAATGGGTGAAATATATAGAGCAAATGAGAACCCTATTAAAAAAAGAATCTAAAATTTTGGATGAGTCTAACTTGAAAGGTGTGTTAAGCCTTTTTAAAAAATCTGGTAATTTGTTGGTAAATACTAATGACTCTGAAAATTTAATAAAAGAGATTTCTGGAAAATTGTGGGGAGAGGATTCATTGGTGAATCTAGAACTCAATTCGTTTATGTCTGAATTTGTTGACCAGTGCGATAGACCTTTGGGTCCGAAGAAATTTTTTGGAATTACCCCAAGAAGGTTTTTAGATTTTAGAAGATTGAATCAAGAAACAGTTGATACCTTGGTCGAATTGATTGCGATAATGAAAAATAAAACAATTTCAGGAGTGCAGATAAATAATAAAGATAGAGAAGCTATAGAATTCAAAGAAGTAGAAAATAAAGAACTAAAATATATTTTTGACTCCTTTACTAGCTTATTTAAAAATTATAGCCCAGAAGAGAAACATGAAAAAAATAAATTTTCCGATAGTATATTAAGTATACATAAAAAAATTTATAATAGTCGAAACCCAAAACCATATTTGAAAAATCTAATGGATTTTATTGATATTATTTTTTTAGTTCCATTTAATGATTTTGAAGAACCAGTTGTAAGAAAGTTGATTAATAGATTGTATATTTTAATTATTAATATTCCAAATATTAATAATGAAATTGAAGAAATAAACCAAAAATATTCTTCGCATAATCTACAAGAAGGGTCGTTACATTCATTAGAAAATTCGAATTTTTGTAGTGGATTGCTTTGTTGGAATACTTTATTTTTTAATCCCAAAAGTCTTCCCCCTAAAAAGTTTCCTTATACGGTAAAAACGGACTTAAAAGAGCAAAATTTTTTAAACCAAAATTTTCAAAACCAACCAATGCAATCTGTTAGCCAAAAATTTCGATTACCTGCTTTAGATGTAAAAGGGCGAAAACGTCCTAATTCTCAAAAAAAATATGAGGTGAAAAACAAAATTGTTGAAGCCTCTGCAAATCTTGAAGAGTCCCAAAGCAATACAGGTAATACGAAAAGAATGATGGGCACGAAAAAGGACAAAGGCTCTAGTCAGATTAAAAAATCTGAGCAATTTAATAATCTTATATCCTTAGAACAAAATGAAGATGAAGAGGATAAAAATAATTTATAGTTTGAATAGAAAAGCAAATCTAAGTTAGTGGTTTACTTATGTTTATTTAAATCTAAGTTTATTGAAGCCTTGTATATAGTATGAGTCTAGAATTTTTAAATTGCCAGAAGGCTTTCTAGAACCAATTCGTGGTTTTTAGGAAAGCCTTCTCTTATTTAGTGCTTAGTTTAGCTTATAGGTATGTGTCAAAATGCCTCCTTTTTTCTCATAAAATAAGCTTTTCAAGAGTATTTCATAGTCTGTTAAAAAGTAAAATACTTGTTTATATTTTTTTTGAATTTGCAAAAAAGAAAGCTATTTTTGTATACTCAAAAATAAAGGGAAATATTATATTTAGTAAAGATGTTTAGTGTATTGATATATAGATTGATAACTAAAAATATATAGATAAACTAATTTAAATTCCCGAATACAAAATTGTTTACTTTTATTAATTCGATAAGCCGATGATTAATACTCAAGCTTGTCAAAACTTAAATAAAATATAATTATGAGTACTAAGTACGTTTATACTTTTGGTGACGGAAAAGCCGAAGGTAAAGCAGACATGAAAAACCTTCTTGGTGGTAAAGGTGCCAACTTAGCTGAAATGAACCTTATTGGAGTTCCTGTTCCTGCTGGTTTTACTATTACAACTGAAGTTTGTACTGAATATAACAAGCAAGGTAAAGACGCTGTTGTTGAAATGATTAAAAAAGAAGTTGAAGCTTCAATTGCTGAAACAGAAAAAGCAATGAACGCAAAATTCGACTCTAAAGGTGAGGCTTTCCCATTACTTTTATCAGTTCGTTCAGGTGCTCGTGTTTCTATGCCAGGTATGATGAATACTGTTCTTAACCTTGGTATGAATGATGAAACTGTGAAAATTATTGCAGAAAAATCAGGAAACGAAAAATTTGCTTATGATTCATACCGTCGTTTTATCCAAATGTATGGTGACGTGGTAATGGGTGTTGAAGCTGAAGGTGACGAACACGACCCTTTCGAACAGGTTTTAGATAAAGTTAAAGAAGCTAAGGGTTACTCTGCAGATAACGAAATGACTGTAGAAGATCTTAAAGCTGTTGTTGAGGAATTTAAAGCTGTAGTTAAAGCTAAAGCTGGTAAAGATTTTCCAACAAACCCATGGGATCAGTTATGGGGTGCTGTTTGCGCTGTATTCGATTCATGGAATACTGAAAGAGCTATTCTTTATAGAAGAATGGAAAACATTCCTGAAGAATGGGGAACTGCTGTAAACGTTCAAGCAATGGTTTATGGTAATATGGGTGAAAACTCAGCTACTGGTGTATGTTTCTCTAGAGATGCTGCAACTGGTGAAGATATTTTCAACGGTGAGTACTTAATCAATGCTCAAGGTGAGGATGTTGTTGCTGGTGTTAGAACTCCACAAGAAATTACTATCGAAGGTTCTAGAAGATGGGCTGAAAGAAAAGGTATTACTGAAGAAGAAAGAAAAGCTACTTTCCCTTCTTTAGAAGAAATGATGCCTGAATTGTACAAACAACTTGATGATGTACAACAAAAATTAGAAGATCACTATAAAGATATGCAAGATATGGAGTTTACTATCCAAGATGGTAAACTATGGATGCTTCAAACTAGAAATGGTAAACGTACTGCTGCTGCAATGGTAAAAATTGCTGTAGATATGATGGACCAAGGATATTTTGATGCTAAAACTGCATTATTACGCCAAGAGCCTAACAAATTAGACGAATTATTACACCCTGTATTTGATAAAGAAGCTTTAGCTGCTGCTAACGAATTATCTAAAGGTTTACCTGCTTCTCCAGGTGCTGCTACAGGTAAAATTGTTTTCTCTGCAGACGATGCTGAAGCATGGGCTGAAAAAGGTGAGAAAGTGATTTTAGTACGTCGTGAAACTTCTCCTGAAGATTTAAAAGGTATGAACGCTGCTGTTGGTATCTTAACTGAAAGAGGTGGTATGACTTCTCACGCGGCTGTTGTTGCTCGTGGTATGGGTAAATGTTGTATTTCTTCTGCTTCTGGATTAGTTGTTTCTGGTAAGTCAATGACTATCAACGGAAGAGAGTTTAAAGAAGGTGAATTTATTTCATTAAACGGTTCTACTGGTGTTGTTTATGAAGGTGAAGTTGCTACAATCAAGCCATCATTAGAAGGAGATTTCGGTAGAATTATGGAAATGTCTGAAGAGCACACTAGAATGTACGTTAGAACTAATGCTGATACTCCTGCTGATGCTAAAACTGCTAGAGATTTTGGTGCTAAAGGTATCGGATTATGTCGTACAGAGCACATGTTCTTCGAAGGTGACAGAATCTGGAAAATGAGAGAAATGATCTTAGCTGAAACTGAAGAAGGTAGAAAAGAAGCTTTAGCTAAATTATTACCTATCCAAAGAGAAGATTTCCACGGAATTCTTAAAGCTATGGACGGATTTGGTGTTACTATCCGTTTATTAGATCCACCATTGCACGAGTTTACTCCAAACGATGCTGAGAACCAAAAAGAAATGGCTGAAAGATTAGGCGTTGATGTTGAAGTAGTGAAAGCTAAAGTTGATGGCTTACACGAGTTCAACCCAATGTTAGGTCATAGAGGTTGTCGTTTAGGTAATACTTACCCTGAGATTACTGAAATGCAAGCTAGAGCTATTATCGAAGCTGCATGTGACTTAAAAGCTGAAGGTTTTGATCCAAAACCAGAAATTATGGTTCCATTGATCGGTACTGTTAAAGAGCTTAAAATGCAAGCTGATATCATTAGAACTACTGCTGATAAAGTATTTGCTGAAAAAGGCGCTAAAGTAGACTATATGGTAGGTACTATGATTGAGATTCCTAGAGCTGCATTAACTGCTAACGAAATTGCAGAAGTTGCTGAGTTCTTCTCATTCGGTACTAATGACTTAACTCAAATGGGATTCGGATACTCTAGAGACGATGCTGGTAAATTCTTACCTATCTACGTTGAAAAAGGTATCTTGAAACACGATCCTTTCCAAATCTTAGATCAAGATGGTATTGGACAATTAGTTGAGATGGGTTGTGCTAAAGGTAAAGCTACAAGATCTGATATTAAATTAGGTATTTGTGGTGAGCACGGTGGTGAGCCAAACTCTGTTGAGTTCTGCCACAGAACAGGTTTAGATTATGTTTCTTGTTCTCCTTTCCGTGTGCCAATCGCAAGATTAGCTGCTGCTCAAGCAAACTTAAGATAATAATTTATTATCCGATATATAAAAAAGCCTGCTTCTTTGGAAGTAGGCTTTTTTTGTTGTAATTGTCTCGTCCTAAAATAACGGATCAGTATAACTATAAGGTGAATTAATTTAAAAAATATTTATAAATGTTTATTTCAGGTTTACGGCCTTTTTATTTATAAATCTTTTTATCCCAATGCATTGCATTGGGCTCTGTTATAAATGCCTTTCAGGCAAAAAAATTAATTTTCAATAGAATAATGTAGCTGACTGAGTTCTTATGCCTTTTTAGGCAAGATGTAAGTCATAATTATTTCTTTCTATTGCAGAATTGCCCTTACTATACAACATCAGGTTAAGCCTGATGTTATGAAATCTACTTTTTTATATAAGCCTGTATGGCTGACACTTAGTTTGTATGAATTAATTATTAAAAACTATTCAGTAGGATACAATCTATTTATCAAATTTATACGTATCTAGTTTTGGAACAAAACTTGAAAACATTAAAGCTTGGTAGAGACAAGTTATTCATAATACTAGAAGCTAATAGATTGGATATAAAACCCGAAAGGAGCTATAGTGTGACAATAAAATCTGATTATTGTAATCATCGATTTGCAATACCAATCAATTATCTATTTGGTTTTATAAAATTTATATTTAGAATTTAAGCACTAATAGTTAAATCTTTTGATTTAGAAACTAGGACCTATCTCTTATCAATGTAAAATTTCTTTAAGCTTTTTAATAACTTTCACCGTTAATGGTTGGTGAGCTGTGTCGTATTATTTTAGTCAATTTTCGAGCTTTTAAAAACTTTTGAAATTCTTTCACCGTTAATGGTTGGTGCGCTGTATGTGTTGATTTTACAGTGTTTTTTTGAGTGTTTGAGGGATGTTGTTGTTGGTTTTAGATTGATTTGAGGGTTTTTAAAAACCTCTTATAGCTTGTTTATAGGCATGTGTTTTTACTATAGTTTATTCGTTAATTTTTGCTACTTGAATCTACGTTGATATGTTTAATATCGATTTTTTTTGAATCGCAAGATAGAAGTCTTTTATGGTTTTCTAATTTCTTTCACCATTAATGGTTGGTGAGTCGGAAGCATTGATTCTTGGTTGTTTTGGGAATTTAAACTGTTGTTATTGCTTTTATCAATGATTTGATTGATGATAATCTCTGATAGTTTATTTGATGACTTATATTTTCAATATGATTAATTCCTTAATTTATGATAATTAGGAATTAAAATTTGTAATCTAGTTGGGTTGTGAAAACTCATAACTGTGATTTCCTTAATTCAAAAATTCTAGGATTTTTAAGCATATTTTTAAATGTTTTCACCATTTGTGGTTGGTGAGCTGTATTATCTGATTTTAGTGGATTATCGAAGTTTTGGGACTTTCGTTTCGTATTTCACCGTTTATGGTTTGTGAGTCGTAAATCTTTGTTTTACAGTGTTTTTGAGTTTTTAAGATTTGATTTGTTAAACGCTCAAATAGATACTGTTTAATTAGCTATCTGGAGAATAGCAGACCTGCTATGATTAATTTCGTTATGATTTCACATTTAGATTAATTATTATTTTTCCAAGATATAAATTGAATGAAAATATAAAGGAAAAACAAATAGTAGGGGTGAAAATAGAATAAAAAATAGAATTAGTTTGGTTGTTTATTGTGTTGACAGAAAGCTTTTTAGGTAGTGGTTTGAAATTATATTTTAAAAAATAAAAAAATAAGATAGGGTATTTTGCAATTTGCCTATCATATAATAAAAGACTAATTGATTTTATTCTTTTATTATATGATTTACAGAATGGCCATAATCATTTGTTTTATTTTATTGTTAAATTAAATATTACTGTTATGAAAAATATTCGATTTTATACTACTATAGCCCTATTTTTATTGATAGGAATGTTTCAGAAAACATATGCTTCTGATATAAAAGATTATTATGTAATCAAAGCAAAGATACTAAGTAAGGAAACAAAGAAAGCATTGATTTATGCAACTGTAAAATTAGAGAATGGTAGCATTGGTACAATTTCTAATTCTGAGGGAGACTTTGAGTTAAAAATACCAATAAAAACACCAAAGGTTAAAATATTAATATCTCATATCGGATACAAAAATATTGCGAAAGAATTTAGCATTGAAACACAGGAACGAGTAAATATCTATATGGAAGAAGCCAGAATACCTCTTCAACAAATAGATATTCATCCTTACGATGCAAATATGATTATTAGAAAAATGCTTTCGCAAGTTTCTTCGAATTATTCCAATGACCCTAAATTGATGAGAGCTTTTTATAGAGAAGCTATTAAAAAGAGAAGGCATTATGTGTCAATATCCGAAGCAATTACAGATCTCAGAAAAGCATCTTATACCAAAATGCAAAACGACCAGGTTAAAATCTTTAAAGCAAGAAAAAGCCAAGCAGTTAAGAAAATGGATACTTTGATGGTGAAGTTGCAGGGAGGTCCAAGTACCGCTATACTTCTGGATGTTATGAAAAATACAAATTTTATTTTCGATACGCAGTTTTTTAATATATACAACTGTAAAATGAAAACAATTACAAAAATAGATGATCGCTTGCATTATGTAATAAGTTTCAATCCAAAATCAGATATTGATTTTCCTATTCCATTCGGTGATTTGTATATAGATACTAATAATATGGCTCTAACTTATGCAAAATTTAGTCTAAACTTAGAGAACGAAGATGAGAGTTCTAAAATATTTATTTCGAAAAAACCAAACGGATTGAAATTTACGCCGATACAAGCAGATTATATTGTTAAGTATAAGCAGAAAGCTGGTAAATGGCACTTTAATTATGTTAGAGGTGAGTTAGCATTCAAATGCAAGTGGAAGAAAAAAATATTTAACAGTAAGTATAGTGTAATTACAGAGATGGCAATAACTGACATAAAGGATTCGGATGCTTTGAAATTTAAAAATAAAGAACGATTTAAAAGAACTACTGTTCTGTCTGATAATATAAGTAAGTTTCAGGATGATAATTTTTGGGGAGAGTATAATACTATAGAACCTGATTCATCTATTCAAAATGCAATCAAGAAATTAAATAAAAATTCGAATTAAGTAAGAAGTGATACTATGCAGAATAATTTCTAAAAGGGTCTACTAACAATCATTCTTATAATTCTGCATAGACCAGGTAGCCTGATATGGCTACCTGTTTTAAAATTCAAATTTTTATGATAACTTAGGATGTCTAAAAAAAATATAATTGAATAATAATAAGATAATATTTGAAAATATTGTAGCTGGAGATATTCTTGAATTTGAGAAAATGTTCAAGATGTATTTTCAGCCATTATGTATTTATGCTTTTAAATTCCTGAAAAATGATATTTTGGCTGAAGAACTTGTTCAGGATCTTATGTGTAAGATATGGGAAAATAAACATAAAATAAAGATAAATACATCAATTAATGCCTATTTATATAGATCAACTTATATAAATAGTATAAGTTTATTGTCTAAAATAAAACGAAATTCGGAAGTGCAGGCAAAGTATATTAGCTCTGCTAATTCTGATATCGAAATTGAAGATAAGGAATTGAATATATTGATATCAAAAATATTGAACCAATTGCCTGAAAGGAATCGAAAAATTTTTGAAATGAGTAGGTTTGAAGGTTTGAAATATAAGCAAATTGCCGATAAACTTTCGATCTCTGTAAAGACTGTGGAGGCAAATATAAGTAAGGCTCTTAAAGTTTTCAAGAAAGGATTGAGGGATTATATGTATCAGATTTTATTTTGATTATATTGTTAATTAAAACTAGCTAGACAAAAAAACTAGGCAGATGAAGTACGAACAAAATATAGATTGGGAAAAAATAGCAGCTTATCATATGGGTGAGATGAGTGAGGAGGATAGGAGTAAATTCCTTAAAAGTACAAGCGATGATAAAAATTACCAAAATATCCTTCAGGCTAATAAATTGAATCATAATACCAAGTATAATACTGATGCTAGATGGGAAGACACCAAGCTCCTGATTCTTAAAAAGAATAAATCTCGCAAATTATTAGTTTTATCATCCAAAATAGCAGCTGTTTTCTTGTGTTTGTTGTTATCATATTTTATCTTTTTGGATATTAAAAATCAGAATACACTACAATATGTAAACAATGGGAATAAACCTATTAATATAGTTTTGACTGATTCTTCTTCTGTTTTGCTTAATGTGAATTCTAGTTTAAAACTCTCTGAGAATTTTAATGAAAAGTCACGAAATGTATCCCTAGTTGGTGAAGCATTCTTTGATATAAAACGAAACGAAAAGCTTGAATTTGTTATAACCACCAGACTATCAAAAATTAGAGTTTTAGGAACCTCTTTTAATGTACGGGAAAATGAAAAAAACACAGAGGTGTTTGTGAATTCTGGATTAGTTAGTTTCTCCCAAATAAATAATCCTCACGCAAAAGTAAATATATCTAAAAAGCAGTTTGCTAGAAATGATAGCAGTGGAATTAAATCTGCTAAATTAATAAATGAGAATTATATGTCTTGGAAATCAAGAAAATTCAACTTTAAAAATCAAAGTCTCGAAAATATTATTAAACATATATCTAATGTTTACAATTATAATTATATTTTTAGAAATAAAAATCACCAAAGTATTATATTAACAACTAGCTTTGAAAATAAGGAAATCGATTTTATCCTAAATACCATATCTAGAGCTGCTGATATTGAAATAGTAATAGAATCTGATACTATTATAATAAATTAAGTTTATTGCTAGTTGGGAAGTAACTTAGAGATAAAAATAAAATATTCTATTATCTATATTTGGAAATATATAGATAAATGCATATGTTTGTGATAAATAAATTAATATTATTATAAAAGATTATGATAGCAACAACTAAATGGATAGAAGGACTTAGGTCTGAGGTTGATGATTCAAGAAATCACAGTGTAATTCTAGATATTCCAGAGGAAAAAGGAGGAACCGATGTAGGAACTAGTGCATTAGAATTATGTATGATGAGTTATTCTGGTTGTGTGAATACAATTTTCAATATGATTGCAAAAAAGATGAGAATTGAATTTGCTGAATTAGAAGTAGTAGCTGAGGGTTCGAAAGGAGATGGTGCAAAGACTATTACAAATACTAAAGTAACGGTTAAAATTAAATCAGACGCAAGTGATGAAAAATTACAGAAATGCCTTGGAATGACTGCAGATACATGTCCTGTTGGAGTTTTATTTCATCAAGCAGGTGTGGAGACAGAATATTTACTTGAACGATTGTGACACTTGGTTTCGAAAACAGAGTAGTTTTTATAAAGATATTTCTAAATGGGAATTAGGCAATTTTGTTTAATTCCCATTTTTTTTATTTGTTTTGCTTCATTTGTAAAAAAGTTTTTAAGTTTGATTATTAAAATGCTCAGAAGATTCAACTAGCATTGTATTTGAGCAATTTAGGTCTTTTGAATACCTGACAGGTAATTTTATAAAGAATCTGCAGCCTTTCGATACCTTAGGGTCAATCCAAATATCTCCTTGAAGTAGATTTGATAAGTTTTTGGAAATACTTAAACCAAGCCCAGTCCCTCCAAATTCAACTTTATTATTGCTTGCTTGTCTGAATCTGTCAAAAATATATTTTCTATCTTTTTCTGGAATGCCAATACCTGAGTCCTTTACAAAGAAAATATATTCTTTGTTTGTCATGTTTGCTCCAAATTCAATTTTTCCTTGTTTTGTGAATTTAACAGCATTTCGTAATAGGTTCACCATCATTTGTTTGAGTCGAACTCTATCGGTTTGTATAATATGCTTTTGTTGTGGTTTGTGATATATTAATTCAACATTACTACGATTTGAATTTTTCATATCTTCTTTAAAAATAAAATATAATTCTTCGAGAAGTGAATTGATAGAAAATTCGCTTATTTTTATTTTTAATTGGTTTGATTCAATAATCGATGAATCAATTATGTCATCAACAAGGGTTAGAAGAACTTTTCCATTTTCATTAATAATTTTAGCATAGTGATTGTGTTTCTCTTTCGAATCAGTCATGGATAAAAGCTTAGAGAATCCAATTATAGAATTCATAGGAGTTCTTATTTCGTGGGAGACATTGGCTAAAAATGCTGTTTTTAATTTATCCGACATCTCTGCCTTTTCCTTTGCCATAATAAGTTCCTTCGTTCTGAATTTTATGAGATTTTCAAGGTTTAATTGGTGTTCTTCGAGTAAATATTCCGCATTGCGTCTTTCTTCATTTTCTTGAGACAACATAAAATTTACTCTTTTTATTGATTTGTAAAAACTTATACTTAATCCGATAAATATAATAACAAGTATACTAATAAAAATAATATAGCTGTTTATTTGTTTTTGTTTGGTTTTGTTCTGCTTCTTATTTTGTTTGTCAGCTAATACGAAATCTATAAATTCTTCATTTTTCTTTATTTCGTTTTCTTTTATTATCCATCCTATTTTAGATTCTGTTTCGGCATTATATTGCTTGCTATAATGTAATGCATATTTTTTATGGTAAGAAAGACTTTTCTTATAATCTTTGTTTTGCTCGTATATTTTAGATATATATTTAGCAGTTTCTGAAATTTCTTTGTGTTTATGTAAATTCTTTAGCCTAGATAGGCTCTTTAAAAAATATTTTAAAGCAAGGCTTAAATTATTTTGATTGTAGAAATATTTTCCAAGATTAATATTTGTTGTTGCTTGAATGCTGTTTATATTGAGTTTATTACTAAGTTTTTCTGTCTCTTTTAGTAATAGGTATGCTTCTTCTTTCTTGTTGGAACTAAGTTTATTTAAAACCAGAATATTATACGAATTGGCAATTCCTTCGTTGTTGTCAATAAGTTTAAATATATTTATTGCTTTGTTTATCGTTTTTGTAGATGTCTCTTTCAACCCCTGTTCTAGTTGAGTTTGGGCTAATAGCTTATATCCAACAGCCTCATAGTATCTGTCTGAGCAGTTTTTGCTAATTCTTATAGCTGATCTTATTTTTATTTGGGCTTTTTCGTATTCTTTTATCTTAATTTGTGTTTTAGCAAGTTTGTATATACATGGTAATACTTTATGTTGTGAGCCTTGTTTTGAGTATATTTTATAGGCATTGTCAAGGTAGTCGCAAGCTAAGTCAATTTGTTGAAATGAGCTGTATATATATGATAAACATAGATAGGTTTTTGCTCGTATGTTTTTATTATCATTCTTCGAAAGCTCATCTAGAACCTTGTCGCAGCAATTTAGTGCTTTTGACTCTTGATGTTCGGCAATATAGACATAGGATAAATTAATTAGTGAAATGTTTCTTAAATGCATTCTGTTATTAGATGAGGCTAGGTTTAATGCTTTGAAGTAAAAGCTTTTAGCAAGATCTATTTTGTCCTGTTTTAGTAATATATCTCCGATTTGTGTATATGTAAAGTGCTTGAATTCTATTTTAAGTTTAATGTCAGGATTTTGTAGTGCTTTGTTTAGTAGGTCAAGAGCCAAGTCAAACTTACATGTCTTTTTCAAATATAAAGCTTCTAAAAGATTTATGGTTGTGTATTTGCTCTCCAATCCGAGATGTTTTAGTGCGCTTCTTGTTTTGTTTATATAGTATAATCCTTCTTCGAAATTATATTTTTTTATATTAAGAAAAGCAAAGTTTTCATAAATCTTTATTAGATTTATTGAAACAGGTTTTTTATTCCAGTGTTTATATGATTTGTTAAGATATTGGAATGCAAGATTAAAGTCGTGTTTGCGAATGTAATTCCTACCAATTATTTCGTAGATATTTGCTTTTTGATCTTCTGTTAATTTTTTGTTTGTATTTAGTAATGAAAAAGATAGTTTTAATGAATTTTCAGTGCTCGAAAAATAGGATTTATTAGCTTGGTGTATCAATGAATCGACATCTGCATTATTTCCTGCAAATACCATCTTGGTAAAAATAAACATGCATAATATTGCAAATATAATTTTTTCTTTCATTGTATTCTTTTTGAGTAAATCTTTAGTCTAATTATTATTAGTTTATATTAACACCTCCTGTTTGTTATAATTATCAAATCTATTAGAATTTCAATTATTATGTTATGTCAAATATAATGCTAACCTAAATTATATTTTGTATTTATACAAATTAATTCAGCATAATTTTATTATTATTAATGCAGTTTATGTGAAAGTGTATTTTTTTATTGTTAAATTTAATTAGTCCAAACAGCCATGCTTTTAGAAAATAAGACTTTTGTTTAATTTAATTCTTATGATTTGTAATTTCTTAATCAGTATTATAGCTTAGTATAATAATTTTGATAAATATTTAAATAATAATTAAATTTAGTTAACAAGAAAATTAATTATTTCATAAATGCTTTAAAATGCCTTTGTTTTTGCCATTTTCTTTATTCTGTAAATATCAAACTTGTTGTTTTTATATTAAACAATAATCATAAACTAATTAATTTATTATGAAAAAAATATTCGTATTATTTCTGATCTTTTATAGTTTTAATCTTTTTGCACAGAGCCTTAGTCTTGAAGATATACCTAATTGTAATGGGAAAAACATGAAGGAGTTGAGTTTTTATTCCGAAGCTTTAGACTTGCAAGTTGATTTGACGGTCTTATTACCTAATTCTTATAATAGTTCCAATGAGATTGTGCGTTATCCTGTTATATATGTCTTGGATAGCGATAATGAGTTTGATTATCTTTCAGCTTCTATTGAAAGGATTTCAAAAAATAAAGATGTAATACCAGAGCATATTATTGTTGGGATTGATTTTAGTGATAAATTTGATTTATTGAATTCAGCAACTGAGTTTATAAAGAATCAAAATCCTAAGGGAAAGCTAAAAGAATTTACTAGCTATTTAAATGATGAATTGGTGGATAAACTAGATGAGAAATTCCGAACCTCGGGAATGAATATACTGTATGGGGTCGAATTTGGTGCTTTGTTAGCTTTGAATGTCTTGTTTACTCCAGAGTCTAAATTTGATTGTTTTCTTTGTGTTAATCCAGTGTTGACCTGGAATAATTATTCTGTATTGAGTAAGTGTGCTGATTTTTCGAAAACGGCTAGTGGTTTAAATCGATATCTATATCTTTCAGGTTCCGGGCTAAATGGTTCTGGAATTGAATCATTGGTAAGTCAAATTAAAATTGGCGACTATGTGAAGGGGCAAAATGGAATTGATCAGCTGGATATAGAGTTAGATTATGATATCTATACTGAATTTATTGAAGGTGTTGAAGAAACGAATTCAATTTTAAAAGCTTTGAATAGTTTATATAAATCCTATTATATTGACCCTAGTTTAATAAAAAAAATGAGCGATTTGAGTTTGTATGATAGTTTTTTTAGGCGTTATTTTTTTTGGAGTGATAAGACTGGTTTTACTTATCCATTTCGAAGTTTTTCTATTGTTGTCAATAATATGCTTACGAATAAATCTCTGAAATTAAATGTTTCTAAATTGGAAGAATATTTAAAAGTTAAGAATCCTGCTTCATTGCCTGACTTTTACAATGTTGTTGGTAATACTCTTTATTTATTGGGGGATACGGAGAAAGGTTTGGAGGTTGCAAAAACTAATGCTGAGAGCAATAATAATCCTATGTATTATATTACTCTTGCTAATATGTATGCTTTAAATAAAAAACTTGTAGAAGCAGAAGCTCTTGCTGATAAAGCTATTGAAATTGCAAAAATAAATAATTGTCGAACCTGGTATATAAAAAAATTGATTAGCGAAAAGAAAAGTCTGAAAGCTTTGTATGTATATAAAGTGAATCAAGAAAAAATGGCTTCGAAGAAAAAAACAAAACCAAAGAAGTGATCTAGCCAGGATTCGAACCTGGGACCCACAGCTTAGAAGGCTGTTGCTCTAATCCAACTGAGCTACTAGACCAAAAAAGTTTTAAACAAAGAATTCGAATCCTGTTTAGTGATCTAGCCAGGATTCGAACCTGGGACCCACAGCTTAGAAGGCTGTTGCTCTAATCCAACTGAGCTACTAGACCAATAAAAAGTTTTAAACAATAATCCAAAAAATATGTTTAGTGATCTAGCCAGGATTCGAACCTGGGACCCACAGCTTAGAAGGCTGTTGCTCTAATCCAACTGAGCTA